>JAEHHG010000031.1 GCA_019248075.1 Candidatus Gracilibacteria bacterium S5_H10 | reverse complement strand
GTTATGTTGATGCTATCTGATTGGAACAACCACCAGAATTTTACAATAGTTATCAGAAATTGTTGCAAGTGTTGTTGGAAAGTAAAATAGATTTTGAATATAGAACAACCGTTGCAAAATGACTTCATACCGCAGATGATATTGAAAATATGGCGTTTTATATCAGAGGTGCGAAACATTATTATCTTCAGAATTATATCGGCGGAAACACCCTCGATCCTGATTTTGGTGGAACTCCATTTAACGATGAAGAACTTGAAGCATTTAAAAAAATAGCTGAACCATATGTCCAGCATTGTGAAATACGCAAATAGTACATTTTGAATTTGAACTTTTGAATTTTAAATTTTAAAACTTTGGTTGTTATTTTTTGAAGTGTTTCAAACAATCATCATACCCGTCAAGATATGCTTTTTGCATATTTTTTTTGTTAATATCCAAGACTTTAAGATTCAATTTTTTGTAAAATAAATGGGTAACTACCGACATATTTTCTACGGTATGATGTCTGAGCAAGATTTCAAAAGACACAGATAATGCGTCAAAAATAGTTTTTATTTTTTGGCTTTGTTGAAACTTATTGAGTGCTATACCTATGATCTCATTTTTTGGATACGCTTTTTTTGCTAGATCAACAGGAAAATTATTCGTTGCTCAGCCATCCATGAGAACATAATTTTTGTAATGGGTCACAGGAAAAATCCCTGGAATTGAAATACTCCCAAGAAGAATGGGAATCAAATCTCCTGTAGAAAACAAACGAAATAATCATGTTTTCACGTCAGTAGTTCAGATATATGTTTTTATCTTAAGATCAGAAAACTTTTTGGGTAAATCTTTGCGGAATTTCTTTTCAAAATAATTGAGTTTAAGCAAACTTTGTTTGGAGAGAATATTGATGGAAGACACTCAAAATGAATGATCATCGATAAAAAAATCATAGATCTCTTGAGCAGAATATCCAGCAGATCGATAGCTTCCTATCAATGCTCATACGCTTACTCCATAGATCACCTCTATTTTATCTTTGTATCATACTTCTTCTAGTCACTTTAAGACTCCTAATGCATAAAATCATTTTGTTCCTCATCATGAAATCACGAGTGTATATTTTTTTTTGCTTTTTAGAAACGATGGTATTTTCATGGAAAGAAAGCAATAAGTAAAAAATAGATGAATCAATTATTTAATCAGTTCTGCTCGATCACCTGGCTTTAAACCTGCTGCATTCGCTTCTTCGATATCGACATGAAAATCAAGTGCATAATCATCTCTTGCCCTTACCGCTACATTTTCAAAAACAATTCATCTGACTCCTCCAACATGCATCTTGACGACATCGCCGGTTTTTATTCACATTTCTTCTGCTTCCTTCACGGTGCAATGCAGATGTCTCTGCGCGACTATAGCAAATGGTCAATAGATCTCTCCAGCCGGTCAGATAATTTTGATATATCACAAATCTTTGGTATCTCAAGAAACTTTGATTGGTGCAGTGATTCACAATACAAAGGTATCACCTACACTTATTTCAACTTGTGTACTCTTTCTATTTGGTCAAACTACTCTCACCTTTTCTATCTGTCATCTTTCTCAGACAAGCGTCACTACTTCTTCTGCAGCAAATTGTCCTGGCTGAGAAATATTTCTGAGCGTTTGTAATTCATATCATTTTCCAAAAAGTTTCTCGCAATCGCTCGGAGACAAATGGACGTGTCTATTGGAAATTCATACAGGAATTCTCATGGATGGATATAGAATGTAAAATAACCGTCTTGGCCTCATTCCGGTGGTATTGGCAGAGCCTGCAACCGGGATCTAATTTGCCTAGTATGGATTCTGGCTGCAATTTTTTGACGCCGGAATGATGTATATAGTTTAGATATGGCATTGAGCAAGTACTGATGCTATCTGATCATTCAACTCTTCAAGCGTTCCATTGTTGATGAATGTATAATCAGCGAGCTGCATACATTTTAAAAGATTCTGTTTGGTAGGATCATCGTTTTGCATTTCTCTCTGTTCATTGGAAATGAATTCTTCAAATGAAATTCTATCAGTCTCGCTAGCACGAAGCACAACTCTATCATATCTTATCTGTGGATCTGCATCTATAGCGAACAAAAGAAAATGCTCTTTTTGTTTCAATGCTTCTACTTCACCTAAGGCTCTCAAACTTTCGATGATAGCATTTGCTCCATTTTTTTTTGCTTGTTCATATAGCTGTTCTGCTATGTATGATGATCAGAACTTTTCACGGAGCTCATTGGCAACTGCTACCATACTATCTCTATTGACTGGCAATCATTTTTTTTCGATCTCTTGGATTAAAAACGAACGAACGGAATAATGATGGAATCATTTTTTTTGTACTAAATATTCCACTATTGTTCATTTCCCAGCACCAAGCGTTCATGTGATTCAAACAATGATCATATGTGCAGTATTTAAAAGATAAATCTTTTTTTTTGAGTATAATTATTTGACCAACAAAATGAAAGATATTTTTTAGTTTGAAAAAGCTGTTGCACTTAGTATACATCATTATATCTTTTATCTTTTGTCTACCAACAATGACAGAACAATGGAAAAAATATTTCACAGACAAGAATATTATTTGGAGAGCCATCATCATAGCAATTTTCTTTTTTATCATCATCTTCCAGCTTAGCGGGAATAAAAGATCCGTGAATATCGCTATAAACAATGAATTGTCATTTGCCGGTGAAATCATGCCGACCGCATGAAAATATCAGTTAAATGTTGAAAGGTTTGATAGAGAAGTTGCATTATTGGAAATCAATGAAGCACAATTTATCATGATTTACAAAAGATGGAATCTGATCATACCAACGATAGAAAAAGAGCTCAAAAAAGCAGGTCTCCCTGACGACTTAAAATATATCCCTGTCATCGAAAGTGCATTGAGGGATAACGTAACAAGCTCTGCCGGCGCAGCAGGGATTCGACAATTTATGCCAGATACTGCGAAAAAATATGGACTCGTGGTAAATGAGTTTGTAGATGAGAGATTTGATATCGATAAAGCTACTGCTGCAGCGATTCGTTATTTTCAAGACCTCGGCAAAAAGTTCGATAAACGGACTTTGGCTGCTGCTGCTTATAATAGAGGAGAAAACGGTTTACAAAGAAGCTTAGCATCACAATATACAAACAATTATTATGATCTCCGATTGAATACAGAGACATCAAGATATGTATTTAGGATATTAGCGATGAAATATGTATGGGAACATAAATATGATTTTTTTGAGCATAATGACTTGGGGACTATGTATGAATCTTTTGCTACCAAAGACATGAGTGTAAAACAAATAGACGATCTAGCAGATCGAGCGAGAAAAAATAGCCTTGGATATTATGAAATCAAAAAGCTGAATCCGTGGATTTTGAAAAATTCACTCCCTGAAGGGAAACGGAATATCAAAGTTTTTCAGTCAAAAAAATAATATATTTTATACTTAGGAACAAATACCTAGGGACAAGCGGCAAATTTTTTTATAAAAGAAAAAGGAACATTTCCATGTCCCTCGTCTGTTTATGCTTGTCCCTAATATTAATTTGTCTCTCCTGTAAGTGTATTGAGCGTAATAATGTCTCCTTCGTTCTTGTGTAATGGAATCATTATTTCCAAACCAGTTTCTATCTTGGCTGGTTTTTTTCCTGCTTGCGCTCTATCTCATTTTACTCCAGGAACAGTTTCAATAATTTTGTATGAAACGGTCGGTGGTAAGATCACACTGATAACATTACCCTTGTAAACCATCACGAAACAATCCATATTTTCCTTGAGATATCATGAGATATCGTCAACCATAGATACATCTAATTCATGCATTTCTCATGTATCGTTTTCCATGAATGTATACGTATCTCCTGCATTATACAAGAATACTGCATTTTTGGTAATTACATCACCTTTTTCTAGAACGGTTCCTGATTTATACGTAATGCTCTGTACTCCTCCTGTGATAAGGTTCTTGAATTTGAATGTGTAACTTCACTGTCTTTGTTGACATTGCATAAAAGCAAAGTCGATAACTTTGAATAATTGACCATCAATTTCAAGGATGGTGTTCTTTTTGATTTCTGATACATCTAACTTCATAACTATAATACTTAATAACTAAAATTAATTTTAAATTTTGAGTTTTAAAATTATAAATTTAAACCCTTTTGAAGTGATTTTTTTAAATTTAAAATTTCAAATTGCATATTCCAAATTAGTTTCTTAATTTAATTCGAATATAATCAACTGGCTTCCCCCACCAAGACTCTGACTTATAATATTGTTAAGTGATTGTTGATATTGTGCTGCATCGTTTTTGAGAATATTTATCAATCCAAGGTATTGCGCCAACACAATTCTTTCATCTTGAGATAAGGATGCCAGAGTTGATGTAATTTCTTGAGATATTGATTGGTTTTCAAGGATTGATTGTGCTGCCATAAGTATTTTTACATCATCAACTGTTTTTCCATAGACATCTGCTATATCACTAACTGCTTCTCCATTTGCAATTCTATTGGTGAATGTCTCTCCAATGAAACTGAGAAGATCTTGTGCATCAGAGAAGAATCTTGCTATGGAGAGTTTTGCTCTTAAGAAGACAAGTTCATCTTCAGACATAGCTCCAAATTTTGCGGTAAGGGCAGTATCGTCTAAACTAAATGCATATTTTGCTCCTAGATTGTTTGTAGAAAACAAATTGATATATCCTGCTTTTCGAAGTTTCACTAGATTACTGATAGCTCCATCTTCTTCAATCTTTCCTGTAACAGAATCTCTCTTGGCAAAGAATCTATTGAAGAGCGATTCATTTCATTCACCCATCACCACTGTTCAGATATTTGGATCGATTACAAGATATTTTAGATTACTATTTCTTAGTCTTTGATATGATTTACACATATTTCCATCGCTATTTTGTTCTCGGAATCGAGAAAGCATTCCATCACTTTTTATATTGCGTTGATTGTCCAAGAAGTATTGTATGTATGTTCCTGCAATCAATACTCCATCAGTGTTGGGTCTATTTTTTACGTAGTCGATGAATTTATTATAATGAGGGAATTGCATATCAAAAACATCTTTTTGTCCATATCCTGATTTTACCACTTCTTTTTGTTGAAGACTTGTAGTGATCTCTATTACGCTTCCATTATTCATCTTGTATCGAAGGAAAGGACCTCCTCCTCCTTGAGAAGATATTCTTACAAAATTAAGAACGAATTGAATCAATCACCAAACACCTAGAAGGAAAAGGATAATATACATCATGGTTTTTTCGTTATCTGTTTTTGTATGTTCAAACATATCTCTAAGAATCATTGCTACAGAGATTACTGTCCACACAACGAGTCACATTCCATACCGCACAATTCCTCATCCGATAATCCACCAGATACCTCGTCCGATGATAGTGACACTGGAAAGTACAACAAGATTAGTATCTTGTCTGAAACGATTTACATTGCATATTGCATATATGAAACCAAGTACCAAAAGCATAAATATAATCAACCAAACGAATCCGATATCAGTATAATAACTACTAAGATTCTGTAATGATCGATTGAACGTAACATTGAATGGAACAAGATATCTATATGGGATATTTATCGTACCTGCTTGCGTCTGGATAGCATGATTTTGATAATACTGTTTTATCGCAAGAATCTCATCTCTATATTCTGTAGGATTGATGACTGATTGAGATCATTTTGATTGATATGCAGCTAATGCTCCACTCAATAAATCATATGCCTGTGTTCATGCTTTCATCTTTTCGAAGAGCGATTGTAATGTTGCTACATTGAAATTTTCAATATCTTGAGCATTATTACACAATAGTTTTGCTGAACTATTTACTCCGTAACACACATCATTTTTTGGGTAGAACAATCTAAGTAAACCATATCAAAGATTAAGTCCTCCACCTTTACTAATATCTTTCCATCCATATCCCACATATCTTCCTACATCTTCATTTGTTGTCACTGCTGTCCTAAGATCACCGCTCAATTCTTCTTCGGTAAACACCGTCTGTTTACATTGTGCAGGCGTAAGCGCTACAGTATTGATAAACTTTTTGTCTATAGCAGTCTGTTCAGCCAATGCTGCTGTATCATTGGCAGACAACATGATTCCTTTTACAAAATTTGATGGTCCGAAAGTATGATCATTAAGTTGTTTTATCAAGACATTTGGTCATTTAAAAATCACTAATGTAGCTATTAACGTCAACAACCAAATAAGGATATATTTTAATAACCTTTTTTTATCTGACAATCATCCTTGGATTTTATTTTTATTCATTATCATCCTTATCAATCCAAGCACGACTACGATGATTCATATCACCACAATATATTTTCATGCAACTGGTGTCATCATATCAGGCGCATTAGCAATTTTGAGAATACCTGTCATCCCTATTGTTATAATACCCGCACCAATAGCGATAATACTATCTATCCACAATCCAATAAGCAATAATGCAAACAAAGCAATATCGATAAACGCGGTAGGTTTTGCCATAAGCGCTCGTGCAAACATTACTCATGAAATGATGATATATTTGAGTGAATCTCGATGAAGAGTAATTCACTTTTCACGGTTGTCGAGAATGTGCTTGAGAAATATAAATCCTGAAAGAATAGCTAAGATAGTCAATGCCATTACTCCAAGATCAGTTTTGTTGTCTACGAATACCAAGAACGCACCCATTCCGCTTGTAAGTCGGAAAAGCAACATCATCCATCCACTATACATTCCTATAGTTGCAGTCACATCATTTTCGCTTTTTTTTGGAACGAAATAACTGATCGCTTCTTTGATAAGTCCTGTACCAAAGATTAGTACAAATATTCCACTTAAGAAATTCATTGCTACAGCGATAGTATCTGGAGCCAACCAAAATCGGCTTTTGATAGGTTGTATAAGTGAAAACCAAAAAGCAATAAACATATGCCAAAGATATGGTGCTGATGCAATAGGTCACATATTTCCTCGAAGAACTCCATGACTTTGTGCAAGCACTCTTGGGATATACATATATTCATGATTAGCATCCCAAGCCGTTGAATACGGAATGAATGATAATTGAAATCCATATAAATAGTATATGATAGAAATAGCCAACAATATGATACCTAATCGTTTCCATCGATTGGCTTTTAATTTTTCTCCTTTGAACTCATCAGCTACATCAGCTATGATTGTTGTATATTGAGTAAGATCATCTTTCATGCGCCAAACCATATATCCAAGTCACAAAAAAAGAATTCGGATAATTGCACCTCGAAGCAAATGTATCATAGAAAAAATATATATAATGAGCAAGAAAATTCAGAGTCCTATTCAAAAGTTTATAAGCATTTCTTGTCGTCTGATTTCTTTAAACTTTATGAATGTCTTTGATATTCGAGTTCCAAATGCGGTGATTCAGACCGTAAAATACATTGCAAGGAAATATAATATAAGCGTATTGAGCGCAAGAATAATAAGTCCTGCTGATCATCATACGATACTTTCTTTTACCATAGTGAATGCTATAGTAAAGAATATGAGCGTAATAGGTATGATGTACATAAAGAATTTCTTTACTGAAAACAACTTTGATCTGACAATATATATAAGAGGTATACATACTGCTAAAATACTCCAAATAACCATTTTTCGATTTACTCGAGTTGCTAGCATAGTCTGATAATATGTATGATTTGCCATAAATTCATTATAGATAGACATTCAAAAAATACTTAAAAGTACTATACCAATGATCAAAAAGATTTTTTGTTTCATGAA
>JAEHHG010000250.1 GCA_019248075.1 Candidatus Gracilibacteria bacterium S5_H10 | reverse complement strand
AAAAATTAGGTAATGATAAAGATTTTAAATATAGTGAACTGTTTGAGCTGATTGAGAAAAAATACAATTATGATAGAAAAGAGTTTGTGGCTTTAAATACAATAAAAGCATCTTTTACTGTATTTAAAGCCACAACCTCTTTTCTATCATAATTGTATTTTTTCTCAATCAGCTCAAACAGTTCACTATATTTAAAATCTTTATCATTACCTAATTTTTCACTATTTTCATCAAACA
>JAEHHG010000249.1 GCA_019248075.1 Candidatus Gracilibacteria bacterium S5_H10 | reverse complement strand
GCATATGGCTACAAATGAAGCTCAGTTGTTGAATGCAAGAAATATAGGTAATATGTTTAATGCTCCAAATCCTATAGAAGCTTCAAAAGCATCAATTAAGATGCTTTTATTGTGTATGGAACACCAGATAGTAAATTATACAGTATATGAATGATATTGGGCTAGTAATGTTTACGAAGTATTTCGTTAGGATTCAAAGAGTTATTAGAAAAGGAGTTATTGATCATCCGATAAGCTT
>JAEHHG010000248.1 GCA_019248075.1 Candidatus Gracilibacteria bacterium S5_H10 | reverse complement strand
TGTTTATAACTATTTAGAAAAAAGGAAAAATAAATGAAAAGAAAAATAAAAAATATGTAGAGCCAAATTATTTGATTATTAAAGTAAAAGAAGAACATGAATCAAATAATTTGGTTCTACATATTTTTTTTTCTTTTCATTTATTTTTTCCCATTCATCATTAGCTTCTTTGTAGTTCTCTGGTGGAATTATAAAGTTTGGATTAATCATATAAACATTTCGTTTGATACGAATAAGTATA
>JAEHHG010000247.1 GCA_019248075.1 Candidatus Gracilibacteria bacterium S5_H10 | reverse complement strand
TCAAATTCAAAACTATTGAAGTCGATCCTTGAAGAATACACCACACCTATCATTCAGACCTACAGCAAAAAATTAGGAATCGAGTATACAAAACTTACCATAAAACCACCAAAAAGAGAACCTCGAGAATTACGAATATAAAAAAAAGCCCGACTGAAAAACAGAAGGGCGTTTTCATACATCAAAATGTTTTTTAATGTACGTTGTTACAGAATTAGGTAAGTCTTGAACATCTTTAAGA
>JAEHHG010000246.1 GCA_019248075.1 Candidatus Gracilibacteria bacterium S5_H10 | reverse complement strand
AATTGAAGTTGATGCAATTGATTGTTTTTAATCATATATGGCGCAACCATATATGGATTAATAATAAAGCTCTCTAAGAACTTTATTATTAATCATATATGGCGCAACAATATATGGATTAATAATAAAGCTCTCTAAGAACTTTTTAAGTAGCTTTTGTTCTATACATTCCCTTATAAATCCTCTAACCTTTTGAGGTGTTACATCGAACTTCTTAGCTATATAGCTTGTAGTAGCTAAAT
>JAEHHG010000245.1 GCA_019248075.1 Candidatus Gracilibacteria bacterium S5_H10 | reverse complement strand
CAGCAGCATTTACAGGGAATCTCTTTACACTTGATAGCACAGCACCGACAGATGTAACCATAACATTTCCATCAGGAGGTGAATTTTTTAAATGATGATCGAGTAACTGTATATCCTGATCATCATTTAAAAAATTCACCTCCTGATGTAACCATAACATTTCCATCAGGAGGTGAATTTTTTAAATGATGATCAGGATATACAGTTACTCGATCATGAGGAACAGATAATTTTTTATCAGGAAA
>JAEHHG010000244.1 GCA_019248075.1 Candidatus Gracilibacteria bacterium S5_H10 | reverse complement strand
CAAATAAACATGATAATAGATGAAGTAAATAAAAGAAATATAGATTTCACAACTAAGTTACATGAGAGTGTTCATGCTGCTGTTTATAACTATATGTGAAGCTATCAAGCAAGTATTTATGCATATTTAACTTATCTTCTTTTGTAGATAATCCTAGAGCTTCTACAACCATGTCAATTATCTTCTCAAACATACTTTTCTCAGCGCCAGTTATTAGATTACCTTCAACATCTATTTTCATTAAATCTTTAATTAGT
>JAEHHG010000243.1 GCA_019248075.1 Candidatus Gracilibacteria bacterium S5_H10 | reverse complement strand
TTGATATATGATGGTGCTAGCACAAACAACACTATAACATTTGATAAATTTCCATGAGAGTTTGTATATCAAGCACCTGTAGGTATACAAACAAACAAAGGAATAAATCTGACAACACAAGATAGACCGATCGACAACATCAGAAACATAACATTACAAGGAATAGGATGAGACACCGTAAGATTCAACTATCCAAACCTTTATGAAGTAGAGATATACAAAACGGTAGGCGATACACAGATTCTGAAAACACCGAT
>JAEHHG010000242.1 GCA_019248075.1 Candidatus Gracilibacteria bacterium S5_H10 | reverse complement strand
CCTTTGTTTGTTTGTATACCTACAGGTGCTTGATATACAAACTCTCATGGAAATTTATCAAATGTTATAGTGTTGTTTGTGCTAGCACCATCATATATCAACCAAACATTTTCTCCAGCAGAGATAGCAAACGAAATAATTGCTATCAAAACGACAACGAATACTTTTGATGTCTCAAACGATCCTGACAAGACAGAAACAAACAAAGGAATAAATCTGACAACACAAGATAGACCGATCGACAACATCAGAAACATAA
>JAEHHG010000241.1 GCA_019248075.1 Candidatus Gracilibacteria bacterium S5_H10 | reverse complement strand
CTGGCGCTGAGAAAAGTATGTTTGAGAAGATAATTGACATGGTTGTAGAAGCTCTAGGATTATCTACAAAAGAAGATAAGTTAAATATGCATAAATACTTGCTTGATAGCTTCAAAACTGCTGTGGAAGCTAATAAAGATGGAAAAGAGTATATATCTAACAAAGCGCCAGATAAAGAAGTTGAACTTAATAAAAAAATATATAAAACAATAAACGAAGAAGATATTATGCAAGCAAAAGATATAATGTTAAAAAATAAAGAAG
>JAEHHG010000030.1 GCA_019248075.1 Candidatus Gracilibacteria bacterium S5_H10 | reverse complement strand
TTTACCTAAAATATAATCACCAAAATCACTACTTACTTGTGATGCGGATTTATCCATTCTTAATTCTCCAGCCTTTTTGATCACCAATGCTTGTCACAATCATACCATATAAAGAAAGTCTGCATTAGTAAAAAGCTTTCATTGTTGAGTTTTTGGTACATCAAGTCATTTGCTTTTCATAAAATCAATAAGCTTTGTGAAAATAGCAGATATTTTATCTGTCTTATAGTTTCCTCAAGTGATTTGATTATAAACCTCTCCTGCTCCATTATTATTAGACTGAATAATATACAAGGTTTTGATCATATGATCAAATTCTGCATTTCCATATTCTTTTTGAGACTCAGGAATCGTAGATTGAGACAAAGAGAAAAAATTTACTTTTGAAGGTTTGAGTCTATATACTTCTTTAGCATTTCAAGCAGACAAAGCTTTTTGACTTTTTTCTTGAGTATATACGTTCAATTCAATTGTTGTCTTTAATGCTTCCAAATCTTTATTAGTAGATTCAAATATTTCTTGTGTCTTTTCTGCAGCAGATTCAGGAGTCCGATTTGCTCATTCCTGATATGATACTTTACCATCTATTGGGCTAATCATGTGACAATGCTTAAAGTATAAAAAATACTTAGATATAAATATATCCAAGTATACTCAGAAACGAATATTATGCAAATTTTGATAGTGGAAAAACAAGAAAAATATATCTACAATATTATACCAAGATAAGCAGCTCTTTTTTTTCTTTTCATAGACGTTTGATATGACGTTCTAATTGTAATGCATCAGATTTGTCTGCTACTGTAGTGCTCCAGACAAGCGTAACAGGACGCCTGCTTTTGGTGTATTTTGCTCAGCTTTTAGAAAAATTATGATCATCAATTCTCATTTCCAAATGTTTAGCAATACCGGTATACAAACTTTCATCATTGCATCTTACCATATAGACATATCGCATCTTTTATAGTAAAAGATAAATATAGAGTAAAAACTATTCTCTTGAGCTGAGTTCAAATCGTCTATATTCTTTTTGTTCAAGCTGACGAAGAATAACTCATAATGCCTCAGAGAGAACTTTGATATCATCATAAGGGACATCTTTCTGATCAAAAATACGATTGATTTCATCCCTTTCTTTCTCTAATGCGATAATATCTTTGGTAAGCTGATCCAATTCACGCTTTTCCATATATGACAATTTTTTATTAGAATCAATATTATTATTTATTTGAATATTTTCCTGTTCTTTTCATTTTTTTTGGTTTTCAACTTGAAGCTTTTCGCTTTCGGTTAAGTTTTTATATTCTGAATACGTTCATCGGAAATCCTTAACAACACCGTCACCCTCAAATACAAATAAATGATCGGTAATTTTATCCATAAAGAATCTATCATGTGATATTATGATGAGACAGCCTTTATATGTCATCAAAAAATCTTCGAGTACACTCACAGTAACTAAGTCTAAATCATTGGTCGGTTCATCAAGTACAAGAAAATTAGGACTATTTTGTAAAATAGTCAGCATATGTAACCTTCTTTTTTCTCCACCACTCAAATTTTCAGCAAACACATGTTGTTGTTTTGGTGGAAAAAGAAATTGTTCGAGCAATGTACGATCATGGACAATATCAGAGACCCTTTTATCATCAGAAAAATGGATTTCTTTTTGTTGATAATATCAAAAAACAACGGTCTCACCTGTTTGAATATATCACGAATCTATAGGCTCTTCACCGATAATCATACGGACAAAAGTTGATTTTCCTACCCCGTTTTTTCCTATAATACCGATACGTTCATTATGTCTAAATTCATGAGAAAAATCAGACAAGAGTTTTTTATCTCAGAAAGATTTTTTGATATGTTTGAGATTGAGGATTTTTCATCACAATTGTCTTTTTTCCATAGAAAGAATAAGCTTTGCCTGTTCATTAAACACAGTATCTTTTAATTCATCATAACGTTCATTGATAGCATCAAATCTCGTCGATCTAGAATTAGATTTTGTCTGTCTTCCACTTGGAGATCTTTTAATCCGGCTCAATTCTTTTCTATACAATTGTTTAAGTTTATGGACTTCTATTTTTTCATTCTCTTCACGAGTTGCCTTACATTCTAAATAATAAGAATAATTTCCAGGAAATATTACAATTTTTCCTCTATGAAGTTCAAAGATATGTGTGCATATTCTTTCAAGAAAATATCTATCATGAGTTACCATAAGCAAAGTAATACGATGATCTTTCAAATATCGTTCAAGTCGCTCTATCATATCCAAATCTAAATGATTGGTAGGTTCATCAAGAATCAACATTTCTGGTTCACTCATCAACGTTTTGGTCAAAGCAACACGTTTTTTTTCTCATCATGACAAAGATCAGATAGTTTGATCAAGATATGGCTTGATACGAAGTTTATTGATAGCAATATTAAGTTCCACTTCCTGTTCTCGATGTTGCATAGTGTCAAAATCGAAGAGGAATTCACGGACGGTAAGTGCATCATCCAAACGAGTGTCCTGTGAAAGATATCAAATACGGATTCATTCTCTCCATTCAATTGTACCATCGCTAAGATCTATTTCTTTCATCAACAATTTGAGCAAGGTAGATTTTCCCGCTCAATTTTTGGCTACTAACGCAATTTTTTGTCATCTAGAAATAGTAAAGTCTACATGATCAACAAGGACTTTTGATGTATATGATTTGGCAAGATTAGAAACTTTTAGATACAGCATTACATGATATACTATTAAATAAGTTCTTCAATATATTCGAGCAATTTTTCTCTTCCTTTTTTAGTGACATTAGAGAGAGTAAATATTTTTGGCATATGAATAACAAAATCAGTAAGTTTTTGTCTCAATAAACGCATATGAAGACTCAATGATTTTTGCGTAGCCTTGTCTATCTTGGTCATAATGATATCAAAAGGAATATTTTTCTGATCCAAACTATAGATAAAATCGAGATCAATAGGTTGTGGTGGAATATTTCCATCAATGAGGACAAAAACTTTTTTCAAAGATTCTCTTCCAAGGAAATAATCATGAGTAATTTTTATCCAAAGGTCTCTATTTTTTTTTCCTGTCTGTGCATATCCATATCCAGGCAAATCAACGAGGTACCAGGAATCATTCATCAAAAAATATCCAATCAACTTAGTCTTTCCAGGAGTAACAGAAACCTTACAAAGCTTACTATGATTGGCAAGAGTGTTTATCAATGAAGATTTTCCTACATTTGATCTTCCAATCATTGCAAATTCAGGCAAACTACTTTCAGGACATTCACTGAGTTTAGATGCGCTTTTAATAAAAGTAGCCGAGCGTATGAGCATAGAATCAAAAAAATAATAAAGTAAATATATAATATAGAAGCGCTTACAAAAAAACAGACAAAATATGATTTATAAAAAAATACTAAATTACACAAACCAGATGCACGCCAGACATTCTCTGAATTCGAAGTAGCGAAGCCGACGAACCGAAACGGGCCCACGGTATTTCATCGGGGGTGGATGTGAGATGGTAAACCGTTCTGTTTGAAACGACAGTTGTTCAGTTGATTTGCATCTGGAAAGCGTTTTTACCTATTTTTGACGCCCATCAAAAGTAGGTCACAGCGAAGCGTTTTAAATAGTAATATTGTTTGCATACTGAAAATAATTTCATATAATAGTTTCTTGTGATTTACAATTTTTCTTATCCACCAATGTCAAGCAATCAGAACCCAGTAGTCATGCGTTTCGATGATGTATCTTTTGCATATAATGATGGAAGACATCCAATTCTCGTAGACAGTGATTTTTCACTTCGTCAAAATACTAAGATTACTATTATGTGACAAAATTGAGCAGGGAAAACAACAATATTTAAAATGATTACAGGAGAATTGACTCCACAAAAAGGAAAAATACATATTGTACAAGGAAATACCATCGCGATTGCGAGACAAGTCATCCCTAGGGATCAACTTAATCTTTCTATCAAGGAATTTTTTGAAACTGCATTCAAAGAAAAAGATTACAAGATAGACAAAAAAATAGAAGAAGTACTCAAAGCGGTAAATTTCAATGCACCGATGAATAAACCGATAAAAGAATTTTCTGGATGACAACAAGCGAGACTACTTCTCGCCTACGCTTTGATCCAACATCCCGATATTCTTCTTCTCGACGAGCCAACCAACAATCTCGATGACACAGGAATTGGAGATCTGATAACCTTTTTGATGTCTTATGATAAAACCGTGGTCGTTATTAGCCATGATGCAGACTTTTTGAATTTGTTTACTGATGGAGTCTTGTATCTCAACAAAAATACCTGCAAAGTTGAACAGTATCGAGGAGATTATTACGATGTAGTAGAACAGATAGCAGCACAGATAGAAAAAGACCAGATGGCAAACGCAAGAGCTGAAAAAAAGATAGCTGACGCCAAAGAAAAGATAAACTTCTTTTCAAACAAATGAGGTAAAATGCGTAAGCTTGCAAGCAAGATGAGAGACGAAGTAGAAGAAGCTGAAGAGAATAAAGTGGAAGTCAGAAAAGATGATAGGACAATTGCAAATTTTTCCATTCCTTTCGACAATTATGTATGACCTATCGTCACGATAAATAAAGTATGATTGATGAATGCAGTACACGAAGTAGTAAATTACAAGTTACCATTAGTCATCAAAAAGCACGAAAGATATATGTTTATATGACCAAACGGTATTGGAAAATCTACACTTCTCAAAAGACTTATGATGATTCATCAGCACAAAGAAAACATTATGAAAGAATATAATGCGATAACAAAAGATAAAAAAGCTACAGATATCATCATCAAAGAACCAGACACCACACATCCAGAAGAAAACATCGCCATGATTCACAACAAAGTGAAAGTAGGATATTATAGTCAGGATTTTGATGCGCTGGATATGAACAAAAATGTACGAGAGACCTTAGAAGAAATAGCAGAAGAAGCAAGCGATCAAGATATCTTTCGTGTCGCAGCACAATTTCTGCTTACCAAAAATTTATTGAAAAATACCATAGGTTCGTTGTCAGAAGGACAGAAAGGACTCCTCTGCTACGCAAGATTCGTTCTCCAAAAACCACATCTTCTTATCCTCGACGAACCAACCAACCACATAAATTTCCGTCACCTCCCTGTCATCGCGAAAGCAATCAACGATTACGAATGAGCAGTCATCATGGTCAGTCACGATAAATGATTCACTGATCAGTTAGAAAATTTCAATATAGTTGATCTCGGCAAGATAATGAAAAATTAATATATAAACAAAACGACTCTACAATTTCTTGTAGAGTTTTTTCTATTTTATTTAATTTATTTTATTTTATTTTAACAAACCCCCCATTTCCCCTTAACAGGGGGCTATATGGAAAATTTTTTATATATTTTTCCTTAGCTCCCGCCCTGACGGTGGGTTTGTTAATTTATTTTATCTTTTTTTATTTATGTCTCGGCTTCCCCAAACCTCTAAACTGACCTTGCGAACTCGGTCTACCATCATGATGTTTTCATTTGTATCAACCAGTAGATGGTTTGCCCGATTCTCTAGAGGGCCTACTATCTGAAGATCTAGCATCAACTGCTCTTCAAGGCCTGCGTTCATGATGTTTATGATTGGGATTACTACGATAATTATTTTCTCCTCTTAGAGCTTTTTGTTCATCAGACGGACAAAGTTTATTATAGGTTTTGGTGAAACTCTGACGTTTCGGTGCTTGTGGTTTCTTTCATTTTTTGTCTGTAGACCTATTAAGACGAAGATTTCCATACGCTCACATCTTATCATGTTCAACGATATGTTCTGACGGTTGTATTCTAATCTTATGAATCTTTTCTATCTCTTTGAGTAAGGGCATTTCCAAAGGAGAGACGAGCATGATAGCTTTTCCGCTCGCTCAGGCTCTTCCCGTTCTTCCAATCCTATGAATATAACTCTTTGGATCAGCAGGTACATCAAAATTGATGACGAGTCAGACATTTTCCATATTCAATCCTCTCGCAGCGACATCGGTCGTAACCATTACTTGGGTCTCTCCTGTCTTGAATGCGTTGAGCATAGCCTGTCTTTTTCCTTGAGCCATATCTCAGTTGAGAAGCCCTGCCTTGAATCCATCTCAGATAAGTATTTGATGTATTGTTTTGGTATTTCTTTTGGTATGCGTAAAGATAAGCACCTTATCTTTTGCGTGCGCTTTGATCAATCTAATGACGTTGTATAATTTCTGTTCATGTTCTATAGGAAGATATCTATGATGAATTTTATCGACAGTCACTCCCTCACCTATCTTGATAAATTCATAGCTAGAAATATGTTTTTTGATAATAGCCTTCATATCGTCGTTCATAGTAGCAGAGAACGTATAGGTTTGTTTGACATTTTTGAGCTGAGTTCGAATTTTTTCGATATCACGGACAAATCACATATCCAGCATTCTATCGACCTCATCCAAGATGAAATATTCTGCAACACCGATATTGATCACTTTCTGATTCATAAAATCCATAAGTCTTCCTGGCGTAGCGATAACGATTGCAGGATTTCTTTTGAGATGAGTCTTTTGGATATTAGGACTCGCTCATCCATATAAACAAGCAAACGTAACTCCATAAAATTTCGTCAAATTCCTGATCTCTTCTCCTATTTGAACGACAAGTTCTCTCGTCGGAGCAAGTATCAATGCCTGCAAGGTTTTTTTGTTGGTATCGATTTTATTGAGAACAGGAAGCAAAAACGCCGCAGTTTTACCTGTTCATGTCTGAGACTGTCAGACAATATTTTTTCCACTCAAAGCGATGGTCATCACTTGAGCTTGGATAGGGGTCACTTCTTTATATCCGATAGTTTCCAAAGATCTCAGCAATCACGCCTTCAATCAAAATTCACTGAACAACATGGCAAATATGTTATAAATAAATGGGTATATATACTAAAATATACTATTTTTCACATAGATACGTGTATGGATTTCAAAAGGAAAATCAACATGCTATCAAAAATATTATACTTGATATAGTCTATAATATCACTATACCCTGCCCTATATTTACCAACGAAAAAATACTATGGACACAAACAAAATGTTGGAAAGAACAATGGATATTATCAAAAAATATAATAAACACTCAGAAAAATATCCCGTGCTCAAATACAAATCGCCAACAGCACTCAAAAAAGAGATTGATTTGTCGATCCCAAACAAATGAACAGCAGTTGATGTGCTTTTTGACGAAATGGAAAAAATTATTCTTGCCAGTCCAAAGACATCAAGCAAATGATTTTTTAATCTGCTCTTTTGAGGGCAAATCATGCCTGCAGTCATGGCAGAGATGATGACCGCAGTATTAAACAATACAATGCATACCTACAAATCTGCATGAATCCACATACTAATAGAACAGGAAGTAATCAAATTTTTATTGAAAAAAGTAGGATATAAAAAAGGTGATGGAATCTTTGGTCCATGATGATCATTAACCAATATGATAGCAATTGTCATCGCAAGAAACGAAAAATACTCATCTATAAAAAAATCATGAATATCAGGAAAAAAAATGGTCTGATATACATCAGATCAAGCACATTATTCGACAGAAAAATTCATCAGCGTAACAGGATTGGGAAAAGATGCAATTAGAATAATTCCGACCGACAGTAAAGGAAAAATGGATACAAAAAAACTCGAAAAAACAATTATATCTGACATCCATGACGGATATATCCCATTTTTTGTAAATGCTACTGCATGAACGACTGTAATTGGAGCTTTTGATCCTATAGAAAAAATCAGCAAAATAGCAAAAAAATACAAACTCCGATTACATACAGACGCAGCCTTATGAGGATGAGCTTTATTAAGCAAAAAACACAAAAAATTACTCAAAGGGATAGAACAAAGTGATTCTGTTTCATGGAGTCTTCATAAGATGATGAATATACCATTATTAGCAGCTATGCTTCTTACAAAAGATCCAGATGTGCTATACAATAATTTTAATGAAAATGCAGATTATCTGTTTCAAATGGACGAAAAAACATTCAATCCTGGGAATAAATCCATTCAATGCGGAAGAAGAAATGATGCATTCAAAGTACGAACAGCACTCAAATTCCTTTGAGAAAAATGATATGAAAAAAGAGTAAATAGTCAGTTTGCACTAGCAAAATATGCTGCAGCAACCATCAAAAAAGATAAAGATTTACACCTTATAATAGATCCAGAATGCATTAACGTATGTTTTCAAGTAAAAGGAAAACCTGCAAGCAAAATATGCAAAGCATTAGACAAGCAAGGATTGAT
>JAEHHG010000240.1 GCA_019248075.1 Candidatus Gracilibacteria bacterium S5_H10 | reverse complement strand
ACGATAAAATATCTTAGATTCTATAGTATAGACAAATCTTATAACATAGAAACAATACATTCTGAAAGATTTTATATCGACAAAGAATTACCCGTACTCACCTGAATAATCTCAATCTACACAAATATCTGCGCATGCACTATTGGTTTTTCCTCATCGACAAAGTACTCATGTTTTCGCTTGATATTTGTGTAGATTGAGATTATTCAGGTGATCCAAATGATGGATTATGTAAAGACGCAACAAAAGTCGAAGCAAGCACAGGAGTGACAAATACAGG
>JAEHHG010000239.1 GCA_019248075.1 Candidatus Gracilibacteria bacterium S5_H10 | reverse complement strand
GCAGGACTCTACCGCGATGACACCGACGCACTCGGCACAGGCTATCGCGGCGGAAACGGAGCCGCCGGAAATGACACCGTAAGCTACGGTACAGGCGTTGGCTACGGCAGCGGCAACGGGATTGGTGCAGGAAACGAAACCGGACTGTACTATTCCGACGACTGCGACCCGATCTACGACGGCACCGCAACCGCCGACCCGGACTTCACGCTTACCGAAGCGGACAAGGCCCTCTCCCTCGCAGGTTACGGCTCCGCAGGTGCGCTGGCGGACAACAGCCTGA
>JAEHHG010000238.1 GCA_019248075.1 Candidatus Gracilibacteria bacterium S5_H10 | reverse complement strand
AAATAAACATGATAATAGATGAAGTAAATAAAAGAAATATAGATTTCACAACTAAGTTACATGAGAGTGTTCATGCTGCTGTTTATAACTATATGAGAAGCGAAAAAGGTAAAACATATAGCGAAGAGATGACTAGACTATATGAAGTGGTTAAGCAAGCTGCTGAAGCTAATCCTGAGATGTTTACATCTAATAAATCATATTGGGCTAAAGATGTAGATGAATTCTTAGCTGAAGCATTAAGTAAGCCAGAACTAATTAAAGATTTAATGAAAATAGATGTTGAAGGT
>JAEHHG010000237.1 GCA_019248075.1 Candidatus Gracilibacteria bacterium S5_H10 | reverse complement strand
CAGACCAATAAATGTTTTTTGTGCCACCTGTTTCAATGATTGCCATATTTATAGGCGTGATAAGTGTCGCCTGTGTTGGTGGTGTTTTATCTATAAGAAAATAATATATATGTAACTAAATTGTGACATTTTTGTGAAGGAGGAAATTTATACTTCATGTTGTGATGAAAACACTACATGCATGTCATAAATTTCCTCCTTCACAACATAGCACAGAAGAAAAAAAACAGTTTTTAAGAGATTTCGATCTTCCAAAAAATGAACCGATACAATATACGAGGATATTTCAGAATAATGATAGAA
>JAEHHG010000236.1 GCA_019248075.1 Candidatus Gracilibacteria bacterium S5_H10 | reverse complement strand
TAGAGATATGGAAGAATGAAGATAAAGCCATAGGAAACTATTAGGTATCACAAGCTGCAGGATTAGGGTTTTATATGGCTACGCATATGGCTACAAATGAAACTCAGTTGTTGAATGCAAGAAATATAGGTAATATGTTTAATGCTCCAAATCCTAGAGCTTCTACAACCATGTCAATTATCTTCTCAAACATACTTTTCTCAGCGCCAGATATCTAGCTATACACAAATGTTCAATGGGTGTATCAGCTATTGATTATGATTTTGGATGCACTTATTGGAAATCAAAGGATACTAAATGAAA
>JAEHHG010000235.1 GCA_019248075.1 Candidatus Gracilibacteria bacterium S5_H10 | reverse complement strand
TGAGGAATGAAACACACAACTATCGTTTACAGACAATCCGCTCTCTACTGCTCCTATGTACGAAGCATTAGCAGCAGAAGAGATATATTATCTCCCTATCATTCATTGTTTTGTCGGTAAGTGTACTGTTTTGGAACATCGTTAATCATTGTTTGAGCTCATTATATGCAGTTTCATAGTCTATCATCTCTGTTGTTTCTGTTCGTGTTGTATAATTGAGATAGATGCTTTGATCGAGTTCTTCAATAGGGTTCAGTATTCCTGTTGCTAGAGGATTGATGATCTCTCCTGTTGTCGTACTGATA
>JAEHHG010000234.1 GCA_019248075.1 Candidatus Gracilibacteria bacterium S5_H10 | reverse complement strand
TTATTAATTTTACTACACCGTCCGTATAGACTACCAAAAGGTCTTTTGTTCCGTCATTGGTGAAATCGATAGGAAGGGTCGTAAATATCGTTTTTTCAGGAGCTGCGTAGATAGTCTGTCCGATTGATGCGTCAAAAGCTGTATCAGGTAGTTCTGGATTTTTTTCTTTTCTTTCAAGAAGCGGATCTCAGAAGTTGATAAGAAATTGTGATGGATTGAGTGATGTGTACACAGATAATGTAAAAAGTCATCACCAAACAGTCAAAAAGAGTATCAATCAAAATATTTTTCCGAATATTCATTTATAAC
>JAEHHG010000233.1 GCA_019248075.1 Candidatus Gracilibacteria bacterium S5_H10 | reverse complement strand
GACTGAGCCAACGTTTGCTGGAATAATCTCGTGAGCATATTACTCAGGTAGTCAAACAATTACGTTTAGTGATACCAATCTTTCTTGAGCAACACTCAATTCATCTCCATACACAAGTTGAACACCAATATCTAGCGAATGAACATATATATTTGTAGTTACTGACCTTGCGAACTCGGTCTACCATCATGATGTTTTCATTTGTATCAACCAGTAGAATTACCTGCAAGATCAGTAACTACAAATATATATGTTCATTCGCTAGATATTGGTGTTCAACTTGTGTATGGAGATCAATTGAGTGTTGCTC
>JAEHHG010000232.1 GCA_019248075.1 Candidatus Gracilibacteria bacterium S5_H10 | reverse complement strand
AAAGCTGAAAGTAACGGTGGATATATAGAATTAGATGGTTACAACAAAGGAATATATGTAGGAGCTTCAAATAAATATAGACCTGAAAGAAATGCAATGAGTGCAGCCGAGGCATATGTGCATGAGATTATACATATATTCCTTTGTTGTAACCATCTAATTCTATATATCCACCGTTACTTTCAGCTTTTTTATTCTGATACACATTCATCTCAGGTATGAAGTCTTTCCCTGCTCCAATAAACATATCTATTACTTTTGATAGATTCTTTTTGTGTTCAGCGCTAACTTCAACTGGA
>JAEHHG010000231.1 GCA_019248075.1 Candidatus Gracilibacteria bacterium S5_H10 | reverse complement strand
TTAAAAATGAAAAAGAATTATTAGATATTGGAGTAACTATTAAAGATTTGTTTGATGAAAATAGTGAAAAATTAGGTAATGATAAAGATTTTAAATATAGTGAACTGTTTGAGCTGATTGAGAAAAAATACAATTATGATAGAAAAGAGTTTGTGGCTTTAAATACAGTAAAAGATGCTTTTATTGTGTATGGAACACCAGATAGTAAATTATTACAGTATATGAATGATATTGGGCTAGTAATGTTTACGAAGTATTTCGTTAGGATTCAAAGAGTTATTAGAAAAGGAGTTATTGATCATCCGATAAGCTT
>JAEHHG010000029.1 GCA_019248075.1 Candidatus Gracilibacteria bacterium S5_H10 | reverse complement strand
AGATGAAAAAAAATTCTTCGATGAACAACAAACTCTAGCTTTGGATATCTTTCCTTTATTCAAAAAACTGTTTAGAAAAAATTTTCCTGATTCTATACCTGTTACTGCAAGATATCAGATTTATGCTGATCAGGTATATTTCTATTTCTATTCAGAAGAAAGATATGTGTTTACTGATTTTGTAAGAGAATTTAGACAAGAGCTTGGAAAAAATATTTTTCTTTTCCAAATAGGAGCCAGAGATATGATAAAAATGTCTCCAGGTACTGATTGTATCATTTGATGTAATGGTATCAATCTCTGCTGTAAAAGTTCTAGGGCATTGCCAAGTGTAGAAATAGAAAATATCGTATTGCAAAATCTCGAATGAAGAGATATAGAAAAATTGAAATGAAGATGTGGAAAATTAAAATGCTCATTGATTTATGAATTGGAAACCTATATAGAGGAAAGTAAAAAATTTCCTCCTAAGTGAGCGTATGTGGAAACTGCATGATGTGAAGTATGCTGAACTGCATATTCATTCAATATTATGAATGGCGATGTGAGCATAAAGACTAAAGAAGGAATGACTATCAGAATCCCATATACAACAATAAAAAAAGTAAAGATACCAGGCAAGTCAGAAGAATCTACTGTGCAAGTTGCTTGAGAAAATAAAAATCCTCAACCTATACATGTAAAAACACAAACTAAACCAATGCAAAAAAAATAAGTATTTAATTCGTTATCTTTTCTTATGCTAAAAATATCAGTGTTTCTTTGGATGTTTTTGACTGTTATTCTTATCTCTTTGCCTGTAGGAATAATCTCGTTTTTCTTTTCCAAAAAAATTCTAAAGAAACTTACTCATGTATTGTGAAAGATTGATACTTTCGATGCGCTTATAAGGTTTAAGAGAGAGGTGGTTTATTTGTATACTACTAAACTTTCTCGTTTAGGTTTTCATCTAAAGAAAAAACCTCATCATGAGGCACAGATCAATGAGAATTCTTCTTTGCCAAGCATAGATGAAATTATTAAACCTAAAGCAGCTTCTTCTGCTCATTATGATGCTGAATCTATCGTGCAAGATGAAGAGAATAAAACTACTATGATAAAAAAAAGAAAATTGCTTGAAAAAATAATTTATGATGCTTTAGGTTTCAGAAAAGATGGTAAGCTTGATGAATATGAAAAGAAAATTATTGAATGATTGGCTATTGATCCACAAGATAAGGATCTCAATAAATTATTGGCTGACTTGTATTTTACTATGAGTAACTATAAAAAAGCTTTACCTATTCTTAAAAAAATCGTTGAAATAGATCCTAAAGATCACAAAGCAATTCGACAGATAGGAGAAGTATATCTTACTGCTGGTGACTTTGATGTTGCTGAAATGTTGATACAAAAAGCTATTGCTATTAATCCTACCAATCCAAAATACTATATAAGTATGGTAGAATTACTTTATAATACTGACAGAAAACATGATGCTATCGTAGAGATGGACAAAGTGATAAAACTCAGACCGACAAATTCAGCATACATGCTTACTTTGGCTGATCTTTATCAAGAGATCAATGATTTTGATAATGCAAAAAAATATTATTTCAGAGTGTTGGAATATGAACCCTCAAACGAAAAAGCAAAGAAAAAGTTAAAAGAATTAGTAGTAGAATAATATATTTATCATACAATAGCATAATATGACTAATTATTCACAAATAATTTATTTGGATGGTGATTTGGGAAAAGAAGTAAGAGAAATTCAAAAAAATCTTTCAGATCTTACTAATTCATATGCTTGTCTGAATATTCGAGAACCTCATTTTACTATAGGTGATGGTATAGCTCTTGATGATAAGGAAATTGATAAATATTCTGAACAATTGAAAAATATTTTAAAGGATATTAAACCATTTGTTATTGAGATAAAAGATTATAGCTGTATGGAAAAATTGAGAGGAAAATCTTTACTATGATTTTCACCTTATGTTGTTTATATCGGTATTGTTATAAATAAAGAACTTCAAATGTTGTCAGAACTAATTAAAGGTGCTTCTATAAAATATCCTTTGTGGTATATACAATCGTGACCATATACTCCTCATATTACTATTGCTTTTAAAGATTTGACTAAAGAAGGTTTTGATAGAGCTAAAAAGTTCTTAGATCAAAAAACATTTGCATGAACTTTTGTCGTAGATCGTATACATATAGCTAAAGAAGATTGAAACTGAAAACGAATAGCATATAAAACAATTAATCTACAATAATATGTTTGATTCAAAAATAAAAACATAAACGAACAAAGATGATCTGTTTTTTTTATGTTTTTATATTTTTCTATGCTTGTTTCTTATTATCAAATACTCAAAGAACTTGTAGCTATGCAAACGGTTTCTTTAGATGCAGAGCATAAAAATGATATAGAAAAAATCGCTATTTATCTTAATGCCATGCTGCAGGATAATGGTTTTTCTTCTGAAATTATTCACGGATATGGAAATCCTTTGGTATTTGGAAAGTTCTCTGTTGATGTATCTTTGCCTACTATGTTAGTATATGGACATTATGATGTCCATTTTGCTGATATGCAACAATGACGAAAAAATGATCCTTTTTCTTTATATATCGGCAAAGACAAGATTTATGGTAGAGGAGTCGCTGATGATAAATGACAATTTCTTATCCATTTGCTTACGATTTTTGATCTTATTCATACGAAAAAATTAGGATATAATGTTATTGTGCTTATTGAAGGAAATGAAAAAACTTGATCACCCTATCTTGAACAATTTTTATCTGATCATAGACAAGAGTTTTTGTCTGATTTTTGCTTGGTTTCTGATTCATCTCTTATAGGAGCATTTCCGTGTATTGTTGCTGGATATAGATGATCGGTTACTGTTAGGTTAACTCTCCGTACTGCAGATACTGATTTGCATCCATGAATGTATTGATCAATGGTCCCTAATGCAGCTCAAGAAATGAATAAAATCCTTGCTAAACTGTATGATATGAACGCTAAGATAACTATCCCATATTTTTATTATGATGTAGAGGACGTCCCGACAGAGACAATCGTAAAAAACAAAAGGATCAAGCTTGATGAAAAAAAAATTATGACTGATTTTTGACTCAAGACTATCTTCAAAGACAAGGATACAGATTTACTTACTCAGATTTGACTCAAACCCACGATACAAATACTGTGAATATCTAGTGGATATGATGGAAAACAATGTAAACAAGCTATCCCTTATATCGCTTATGCTGATCTTCATTTCAGTACGGTAAAAAATCAATCTTCCAGAAATGTCTTGTGAGCTTTTGATCAGCGATTGCAGACTACTTTGCCTCCATATGTTGAGTACGAATTAGATGTATGATCTGTGTATGAACCAGTAAAGATAGATACTAATAATTTTTATATAAAAAAAGCGGAATCTGTTTTGCAGCACATATTTGGACAACCAGTATTCCATACCTATGCATGAGGCTGACTTCCTGTAGTAGATATTTTAGCAAGGGTTCTATGAATAAAATCTGTTGTTGTTCCGCTTGTTAATCAAGATTGTAATACTCATGGAATAAATGAAAATTTTGATGTCGAACTGATCGAAAAATGATTTCAATTTGCATATGAGTTTTTGAAAAAATAACGTAGCCTATTTTGTTATAATATATTTTTCCTAAAAAGAAAAAACTATTTACATTTTTTTTATTTGTTTATTTTTTCTATTCTATTGTCAGTAATCTGTCAGAATATTGTCAAAAACACAGTTCTCACCTGTATTTTATAAAAAATCTCTTGCATCGGATGATAAAAAAACTACAAGATAATCATCTTAGAAGATGTGAAAAAAAGTTATCATCTATGATAAACAATGTTTTTTTGATCTGTAATGTATTTTACTCCTTTATTTTATGGCTGAAATGGTGAGCTTAGAAGATATCAAATTGCCTCCGCATAATATTGATGCTGAAAAAGGTTCGCTTGGCGGTGTTTTGATGGATAATGAATTGATGTATTATTATGATGGTTTAGGTCTTGTCCCCGAAGATTTTTACAATAAAGAACACTTTTATATTTATCAAGGGATCAAAAATCTTTGGAGTTCTCGTAAAACTATAGATGTTGTTACCTTAGCTGATCAACTGAGCAAAGATGCTGTATTGGATAGTATAGGAGGAACTGATTATCTTTATGAGCTTTCAAGCTTTTTATTGAGTACTTCTTCATGTCCTGAATATGTAAAGATTGTCAAAGAAAAATCAGTTTTGAGAAATATCCTAAAAACATCACAAAAAATTATTGGAGATGTCTATGAACAAAAGGATACACTTTTGGTGTTGCAAGATATCGAAAAAAGAATTTTTGATCTTACTCAGGATAATGTCGCGGAGAAAGTACATTCTATTTGAGAAATATTGAATAAAAGAGTCGAAGAATATATGGAAATCGTTGATCATCCAGAAAAGGCACATGAAAAAAAAGTCTTTTCGTGATATTATGGTCTAGATGATATGCTTGGTTGATTTAAGCCTGCAGAACTCATTATCCTTGCAGCTCGTCCGAGTATGGGTAAAACAGCTTTTGCATTGAATCTTCTCAAAAATATGGCAGTTGATCAAAAAAAAAGTGTGGCGTTGTTTTCATTGGAAATGAGCTCGGAGCAAATAGCAGATAGAGTTTTGTCTATGGTTTCCACTATTCCTATGTGGAAAATCAGTAAATGACAACTTGATACGGAAGACTTCACTATTATGGGTGAAGCAATGGAAGTGCTTTCAGATACGAATATATTCATTGATGATAAATGATCTACGACAATTCCAGAGCTAAAATCAAAAATCAGAAGGCTAAAGATAGAAAAAAATACACTTGATTTAGTTATTATCGATTATCTTCAGCTGATGAGTTGATCTAGTTCATGATATTCTGGTAATAGAGTACAAGAGATTTCTGAAATCTCAAGATGATTAAAAGAACTTGCGAGAGAACTTGAAATTCCTATTATGGCACTATCACAGCTTTCTCGTGAAGTGGAAAAAAGAGTTGATAAAAAGCCACAACTTTCTGATCTAAGAGAATCTGGGGCGATAGAGCAGGATGCTGATGGCGTAATTATGCTGCATAGAGAAGATTATTATGATCCTGATACAGATAAAAAATGATTGACCGATGTTTGTGTGAGAAAAAATAGAAATGGTCCTGTAGGTGAAGCAGAGCTCTATTTCGAAAAAGAAATCATGAAATTTAGTGAGTTAAAATGAAAAGATTAATATCTCCTGTATATAGTTTATTATGTTTTATATTTCTATTGGGATGATAAAAAATATATTAAAATTTGCTATGTTCTTCTTGTTTTGCTGAATGGTTTATGGATTTACTATCCCAAACTATGAATGATATGTTACTGATACTGTTTGAGTATTTTCTGAAACCCAAACATCTGATTTGACAAAAATAATAGAAGAGATAGAAAAAATTACTGGTATAGAAGTGGCAGTTTTAGTAGTTCCTACAGTTGATGATGATATTAATCTTGCAGCTGTAGATGTAGGAAATACTCGAGGTGTAGGAAAAAAAGGTCAAGATAATGGATTGATACTCCTTATAGCTATTCATGATAGAAAATGGTCTATCCAGGTAGGATATGGATTAGAATGAACACTTCCTGATTTGATTACCAAAAGAATAGGAGAAGCTCGTTTTCCTCCTAATTTTAGTATGTGAAATTATTATCAAGGTGTTGTTGAAATGTTAGATGATGTTTTGTGATATATTCAAAAAGATCCAACTATTCTAGAAAACTATTCAAACAATACTTCGTCTACATTCCAAGATGAAAATTTTATGGAATTTTTCTTTATTGTGTTCTTTATTGTTGTGTCATCTTTTGGTCGTTTGATTACTGTTCCATCAAGTACAAAGAAGTCTTGAAGAAAAATGAGAAAATATGGACGATGGATCTTTGCTTGATTATGATTCTGACTTACTTTTTTGCTTACGCGAATACTAGCAAATTTTGTCCTTTCTCTTTTCCTTTCGTATGCAATTCTCTTGTTGAGTATTTTATTTTCTTTGTATAGGAGACAATCTTCTCATGGAATATGGTTTTGATGAAGCGGTGGTTCTTGGTGAGGATGATCTGGATTTGGTTGATTCGGTTGAGGAAGTTTTGGTTGAGGATGATCATCGTGATCACGATAAACTACCTATATACTCTTTATCTTTCTAAATGTATTGATATGATAACAAAAAAACTTCAAGATATTGTTCGTGTATTGAGAGATTGACTAGTATCTATTTATCTATACAAAAAGGGCGATGAAGAGATTCCTATTTTTGTTGTCGATAAGGTAAATTTTGTTTTCCTAGATACTATAAGGTCTTTCTTCGTTCGTGAAAAATTTATACTCTTGACAGAAGATGACATAAAAGAAGGAAATGATATATTTTGTCTAAATTTTCTGCATATAAAAAACCATTCTAAGCTTTTTTATGGAAATGATGTATTGTGATCATTCCTATATAAAACATCTGATCTTAGATCTTCGCTTGAACTTGAAATCCGTAATAAACGCATTCAACTGAGAGAGGATTACTTATCTCAGGATAAAGGAAGATCTTTTTTGCACCATCTTTTGCCAGGTATGCAAATTTTATGGGAGTGAGCATTACTTTTAAAAAATCCTGATATTGTCTTTTCCGATGATATGAAACTCATGCTTTCTTTGTTTGATGTTGCTTGGTCTTGTAATAGTCAGATTTTTTATTATCTTATAGAAGATAGAGTAGAGGAAGGTAAAATTCCTACACTCATCCAGGAAGTGCATCAATATCTTTCTGATCTTTGTACAAAAATAAATCAATATCACGTATAATTTTTATTCTATAAAAAATTTTTTCATGAAAAAAACATGGCTTATTGTATTGGCTATCGTAGTTGTTGTGGGTGCGTTTGTTGTTGGTAAATACAATACTCTAGTGCAATATGATGAAACAGTAAAAACTGCTTGGTCACAGGTAGAAAACGTGTATCAAAGAAGAATGGATTTGATCCCAAATCTTGTGAATACGGTAAAAGGTGCAGCTGCACAAGAGAGTGGGGTATTGGTTGCTGTAGTAGAAGCTAGAGCAAATGCTAGTAAAGTAAATGTTGATATTAATGATCCTGAATCTTTTGCTGCATTTCAAAAAGCGCAAGGGGAGGTATCATCTTCTTTGTCTAGATTATTAGTAACTGTTGAGAGTTATCCTACATTAAATTCTATTGCAGCGTTCCGTGATCTTATGACACAGCTTGAAGGTACAGAAAATAGAATAACTGTTGAAAGAAAAAATTTCAATGATTCTGTTAATACGTTGAATATCTATCTTCGCAGATTTCCAGCAAATATCATAGCAAGTATATTTGGTTTTGAAAAAGCTCAACAATTTGAAGCTGATGAATGAGCAGATGTTGCTCCTGCTGTTGATTTCACTTCATCTACAGAAAATATTCCTACAGAATGAACAGATGATACTACAGAATAAATATGTATCGTAATTTTTTGTCTTCATAGAGATAAATATAAAAATTTCTAGGTCAAAACTTATGTTTTGGCCTTTTTTTATAATAAAATTTATGAATACTGTATCACTTTTGTATAATAATGACAATGATAATTTTATTTTTTCTTTATATAATGTGCTAACGAAAAGCTATATGATAATTGTATAATTTGTTTGTTTTGTTTGCATATATGTATAAAAAATAGCCGTAAACAAAAAATAGCATTAAACAAAAATGAGTAAAGCCAATTGGGACTACTATTATTATTACAAATCTCTAGTGTTCTATAGATTTGTTCGCTAACGAAGTATCTTACCAAAGTGAAACGTTCGCATGTATCTTAGAGGCGGCATTAAAATTTATTGGGTATACACAACATATAGATCTGTTTTATGTGTTTTGTAAGCCTAATAATAATAGGCATGGCCGTCTCTGAGTAGATGGCTATCTGATTATCTATCAGGTAGCTTTTTTTTATTGAAAAAAAATATTGAAAAAAAGAGAGAACATATTCTCTCTTTAAAGTCATCTTTTTAATCTGATTATGCGTTTACGAATTTTCTTTGTCTTCGTAACCTGATTTCTGTCTTTGTTATCACAATGCTGATTGCTTTGGTGTTTTCGTGATCAATCTTTCTCACTGTGTTTCCATTTTTAATGTAAAACTCTCCATCTTTTTCGGTGAGCTTTCCCTTTACAACGTTTTTGGGGTATTTTACCGTTGCAATCACATCTTTGTCGATGTTTTCGTCCATGAATTTGTTAAAATTTTCTTTTTTCATATTACTTTTTTGGTTTTTGTATTTATATATTATATATATAAATATTTATCAAAGTCAATCAAAATATATTAAAAATGATAGAGGAGTACTCCTCTGTTTTTTTATATGATTTTCTGGCTTTTGAAGCTGTATTTCTCTGTAAAATTCTAGTAATTTTTGACTCTGGGTGGCACTTAGTTCGGCTCGATATCAAAAACATAGCTTAAAATTCAGGGGATTTAGACTTAAAATCGATATTTTCGTGATTTTAGCTGTTTCTGGATTCTGATGTTTTCTAGAAAATAAAAAAACTATATTCAGTGAAATATAGTTCTTATCTTGAATATATTTTGTATTTTTTAAATATTTTGAATCTGATCTGGAATTCACCGAACTTTGCACAAGATATATTGTGCGAAGTATATATCATGGCTTTCTGAGTGATTTTCGTTGTTTCAGCTTCCAGATCTATTTCTCCTCATTTATACGCTTGCACAACACACAGGCATTGTGCATAGGTATAAAATTTCGGATAGATCTTTTTCGTGGGAGGACTTTGATATATACACGCTTGTTCTGGATATTTAATTTCAAGGGTACGCTCCTCTGCCCCATATCCATCTCTCGCTTTCGCACAATACCAGTTGTGCGTTCGTTCGGGTCTAAAGAAAAAGTAATATGAAAAAAGAAAATTTTAACAAATTCATGGACGAAAACATCGACAAAGATGTGATTGCAACGGTAAAATACCCCAAAAACGTTGTAAAG
>JAEHHG010000230.1 GCA_019248075.1 Candidatus Gracilibacteria bacterium S5_H10 | reverse complement strand
GTTAGTCATGAATCAAAAACACTTCCTGATAGGATAATTATTCACTCATTTAGCGTTGTTGTATCAAAATGTATAATTATCGTGGTTTCATTTGCTCCTGTTGATCGTAATCATGCTAATGTGTCTGTACTTGTTCCTGTTGCTGTTGCAGAAGTTTTTCTTCGATCGCTATTCGCATCTGCAAATACGATAGCTGTCGGTGCTGTTGAATATATATAAAATGCTGCTGTTTCTGCTACTTTGTTTAATCATGCCCTATCAACAACTGTTATTTTTAATTTTACTCAACTGTTATTTATATTCGGTGTTGTCC
>JAEHHG010000229.1 GCA_019248075.1 Candidatus Gracilibacteria bacterium S5_H10 | reverse complement strand
ATAATGAAGAGCAATACAAAGACTTTTTCGACAAAGACGAAAAGAAGGAACTTCAGGAAATTCAAAAAATCAATCAATGACGAATAGATACCATGCTCGATATCAAAGGAAAAGGAAACTATGATCCAGAAAAATATATCAACGATATGTTTAATCAATTCTACGGAAATTCAGGCGACTTTATCAATTTACACAAATAGAGTATACAAACGTCATTCCGGCACCTTCCACTTCATTACGTCATTACCGCGAAAGCGGGAATCCAGTTCGCTGAGTATAGATCCCAATCAAGTCGGGAATGACACTGAAACAGCC
>JAEHHG010000228.1 GCA_019248075.1 Candidatus Gracilibacteria bacterium S5_H10 | reverse complement strand
CGAGATTCATTATTGTATTAGGTGCTTTTGCTAGTTTTGCTGTACTTTTCTTGTTTGATCAAATATGGAATTATATGGAAGCAAGAAGGCATAGAGAATGAAACAATAAAATACTTATTGTAGGAAGCGATACATTAGAAAGCTACAAAGCCATAGAAAAAATAAAGAATGGATTCTCTTTGATATCATTATGCGTAGCAAATTCAGTCTTAAAAGAAAATCCATTCTTTATTTTTTCTATGGCTTTGTAGCTTTCTAATGTATCGCTTCCTACAATAAGTATTTTATTGTCTCATTCTCTATGCCTTCTTGCTTCCAT
>JAEHHG010000227.1 GCA_019248075.1 Candidatus Gracilibacteria bacterium S5_H10 | reverse complement strand
CACAAAAAGACAAAAAAAATCAACGATATCAATCATGGAGCAATCAGTTTAATTTTTTGTGACAACTAGATCCTCTGGCAAATCCTCAATCAAGCGTCCATTTTGTAGTTTGTCTAAAAATGCTACTAGCTGATTTATTAAATAATCTGAAGAAAGAAGATTGTATGCATGGACGCTTGATTGAGGATTTGCCAGAGGATCTAGTTGTCACAAAAAATTAAACAGAGATTTCCAAACAAATCAAGAAACTAGAAGCAAAGACCAATCTAACAGACGAAGAAAAAACACAATTACAAACACTCACAGCAACCAGCAAAAAG
>JAEHHG010000226.1 GCA_019248075.1 Candidatus Gracilibacteria bacterium S5_H10 | reverse complement strand
CGATCCATCGTTTTTTGCTGAGCGCTTTCCAATCTTCAAATGCTTTGAGCCCGATTTCTTCGTTATTTTCAACGAAATATTCTATCTCCATCTGATAAAATATTTCGTTGAAAATAACGAAATATTTTATCAGATGGAGATAGAATAGAATATTTCGTTATTTTCAACATTTTATCAGATGGAGATAGAATTCTCTTACTCTAAACATAAAGTTTCCTGGAGTAAGAGAATTTTATCAGATGGAGATAGAATATTTCGTTGAAAATAACGAAGAAATCGGGCTCAAAGCATTTGAAGATTGGAAAGCGCTCAGCAAAAAA
>JAEHHG010000225.1 GCA_019248075.1 Candidatus Gracilibacteria bacterium S5_H10 | reverse complement strand
TTTTTTTTATATCTTTTAAAAACATTACAAGCATTCCAGTATTGCTTGTTCCAATTTTAAGTACCGTACATTTTGTTTTAGCATAAGTTATTTTGTCTCCATCTCAATATTTTAATTCATATCATACGCCAATTATTTATAAAATGATTGCATCTGAAATATTTATAAAATGATTGCATCTGAAATATTTGACTCATTAGTTGAAAACAAATATTTCAGATGCAATTATTTATAAAATGATTGCATCTGAAATATTTGACTCATTAGTTGAAAACAAATATTTATTTGAATGTGAAAAATGTGGAAAATATCAAGATTATTTA
>JAEHHG010000224.1 GCA_019248075.1 Candidatus Gracilibacteria bacterium S5_H10 | reverse complement strand
ATTGTCTTTTTCACCTGGTGGTCGTCCATGCCTACTTTTTGCAGGATTTCGAAGCGCTCCTTGTCCTCGTAACCTTCAGAAACCTGTTTGAAGTAGAGAATCAGCACCGCAACCGCAAGGAACAGCACCGCAAAGAATGCGCCCAGGAACAGGAGCCCACCGTAAAACCCATATCCGTCTTCCCGCGCTGTATAGTAGTCAGAGACGACGAGATTTGGCGTAGTGTCAAAAGACGTACTGTACTGATCGTGTACCGATTGAATGAATGCAAGGCAGTTCTCATTCGTTCCCGTGACGTCAAAGCGGAAACTGCCGTCGTAAAAAATC
>JAEHHG010000223.1 GCA_019248075.1 Candidatus Gracilibacteria bacterium S5_H10 | reverse complement strand
TATATCAACTAAAATGTTTCCATATCGTTTATTAGCTAGATTTTTTCGAACTATTAAATAGTTAAAAAATGTAGCTATTATTAAAATTAATAAAATACCTGTTGACATTATAAATACCTCACTGCATAAAGAAACATTATTTTTATAGACAATCCAAGTAGTGCATAATTTCTGATATCTATTTGTTTATTCCTCAGTAAAAATATTTGTACAAAAGCAGCTTCAGAATTTTACTGAGGACAACTCCCTTTCTGCTTATCCCAAAACAGTTGTCTCCTGTTCATGAAATTTTCACTTTCACGTCTTTCATATCTTGTGTCATTCCTATT
>JAEHHG010000222.1 GCA_019248075.1 Candidatus Gracilibacteria bacterium S5_H10 | reverse complement strand
GATTACACAGGAAGCAACCAAATAAAAATAGGAATGACACAAGATATGAAAGACGTGAAAGTGAAAATTTCATGAACAGGAGACAACTGTTTTGGGATAAGGAGAAAGGGAGTTGTCCTCAGTAAAAATATTTGTACAAAAGCAGCTTCAGAAGTTGACAATCCAAATAAAGAAGAATATATTATCAATCCAAACGGACAGATCCAAAGTATCAACAACAAAACAGCAACGCTCACTATAGAAGACAAAAACATCATAGCGAATATGGAAGAGATAGCAAAAATATCTCTGGGTGCGAGCAAAGATTTCAAGATAATACCATACGAATCT
>JAEHHG010000221.1 GCA_019248075.1 Candidatus Gracilibacteria bacterium S5_H10 | reverse complement strand
TTGTAGTTTATCAAATTAATTTGGCAAATACACAAGGAATGAAAAATATGAAATACAACGATTTATCAACAATTGGTGAAACAATAATAAAAAAGAACATCTTAGCATCAAGATTAGATTTAATTATTGTTTCACCAATTGTTAAATCTAATCTTGATGCTAAGATGTTCTTTTTTATTATAAGACATCAATCTCAAAACTCAATGCTTAAGAAGTCTTACGGAACTGATTTAGCTATATAGCTAAGAAGTTCGATGTAACACCTCAAAAGGTTAGAGGATTTATAAGGGAATGTATAGAACAAAAGCTACTTAAAAAGCTCTCTAAGAACTT
>JAEHHG010000003.1 GCA_019248075.1 Candidatus Gracilibacteria bacterium S5_H10 | reverse complement strand
ACGATAAAATATCTTAGATTCTATAGTATAGACAAATCTTATAACATAGAAACAATACATTCTGAAAGATTTTATATCGACAAAGAATTACCCGTACTCACAGGGACAACAACATTCAGCTCAAATAACTCAGCAAATACAGGATACGCTAAAGTAGGAGATACTATTACTGTGCTTTTCCAATCACATGAAGTTTTGACAGGGACACCAACAATGACTATTTCGTGATGAACAAGTACATGAATAGTAACTAATATTTGATGAAATACTTATTCTGGAAGCTACGTCATGAAAAGCACTGACATACAATGAGCGATTGGATTCAACATTCTGATGACTGATCTCGTAGGGAATACCGGAACAATATTTACTAGTAGTACAATAATTTTTGATAGAACAGCTCCAGCAGGGATAAGTATTATTAATCCTACAAATACAACATATTTTCAATGATGAACCACAAGAGAAATACTATGGAATACAGGAACAGAAATAAATTTTTGATCACAACCATTAATTTTACAATATTCCAACGATTGACGATCAACATTACATTCTATAATTAGTACGTGAACAACAAATGATTGATCCTATAATCGGACATTCCCCGTTGTTGATAGTACACTCGCAAGCGTAAGAATTATAGCTACTGATCTTGCCGGAAATACAGCAGCATTTACAGGGAATCTCTTTACACTTGATAGCACAGCACCGACAGATGTAACCATAACATTTCCATCAGGAGGTGAATTTTTTAAATGATGATCAGGATATACAGTTACTCGATCATGAGGAACAGATAATTTTTTATCAGGAAAAATAGTAGAATATTCGACTAATGGATTCTTTCCATGAACAACGATATATACAGATACTATGAATAGTTTTGCTTATGCATGGACAACACCGAATATAAATAACAGTTGAGTAAAATTAAAAATAACAGTTGTTGATAGGGCATGATTAAACAAAGTAGCAGAAACAGCAGCATTTTATATAGATTCAACAGCACCGACAGCTATCGTATTTGCAGATGCGAATAGCAATCGAAGAAAAACTTCTGCAACAGCAACAGGAACAAGTACAGACACATTAGCATGATTACGATCAACAGGAGTTGTATATAGAACTAATACTGCATTTACCGGTACATGTAATTGATGAACTACACTACCACCAACATTTACTACAGATGGATATCGAACATGATATGCTTGTGTGATGGATAAAGCAGGGAATATAAGAACAGGACAACAAGCATATAAGATAGACAAAACTGCACCATTACTTAGCATAGGATGAGACATCACAACGAATACGTGAATAACAACAGATATCACAGTCACAGGAGATATCTCGTGAATTTCATGATATACGTGGACAAAACTTTCAGGAATAGGTACAATTTCATTTAGTTCAAGTACAGCACAAAATCCTATAGTAACAGGAAGTTGAGATGGAATATATATATTACAAGTAGTCGTAAAAGACAATGCAAACAACATAACTACAGGAACCATGAATTTTACTCGACACACCATTGCGCCAAATCTTTCATGATCTACCGTAAACGTAGCAAATCAGACAGCAACATTTGTATTTACTGGTGATGAAGCAGGAAGTGTAATATATTCATGAGCATGCTGAACAGGATCATTACTTACCAGTATTTCATGAAGGAATACGACAACATTTACCTTAGCTAATGCAACCTATTCGTGATGTCAACTCAAAGTAACAGACAGCGCTGGCAATAGTTCATCACGATTAAACATTCCTAATTTCACTATCAACTATACTGCTCCATCAGGATGATGAGGTGGTTGATGAGGTGGTGGTTCAATTGCAACATGTTTAGATAGTCAACTTATGTGTGTAAATGGGAAATATCAAGCGAAAACATGAGTACTTTGTCGATGAGGAAAAACCAATAGTGCATGCGCAGATATTTGTGTAGATTGAGATTATTCAGGTGATCCAAATGATGGATTATGTAAAGACGCAACAAAAGTCGAAGCAAGCACAGGAGTGACAAATACAGGGAAATGGGTACGCTTTTCATCACCTTTTAATGAAGAGCTTACCAACGCATATTTTTATGCATATAATATCAAAATAACAACAGTAACAGATATTAAATGGGCTAACATGACAGGAATATTAATCAGATCGCATCTAGCAAAAATGATGTCAGAATACGCCATCAAAGTATTAGGAAAAACACCAGACACTACAAGAAATTGTATATTTAGTGATATGACAAATCAGTCAGAAGAATTTAAAAAATATGCGATTACTGCATGTCAACTTTGACTTATGGGACTCAAAACTGATGGGACACCAGCAATAAAATTTGATCCTGATGATCAAGTCAATAGAGCAATTTTTGGAACAACGCTTTCAAGAGCATTACGAGGAGAAACACACAATGGTTGACAAAATCGATATGAAAAACACCTTAAAGCACTCAAAGAAAAAAATATTGTAACCGTAATAGACAAACCATTTAATCGAGAATTGAGAGGATATGTAATGCTGATGATGATGAGATCAGATAAAAATATTACAAAAAGTTCATATCTCAATTTTACCTCACTTCGATGAACAACAACATTTGTTCCCAATGCTACTAGTACTACAACAGCATCACAATTTACAACGACAGAATTAAATTTCATAAAAAACATAAATAAAAATTACCAATTTACCGAATGATATACAGCAGGACAGTCAAATATTGGCGTAAAATATCTACAATATTTTCTTAAGGCAAAACAATATTATACAGGAGCGATCAACGGGACGAATACTACAGCGACGGTAAATGCACTATTCAAGTATCAATCTGACAATGACATTGTAACTGATGAAAATGATACCGGAGCAGGATATCTTGGTCCAACAACTAGAGAAATAATTAATCCTTTACTCAAAACATTATTAAATCCATAGCATTGAAAACAAATCACAAATATGTATAGTACGAATTCTGCATTCTACATTTTACATTTTGCATTCACAAAAATGTTGCTCACCATAGGTCTCGAGATTCATATAAAATTAAAATCCACAAATAAAATGTTTTGCCAATGTCAAAATGAGCAAAATTTTGACCATCTTTTACCGAACACACATATTTGTCCAGTATGTACATGACAGCCATGAGCACTTCCTACATTAAGCAAAGAAGTCTTGGAAAAAGCATTAATTTTAGGAAAAACATTGAATTGCACTATAAATGAAACATCATCTTTCGATAGAAAATCCTACTTCTATCCAGATTTACCGATGGGCTACCAAATAACACAACTCTATCATCCAACCAACACAGCAGGAGATGTAAAGTTTTTCTTAAATAACTATACAACAGAAAAAATCATCCATATCCAAGACGCTCACATGGAATGTGATACAGCAAAAATGATCCACAATAAAGGAGAAGCAATGATCGATTTTAATCGTGCAGGGACACCTTTAGTTGAGATAGTAACATTACCAGATTTCAGAAATCCAGAAGAAGTTATTGAATTTCTCAAAGAATTACAAAGAATAGTCAGATTCAACAATATTGCGGATGCTGACTTAGAAAAATGACAGATGAGAGTAGATGTAAACATATCTATAAGAAACAACGAAAACGATCCATATGGTACAAGAGTAGAAATGAAAAATATCAATTCATTTGGTATGATCAAAAGAGCGATCGAACATGAAAAAAACAGACAAGAAGCATTATATACCAAATGAGAGACATTTGAGCAACAAACCAGATGATGGGATGATACCAAAGGAGAATCTTATCTGATGAGATCAAAGGAAGATGCTCTCGACTACAGATATTTTCCAGAACCCGACTTGCCTACACTAAAATTAGAAAAAGAGATATTGGATCGATTACAGAATCAAAAAACAATACTACCCCATGAGATTATCAAAAAGATGAAAGAAACTTATGGATTCAATAAAGAATATATCAACGCACTTATCGGAGACAAAGAAATACTCGATTATTTCTTCGAGATAGAAAATCTTTTTGCCAAAGAGGGAAATGAATCATGATCAAAATCTAAACTCATAGCAAAACGAATCAGCTGACCGATTGTAGCACGAATGAATGAAAATTTCAAAACCATCAATGAACTTGCTTTCGACAAGACAAAATTAACTGAATTTTTAACTAAAGCTCAAGAGGGAAATCTCATAGAAAATCAATTAAAAGTAGTAATGCAGGAAATGCTCTCTACAGGAAAATCAGCAAGTGAAATCATCAAAGAAAAATGATTTGACGCTCCTGCTATTAATAATAATGAAATAGAAGCGCTGGCAAAAGAAGTTCTTGAAGAGAATCCAGCAATAGTAGACCAATACAAGTGAGGAAAAACAACAACCATTTGATTTTTCATAGGACAATTAATGAAGAAAACTTGAGGCAAGACAAATCCAAAAATAGCACAAGAAATATTTGAGAAGTTACTCAGCTAAGAATATATAATAAAAAAATCCCCGAAGTGGGGATTTTTTTGTATAAAAAGAACTATTAAATTGTTGTAAGTACATAAATACCAAGGCCAAGCATCAACAATCCAACAATCAAGTGAATAAGTTTAGTCTTATCATGTTTCAATTTTGCTAATTTATCTACAGATGCTCGTCAGAACGCAACAAATATTGCGATAATCAACATTGGCAAAACAAAAATAAGATTATAGACAAGCAAATAAATATATCCTCGAAGATTAAGATCTTTGCTTTCAGAGCTCAAAAATCATAAGATAGTGAAATATGGTCACGAAGAACAAGGAAGCAAATAAATATATCCTCGAAGATTAAGATCTTTGCTTTCAGAGCTCAAAAATCATAAGATAGTGAAATATGGTCACGAAGAACAAGGAAGCAAAAATAAACTAACTAACAATCATACGACAAATGCTCACCATGGAGATGAAACTTTTTCTATAAGCGACATCATTTTTGGTCTTCGGCTGAATGGTACTTCCATGACAAATCATTTACCATACCAAAAGAAATCTTTGATATTGGCAAGTCAGACAAGCAATCAAAAAATTCCCACAACAAGTTTTAAGATGAAAGTATTTGACGCAGTTGCAAGTGCAGAAAACAATCAGACACCCATAGCAAGATAGCTCAAGAAAACAGCTAAAGCAAAAAGTCATCAAGCCAACAAGGTTTTTCTTCTACTCTGATGTCTACTGAGAATAGTAGAAAGCAGCAAAAGCATAACCGCAAATGCACAAGGATTGATACTATCAGAAATAGCAGCGGGAAGCATAATTCAAAAAAATGAAAGCCTTTGTTTAAGATTTTTTTCTACAGCTTGTACTCCTCCACTCAATGTAGTATCTTTACATGCTGCTGCAGTTATCTGAGCAAGCTTTCATGAAAAATATTCTATGATATTAATGTCTCCATTCACAAAATCACAATCAGTTCAGCTAGTAACAACAAGAAAAGGGACTCAAATGTTATCATAGGTCAAATCATGCATTTTGAGATGTTTGTTCAGTTCATTCAGATTTTTTTTATTATAGAACACCTCTTTAGAAGCCAGATCGAATTTTTCTGTGAGATCATTATCCTTGATATATTGTTCCACTTCAGCGCAATGAGGACATCCATTACCATAAAAAAGAATATATTCCTGAGCAATACTCACGCCTAACATAGCAACAAAGAAAGTAAGTATTCCTATGATATATTTCATAATATATAAGTACAAAATAAATTTTAGCTGACAATATTCTTAAAGAGAATACTAATTATCAGCATATTTCGTTGTTTCTATAATTAATGTTCATGATTGATCAACACTCACGGACAAAAGATAATCAATATTTGTATCAAGCAATTCATGATTGACATATATTATTCAAGCAGACAGACTGCTGATATCTAGTCATGAAATATACTTTACATCACCGCTGTTTACGAGTGACTGTGCTCTTTCAAAATCTTTGCTTACATAGAGATTGGCACTTTTAGCAATAGTTTCTGCTTGTTGCATAGCAAATGTATAATTTCAAGTATACACAAGCATAGTAGAAGTATATCCATCAGCATTTACATAGGTCTTTTGAGAATGCTGTTTATCAAAAAACATCCCTTTGGGTTCTGTCATTCACAGTTTTTTGGCCCAAAACGGTAATCCATAAGAATTCGATTGAGTATCAAAAAGCGTTTGTATATGTGCAAAACTGTTTTCAATGTCTTCTTGCGTACCATCAGTAAGCTCCAAATATTTTTGTTGTAACTGATTTACCATAGCTTGTGCTTCATCTGAAGATATCGTTCACTGCTCTATCTCTTGAGAAACACGAGCAATAACATTTTGTAAAACTGACAAATCAGTAATCTTAGCAACTTCCGAAAGATTCATAGTTTTTGCACATCACACTACAAAAAAAGAGAATGCAAACAGAAGAAAAAAATATTTCTTCATAGCAAGGATAAAAAAATTAAAAACAAGAAGTACTAGTTTTTAAACAAATGCTCATTTTTTACTGCTAATACCAAGAAAACAAAAGTAATAAGAAGATTGAAAAAACTAGACCCAAAACTTCCATATGCTTTATACGAATACATTCATATAGGAATCAAACTAATAATGACTGACAATACAGAAACAACAAATCAAAGCAATATAAGAGAAATTGCCCATTTTTTGAATCTGATCAAACCTATTCCTATCAAGAGAGACAATAAAGAAAATGCTATTGCCAACAATACATAGAGAAGAACACGGACACCAATACCAAATCAAAGACTAAACATAAATCCAAGTCAGCTCAAAGAAATCAAAAATGAGAATATTCCAATAATTCATGTAATGAGAGATATCCAACCAATAACAGTAAAAATAGTTTTGAGATATGGTTGAAGTTTAGTATTGACGTCATTGACAAAATGAGCACCAAGAATTTGCTTTACAATCTTATTACTAACGAATTTGTGAACAAATCACTTGCTCATGATTTTGGACATACTGTGATCTATCTTTTTTTCTACAGTATCCAAAGCAGCTTCTTCACTAAAATGTTTTTTTTGATGTGGATGTTGTGGGTGTGTCTGTTCCATACGATATAATGATAAAAAATTAAAAATCAAAAATAACCAAATAGCTTATAGTAAAGTTATGATATATTTCAAGTCCTTGAAAGAGAGTAAAATAGTAGAAACAAAGGACTAGAATTTAAATGTTTATGAGGTTTTTATCAAAGCAAAAGTTTCTTTGGCGATCATAAGTTCTTCATTGGTAGGAATAACAAAAACTTCAATTTTGGAATCTGACGTAGATAAACGAGTCATATGAGAAATCTCGTCTGGATTGGATTTTTCATCAAGCGTGATTCACATCCAGGAAAGTTTTTCAAGAAGAAGTGTTCTTATCAAAGCTTTATGTTCCATAACTCCGCCAGTCAAAACAATCGCATCCACTCATCAAAGGATCGCTGTATATGATCAGATATATTTTATCAAAGAAGTAAGATACATATCGAAAGCGATTTGACACCTTTGATTTCATTGTTCGATTCAAGCATAAATATCTCTCATATCATTGGAAATTCATGAAATTCACAAGATTCAGCTTTCTTTATTGAGGATATTCATCACTTGATCTACTTGCAAAGATTCATGTTTCATAAGATAAGGAATAATCGCAGCATCTATATTTCCTGACCTCGTTCACATCATTACTCCTTCCAACGGAGTCATCCCCATAGATGTTTCTATTACTTTCCCATTTTGTATGGCAGTAATACTCGCTCCATTTCCTATATGACACGTAATCACTTTTTCTGGTTGCTTTACATTCTGCATTAATTGTTCATAGACATATTGATGAGATGTTCCATGAAAACCATATCTTCTGATTTTATATTTTTCATAATATTTCATAGGCAATGCATAGAGATAATGTTTTGCTTCCATGGTTTGATGAAAAGCAGTATCAAAAATCGCCACTTGCTGTACTTCAGGCAACAAAGCTTTACATGCTAAAATTGCTTGCAGATTAGCAGGATTATGAAGCGGTGCCAAATCAGCACATTCTTCTATCTTTGCAATCACTTCATCAGTGATGATAACTGGCTGTTTAAAATATTCCCCGCCATGCACGACTCTATGTCCAATCGCATCGAATTCCAATTTTCCATCGACAGAAACATGTGGTAAAATAGAATGCAATGCTTCTGTATGATTTTTTATTTCACAACCATTTTCTCAGATATGCTCAACATTTCCTTTTGCTACGACAACATCTTTTTCCATATCAAAGAGCTGATATTTCAATGAAGAACTTCACGCATTAATAACCAATATTTTCATAACGATAAACAAAAAAATAAAAAAAACTGAACATCATCAAACGCTCAACCTACAGATCAAGGTCTGACTTTTCATTTCATTTTCTCTTTTACTCTTTTAATAAAAAAAAACAAACAAAAAAATCCCCGGAAATTCCCGGGGAACAAAGTTATACAGAAATATCTGCTTTGATAGATGGATGTGGATTATATTCTTTTAGCTCAAAATCCTCACAATGAAAATCAAAGATATCTTTGACTTCAGGATTGATTTTCATTACCGGTGCCATCCGAGGTTCACGGGTAAGTTGCAAATTTACCTGTTCAAGATGATTAAGATACAAATGAGTATCACCACTTGAAACAATAAAATCGCCAGGTTGTAAACCAGTAACCTGAGCAAACATCATTGTCAATAAAGCGTATGATGCAATATTGAAAGGACCACCAAGAAATACATCCCAACTGCGAATGTACATGTGACAACTCAGTCTGCCGTTAGCAACATAAAACTGATAAAGAATATGGCATGGTGGCAATTTCATCTGATTCAATTCACCAACATTCCATGCACTCACGATATGGCGGCGGGAATCAGGATTGTTTTTCAATGAAGCAATAGTTTCACGGATTTGATCAATTTCATCTCCAGTAGCTGTTCTCCAGTGACGCCATTGATATCCATAAACAGGTCCCAAATCGCCATTTTTATCAGCCCATTCGTCCCAAATAGTTACTCCATTATCATTCAAGTACTTAATATTGGTATCTCCATTAAGAAACCAAAGTAGTTCATAAATGATAGATTTAAGATGAATCCTCTTTGTTGTCAACAAAGGAAATCCTTTACTTAGATCAAACCGCATCTGATAACCGAATATACTACGTGTACCGGTACCAGTACGATCACCTTTCTGCACACCTTTTGTCAAAATGTTTTTCAAAAGTTTGTGATACTCTGCATCAAACGGATTGATGAGTTTCATTTCTTTATAATTCATAGGGGTTTTTATTTTAGTTTAACATTTTTTTTAATCAGTTTCACATATTCTAAATGCAAAATATTTTTGAATTTCCTGATCTCGTTCAATATCCAAAGATAGACCAGCAAATTCTAACATCGTGGTTTCTTGAGTTGCATTCAGACATCCTGACAATTGCGTTTCTTTTTGCAAAAGGAAATCATCTTGTTCAAAAGTTTCTATGACAAGGATTTCACATGTATGGATACCAATCCAATAGAGAAACCTATCATCCTTATTTTTCGGTAGCAATTCCGAAAAAGGAGAAAATGGTGATTTTGTTTTCATATGATGAGTTTTTATTTTTCTATTTTGGACAGATACTATATCAAAAAAATAGAATAAATCAAGAACTAAAAAAATCCCCAAGCTAAACAACTCAGGGAAATTTTATCATTTTATCGCCCCGCAGTTCTGCGGGGCTTTTATCATTTTGTCATTCAGTTTACACCGCGATCGCAAATTCGATCTTCGGATGAGATTCATATCCTTGAAGTTCAAAATCAGTATATTTTCGATCAAAAATTGAAGTGAAATTAGACAATTCCAATGTCGGCAATTTCTTCGGTTCACGAGAGAGTTGCTCTTTTGCTCCATCAATATGATTTTCATAGACATGGACATCACCAAGCGATCCCATTAAAATACCAGGAATCATATTGGATTCTTTCGCAAGAAGCAGAAGTAATAATGCATAACTCGCAATATTATATGGTAGTCACAACATAGTATCTACAGATCTTTGATTCCAGGTAAGATTCAAAACTTTTTCTCATTGATGATTCAACGTAACGATAACTTGTCGTGAATAATGACAAGGCGGCAATGCCATTTGATTAAGTTCAGAAGGATTTCGAGCATTGACAATCATACGCCTATCAAAGGGATTAGTCTTTAATTTTTCAACAACTTCTTTGAGCTGATCTATGCCTGCCCCGTCACTTGCTGCGGGGGTTCACATTCGATCTCTCCATTGCACTCAATATATTCTTCATAGTTCATCTTCTTCCATCATTTTTTTCTTAGTTTCTTCATCATTACCATACGGCACCTTTCTCGGATCACATCGTTCATCCCGAATATGACAATTTCTTTCATGGAATTCATGTTTAGTATGAAGTCCTTTGATAAAACATTCAAGTTCTGCTGCTATAGTTTTCATTCCCATTTTTTTGGTAGTGAGCAAAGGAAATCCATCCGCCATATCATGTCTGATAGACCGACAAGCAATAGCATATGTAGAGATTCATGTTCTGTTTTCTTTTTTAGGAGCTTTGAGGATTTCTTTGACCAAATTCTGGTATTGGATATCAATATGTTCCATGACAAAAAAAGAAAAAAATAAATACGACATAATCAGGCTAAAGAAATTAGAAAAAAATACAACATAATTTACCCAAAAATTCTTCCTTGGACTTGAAAGCAGGGGCTGATTTACTATATTCACTATTCAACCACAAAACATCGTTTGATCATTTTATCGTTTAGTCGTTTAGTCATGAATCAGAAAGAATTGAACCAACAGCTTAACGCATATTGGAAACAGCACAAGATTTTTGAAAAATCCCTCGAACAACGTTCAGAAAAATTTCAATCAATCACATACGATGGACCTCCATTCGCTTCAGGGACTCCGCATTTTTGACATGGATTGGTTGGATCAATGAAAGATACTATTCTTAGATACAAAACCATGAAAGGATATAAGGTAAACAGAGATCGATGATGGGACTGTCATGGATTACCAGTAGAAAAATATGTAGAAAAACTGCTCGGTATCGATGGAAAAAAAGACATAGAAAACAAGATCGGCGTACAAAATTTCGTCGAAGAATGTAGAAAATCCGTCAGCAATACCAGCGATGAATGGAGAGTTTTCTGAGATCGGATCGGAAGACGAGCAGACATGGATCATGCATATTATACAATGAATCTTGATTTTATGGAATCCGTAACCCGGGTATTTCAGAATATGTACAAGCAGAATCTAGTATATAAATGATTCAATGTGCAATGGATGTGTCCAAGTTGTGCAACGACTTTATCCAATGCAGAAGTAAACGAAGGATACCAAACTAGACAAGATCCAGCTATCACAATCAAATTCCCATTATGTCGAGACAAAGTAAATAACCAACGAAATTTTGATTTCAGTAAATATGAAACAACTGACGATGGATATATTCAAGTCGTCGACTGTATCATCAAACGCGACGGTAAAATTTTCATGAACTACAGCGTAAAAGGACAAAAATACGTCTGTCCAGGAGGAAAAGTAGATAAAGGAGATTCTTTAGAAAAAACAGTGCAAAAAGAGATATCAGAAGAATTAGGTGTTAAAGTAAAATCCATCAAACCATTAGGAGATGTAAAACAGATCCTTCGCGGAGGATTATTCAATCTCAATATGTTTGAAATCGAAATCGAAGGAGAACCAAAGCTCATGGAGCCGGAAAAATTGCCGCAGATGGTACGAGCAGAAGTCATTACATCAGACAACACATTAGGGTTTGCTGTCAAAATAGAAAATACAATCGTCGATGATGACATGGAGATCATGAGCCAATTCTATGACCTCTATCTCTACGAGAAAAAAATATATGAACACACGGATCCTGCAGCTAAACTTAGCGTACTCGCATGGACAACTACTCCACGAACCTTGCCGAGCAATATGTTCTTGGCGATAGGAAATCATATCCGCTACTCTGTAGTCTACGATACAGGAGTAAAAGAATATTTCGTCATAGCTGAGAATCTTTTAAAGAGCTATTACAGAAATCCAGAAGAATATATCCTCATCAAAACTATCCAAGGAGAAGGATTGCTAGGATTGAAATATGAGCCGCTCTTCCAACACATCAATAGCAGCAAGATAGACCAAAAATACAAAGATCAGTTTTTCAAAATCATCCCAGGAGAATTCGTCAGTACCGAAGATGGAACAGGAATTGTACATATCGCGCCAGCATTCGGTATGGAAGATTTTAACGCAGTCGCTCAATTCTTACCAAGAGAATTTGCCAAAGATCGGCTATTTTTGCCAGTGAACGAATACGGAGAATTCACAGACGAAGTACCTGAACGAAAATGAATCAGAGTCTATGATGCAAACAAAGATGTTATCCAAAGACTAAAAGAAGAAAAGAAACTTATCGGACAAAGATCATACGAACACTCCTACCCGCATTGCCGAAGATGCGATACGCCATTGATTTCCAAAGCTTTGACCAGCCGATTCATCAAGGAGCCAGAATTAAATAAAACAACCGTTCCAAACGCAGAAAGTATAGATTTTGTCCCTGAAGGAGTGAAAAAGAGATTTATCGATGTATTGAAAACAGCTCCTGACCGAAATCTTGCAAGAAATAGATACCGATGAGCACCTATACCAGTTCGGGAAAATACAGAAAATCCAGAAGATATCATCGTCTGTGGAACACTCGAAGAAATTTATCAAGGAACGAGAACAGGATCACAAAATATTACCAAAAATATAATCCTAAGACACTGAAGAACTATCTACAATGAAACATGGACACACGATAGCTACAGCAAAACAGATCTAAACGAAGAATGAAAAGAACAAGCAGAAAAAGTAAGTAAATATCTAAAAACAATAAAAAAAGATGACCGAGTAATTGTCGTAACACCTCTCTCTAGATCACTACAGACAGTGCTACCATTTTTAGAAAACGAATTCTCTGATAGCATCAAAGATATCCAAAAAAAATATCAAGAAATACAAAAAATTTATCAGGACCTTCGAGACAAAAAAGAAATACAATCATACATCCAAGATACTTCGAAACAGCATCTTTTCCAAATCAACGAAAAATTATATGTTGATTTTAGAATAACAGATCTTATTGTTCCAGATCTCCAAGACAAACCACGAATTGCTAACCTAACAACAAGCAAAGCAACAAATGAGAAACTAACCACTGAAGGAGAATCAATAGATAATGTAATATCAAGATGCAAAAGTTATGCTATCGATATCAACAACAAATTCGCCACAAAAACCATAATAACAATAACACATAAGGAATCAGTCATATTAATTCAAAAAGCATTCAAAGATTTTGATTATTTAACAAAAAAACAAGACTACAATACAAACAATACAAATATTATCGTCCGCTATCGAGACAACGAGAGAAAAGCTGAGATGGATCTCCATAAACCATATGTCGACAGCTATCGATTTAATAAAGATTGAAAAAAATATCGTAGGATTTCTGAAGTTATGGACTGTCGATTTGAATCATGATCCATGCCATTTTGACAATGCGGATATACCTGAGATACATGATCCAAGACACATGATGCATGACAATCTTGAATTTCGAATCTTGAATCCACAAAGGCAAAACCATTTGTTTATCCTGCTGATTTCATTATCGAAGGATTGGACCAGACCAGAGGACGATTCAGAACAATGCACGTCTGTGGAAACGCTGTCATGAAAAAAAATTCTTTCAACAACGTGATCATCAATGGGCTCGTTCTTGCTGAAGACGGAAAGAAAATGTCAAAAAAATTGAAAAATTATCCAGATCCAGAATATCTTTTTGGAAGATACGGAACAGATGCTTACAGACTTTATCTCCTCTCTTCACCAGGAGTCAAAGCAGAACCAGTAAGATTCTCAGAAAAAGCGGTAGATCAGGTTTACAAAGATTTCACCGTAGCGATTCTAAATGCATACAAATTTTTCGAAACGTATGCAACAGTAGATAAATGGATTGCTGACGACACTACTGTCTATTGTCTAGAAAAATCACGAAAACAGACAGAACAGGAACTAGGAAAAATTCTAAGAACACAGACAGATATCATCTATACAACAGATAAGAAAAAAGCGGAAGAAATAGCAAACATTATGAAAGAATACAGAAATAAAAATGTAGAGATCAAGGCAGAAATCCCTGCATATGAAACTATATGCAAACAGGGAGCAGGAAAACATATTCTCATCATAGATGACAAAACAAAGATAGCAAATCTTTGGAAAGAACTCTACGGAACAAAAACAGATATAACTGCTGGAGAGATCATCAAATTGCCGACAACAAAAATAAGCAACGAATTGGATAAATGGATTTTGGCCGAACTCAACAATCTCTGATTGCAATTTGAACAAGAGATGGACAAGTATCTCTTAGATAACGGAGCAAAGCTCATATTGGGATTCATAGAAAAATTAAACAACCGATTCATCAGAAGATCAAGAAGAAGATTCCGAGCTTCAGGAATGGATCAAGATAAACATTCAGCATACAATACCTTGTTTGAAGTCCTACAAAATTATTTGAAAATTTGTACATCATTCGCTCCATTTATCAGTGAATATATCTATCTTGAATTACAAAAATTCACACAACAAGGAAAAACAGAATGAAATTCTATTCACCTCGAGCATCTGCCATTACGATCAGAAAAATATATTGATAAAAAGCTTCTTGAAGAGATAGAAATAGTAAGAAGAATAATTTCACTTGGATTGTTTGTCAGATCAAAAAATAAAATGGCGGTCAAACAACCACTTGCAAAAATGCAGATAAGATTATAATAATTTAGAATTTAGAATTTTAAAAATTAGAATATACGTATATTCACTTGCAAACGCCATTTCATTTTCTATATTTAAGTTAACCTTTTATACCTTTACATATATTTGTAATGCCAGCAAAAAAACCTATCAAAAAAACTTCTACAACAAAAACAAGTGCAGTAGAAATGAAAGCTAAATCTTTTGCAAAAAATTTCGAAAAAGAAGCTAAAGTCATCAAGTCTGAAAGTAAAGAAATTGGAAGCAAAATCGGAGCTCGACGAGAAGTATCTACAACAGAAGAAAAAATTTTCACTATCATCGGTATTATTCTTTTGATATTTGGTCTGTATGTTCTTCGCAATATGATCGGTGGAATGCTTTTGATCGTAATAGGTATTCTTTTTGTTACAGGATTCTTCCTCAAAAGACAAAAATAATTCAACGAGTTTCACTATAAAAACTCTACAGCGATGTAGGGTTTTTTTATTTGATTTTTTTTATTAACAAATCCACCCCCAAGCCCTCCTTTATCAAGGAGGGAGCTAGTTAAACGTTCCTCCCTTGATAAAGGGAGGTGAGAAGGGATTTGTTAAAATCAAGACCAATACCCTTGATAATCAAGCCCTTTTCAATAAAAAATCACTACAAAATTTATTTATATATATATAAACATGACAAAATTAACTACTAGAGCTCAAGATTACAGCGAATGGTACAATCAATTAGCTTGAGAACTAGCAGAAAATTCTGCAGTAAGATGATGTATGGTTATCAAACCGTATGGATATGCTCTACGAGAAAACATCAGAGACGTATTGGACAGGATGTTCAAAAATACATGACATAGCAATGCATATTTTCCACTATTCATCCCAAAATCATTTTTGAACAAAGAAGCTTCTCATGTAGAACATTTTGCCAAAGAAGCTGCCATAGTGACACATTATAGACTAATGAACGATCCGAATGGAAAAGGGATCATCGTAGATCCTGAAGCAAAACTCGAAGAAGAATTAATCGTAAGACCAACATCAGAAACAATTATCTGGAATAGTTACAAAGATCGAATTCATTCATATCGCGATTTACCATTATTGATAAACCAACGAGCAAACGTCGTCAGACGAGAAATGAGAACAAGATTATTTTTGAGAAGTGCAGAATTTTTACGACAAGAAGGACATACCGCTCATGCAAGTGCAGAAGAAGCGGATGAAGAAGCAAGGAAAATGCTGGATGTCTACAACGATTTTGCAACAAATTTCATGGCAATTTCACCAATCATATGACCTAAGCCAGAACACGATAAATTCGCTTGAGCAGTAACTACCTACGCCGTAGAGCCAATGATGCAAGACGGGAAAGCATTACAAGCGGGGACAAGTCACAACCTTGGACAAAACTTTGCCAAAGCATTTGATGTTACATTCACCAACGAAAAGAACGAACTCGAATATGTGTACGCAACATCTCGAGGAGTTTCTACAAGGCTCATCTGAGGGCTTATCATGGCACATTCAGATGATAATGGATTGATTTTACCACCAGCGCTTGCTCCTCTACATGTCGTAATCGTACCTATTTTTAAGAAAGAAGAAGAATTACAACAGATAAAAACCTACATCCAGCCACTCATCGACAGATTAGAGACCACCAGACTTCAATTCCCATCAAAATATTTCAAGGAAAGCATTCCATTAAAACGAAAAATCGATGAAGATAGCAACAAATCACCAGGACGAAAATTCAACGAATATGAACTCAAAGGTGTCCCTATCAGAATCACCGTCGGAGCAAGAGATATCGCAAATGGAGTCGTAGAAGTCTTCAAGAGAGAATCCGGAGAAAAATCGTCAGTGAATATTTGAGATGTTGAAGTACATATTGATCAATACCTCTACAAAGAGCAAAATAATCTACTCAGAAAAAACCAAGCTTTCAGAGAAGAACATACCTACACGGTCGACACTTACGAAGAATTCAAAGAAAAGATCAAAGAAGGATTTGTCTTCGCTCACCGAGATGGGACAACAGAAACAGCTGACAAGATCAAAGAAGAAACTGCAGCAACCGTTAGATGTCTGCCATTTGATCTGAAAGACGAAAATGGTACTTGTGTCTATTCAGGCAAACCAAGCAAAAGAAGAGTCTTATTTGCAAGAAGTTACTAATTTATTTTTTTTGAAATATCATCATGGGAAAAGAAACCTTTAATCTTGAACAACAAGCAAAGGAAATAAAAACATTCAAAATCAATAAACTTCCAGCAGGTGAATTAGCTGAAGTATTAAAAAGCATCGAACAAACAGAAATTGCAAAAAAAAGAGTAAGCGAACTTGGCAAACATTCAAAAAATCCTTCAGAAGAGACACTAAACGTCAACTGCATCTAAGGGAAATTTTATATCATCAGCAAAAAAACAATGGCTTTAGAAACAAGAGAAAATACTCCAGAAAAGAAGATTCCACAGTTCAAAAGAATTATTACAATAAAATCCAATAAAATCAAAAAACTATTGGAAGAGGAGAACGCAGAAACTCCTTTGGAACTAACAGGAACAGCGGAAGAGATCTTTGAAAAGACAAGAAAAGAGATTTTGGATACTATCTGACAAATAGAAAATTTATGAGGGGATATATCAAAAGTCGAAGTACGAAAAATATCAAAAGTAGGCCCATTCATGAAAAAACAAAGAAAAGCATCTTTAAAAGATCCACGTATTAAAAAAAGACTAGCATATTTAGACAATCTTCATCAGGAAAGTGAAGATCGTAAAGAAATAAAACCTGGAGCATTAAATGCCGAATTTCAGAAAAAAATAAAAAAATACTTAATATAATAGTATCATGGTTTACAAAAAACTAGAACATTTTATAGAAAGAAAACTTCACGACAAACAACTTGTCTATCTTTCTCTGTTTGCCATTATAGCAATACCGCTTTCCACCTATATATTAGCAACAAACGGCTCACCATTTGAGTATACACTGAGTATGATAGGAAACAAATTATGACATAGAATACAATTTATCATACGATGAATTATTATAGGAACTATGCTGAGTTTTTATATTTTGAGATTATATCTACTTGACTCATTCAAAGATAAGAAAGCACGTAAGCTTCTCTATCGATGAATCATATCATTGATTCTAACAGTAATAATACCCGCGACCAATAACTTTCCCCTATGAAAAAAACTTCATCTCGTAACAGCAATAATTTTTGCTATCTGTTTGATTGCTTCATTATATCTCTTTATAACGACACTCCAAAATCACGATAAAAAAGCATACAGACGATCTATATGACTACTCTACACTATCATATGATGATCACTTATCATGTTACTCATCTTTTGAAATACATGAATGTTTGAACTATTTTTTTTCACCATGCTGACAATATTTCTTATCTTTATAAGACAAAAAATATAAAACAACAAATATTTATATTCAATATCAGTAATGACAAACATCTATATCATCAGACACGGACAGGACGAAGACAATGCCAACGGTATCCTTAACGGACATCGCGATATGCCATTAACAGAAAAGTGAAAAGAACAAGCTGAACAACTAGCAAAAAAAATAAAAAACGCTCATATCGCTTTTGATAAAGCATATAGTTCTCCCTTACAGAGAGCATACACCACAGGCAAAATAATTACAGAAGCACTAAATAGAGATGCACCAGAAAAACTAGATATTCTCATAGAACGTGATTTTTGAATGATGACAGGAAAACCAATCAAAGATATAGAACCGCTCTGCTCACCTAACATCATAAAATCAGAAATCATTACCTATTTCCTCGATCCGGAAGGAGCAGAAACGTTTCCACAATTATTGGAAAGAGCGAAACAAGCCTTAGCATATATCCAAGACAAACACAAAGACGAAAACATTCTGATCACAACGCACGGAGATTTCGGTAAAATGCTTTACACGACATATTACGGACTGGATCGAAAAGACGTATTAATGAATTTTCATTTCGGCAACTCAGAAATATTGATACTTTCACCAGACATTTCTGCAGATCAAGCACATATGTTCCTTACACAGCAATATAATCATTAAGAAACACATAGTAAGTTTTTATCCATGACGTTATCATCATGAAAAAAACAATAAGTATAATTATGATATTCTTTATAATATTTGCAGGCTGCACAAAAAAGGAGGTGGTCGATGAAGCAGTAATCGCACAAAACACGTTGACAAGCTTTTTCGACAATCTAAATAAACAAAATTTTGTTAAAGCACTAGAATATTTCACAACTGACAAAGAGATATGGGAAAGTTTGAATATCTACAATCCTGAAAGAGAAACAGATCATGACGATATAATAGAGAACTATTGCCAAGCTACACTAACCTGTCTTCCAGTAAATAATATAGAAAGCACGAAAATAAGTGGTGATGAATATCAGTATAAAGTACAATTTTATAAAAATGATGGTAGTGTTTTTGTTCTCTGACCATGTTGTGGAGCAACAGAAGAGGAAATGCCACCAAAGGACACTTTCGAATATACAGTAAAAAAAATAAATGACACCTTCAAAGTTATAACACCACCACTCTATGTACCATAGTATATACATAAAAAAGCCCTTTCGGGCTTTTTTTTTATTTCTTTACACCATTTTTCTTTCTCTCAGAATCTGTAAGAAATACTTTTCTCAATCTGATATTTTTTGGAGTGATTTCTACATATTCATCAGTTGCAATATAAGCAAGTGAATCCTCCAGTGTCAACGGGATAATAGGTTCTAATCTCATCGATTCGTCATTTCCACTTTCTCTCACATTGGTCTGTTGCTTATTTTTTGTCAGATTGACCATCATATCACCTGGTTTAGCAGATTCTCATACAATCATTCATTCATACATCGCAGCCTGAGGAAGAATAAAAATCTTTCCTCTTTCCTGCAACTTTCGAATACTATATTTCATACATTTTCCATTTTCTTGGCTAATCATAGAACCAGTTGTTCTCTTAGGAATATCACCCTTATACAGTCCATAATGAGAGAATGAACTATACATGATTCCTTCGCCTTTGGTAACAAGAATAAATTGAGATCTGAATCCAAGCAGTCCTCTAGTAGGCACTTCGAATTCCAAGGTAGTAATACCGTTCACCGAGTTCATGTTCGTCATCTGTCCTTTTTTCTTAGCAACCATATCAATAATAGTTCCAGAGAGATCATCTTCGACATTGATAATAACTTGTTCGATCGGTTCCAATTTTTCTCCGTTTTCTTCCTTGAAGATAACTTGTGGTGCAGAGACCTGAAGTTCGAATCACTCTCTTCTCATCGTTTCAATAAGAACTGACAAATGTAGTTCTCACCTACCAGAAACTGCAAATCTGTTTCCTCATTTATCGAAATCAATTTCTAATCAAACATTGGTCTGTAATTCTTTGTGTAATCTTTCCTGGATATTTTTTGAGGTAACTAACTTTCCTTCTTTGCCGGCAAACGGAGAATCATTAACAAGAAAATCCATCGTCAAAGTAGGTGCATCCACCTTGATCGGAGGGAATGGTTCACATCATTCCACACCAACAGTCTCCCCCACGAAAATGTTCGGGATACCCGCAATCGTAACAATATCACCGCATTTCGCCTCTTGAGTGTCTATCCTAGAAAGCCCAAGTGTAGTGAATATCTTTGTTATTTTTCCCTTTCTTTTATTTCCATCATTATCGAAAATCACCACTTCTTGTCACGGTTTTGCGGTTCATTCATAGACTCTTCCGATACCAAGCCTTCCGATAAAATCATCATAACCGAGATTCACGATCTGCATGCGGAACGGCTTGTCAGAATAATCCGGTGCAGGTTGGACAAATTTTTCTATCATATCGAATATCGGAATAATATTACCGTGTTCCCTTGCTTCCTCAAAATCTTTCATGTCATCGAATGCATATCCGCCTTTGGCGCTACAGTAGATGATAGGAAAATCCGCTTGTTCATCAGTAGCTCCAAGCGAAAAGAAAAGATCGAACAATTGATTGATTACCCATGTAGGCCTTGCCGTATCTTTGTCGATCTTGTTGATGACGACAATCGGTTTCAATCATAGCTCCAAGGATTTTTTAAGCACAAATTTCGTCTGCGGCATAGGTCATTCATAAGCATCTACCACAAGCAAGACACTATCTACCATTTTCAATACTCTTTCCACTTCACTACCAAAATCAGCATGTCCCGGAGTATCTATGATATTGATCACATTTCCTTTGTAGTTGACAGAAGTGTTTTTGGAATAAATAGTAATTCATCTTTCTCTTTCTTGGTCATTATTGTCCATAATAAGATTCTGATCTTCCGCCATTTTCATAGTTCCAGACTGTGTAAGCAATTTGTCGACCAAACTCGTCTTTCCATGATCAACGTGAGCGATGATAGCGATATTTCTAATAGTCATTTAAAAAAAATTATCTTTATAAAGCAAAAAGGACTCCTCGAAGAAAGTCCATAAGAAAACTATATTTCGATTGCCCTATCTATACCCTTTTCCTAACAAATTACAATGTAGTTTTAGAAAAAAATCAACTAGATTACAATGCCAGATGCACGCCACGAAATAGGAATATATCCAATAACGAAGCAATCCCATGAAACGAGGCGAAGTGGGACCCATCCCGAATTTCGTTGGGATGGGACGGAGACGAGTTGGTAGATGATATATTCAAGAAACATTCAGCCTGAGTATTGCATCTGGCTTGATCTTTTTGTATACTTTTTCTATTAAGAGAAAAAGTACATCGGGGTTTGGGGCGAAGCGCACCCAAAAGAAAGAAACGATAAGTTAATCAGTAATAAGTTTCGCTACGACCATAATCCTTTTATTATCAGTTCCTAACGGATAACATCCCATCAACGTAATATAGCTTCCACCAGCATTTTGATACGTCATATATTGTGCAGGAACTTGTTTAGGTGTAACAATAAAAAGGTCAACAACCTTATATTCATAAAGATTTCATTCCCAAAGGATTTGAATCAATGTACTATCTTTGAGTTTAGGAAGATCTTTGAAAATAGTCCCATAAGGATTATCTTTTCGTACAACATAACTCGTATGACCAAAAAGCAAAGTATTTCATTCTTCTCCTGGAGCAGGTGTTGTAGGATATTTAACAATTCATTGATCTAATTCTTCATTGAAATCAGCTTTGGTAAAATCCGTAGCATCTTTATTTTCTGCAGTAACAATAGGAACATCAAGACCTATAGAAGGAACTAAAAGCCTATTTACCGGAGGAACAGTATTGAACGAAAAATTATAATCCATCAAATGAGATTGAAGGACTTCTTCCGTAGATGGAGTTAAAGTATTTACTTCAGTAGTCTGTTGATAATTTTTGAGCAATCATTGGATCTCTATATCATTTTTTTCTGCAACATCTACAAGAGAAGCGATATTATTATCTTGAGAAACAAGAGAAGTGCTAATAGGCGCAGAAGGATGTGTTTCTTCAGCAAACAAAGCACGAAAATTTGAAGCGAAAAGATTCAAATTAGTAAAAACCAAGATACTAACAAATACCGCAACAAAGAAAAAAACAAAAGTTCTGATTTCATGCCAAAACGAAAGTTTTTTTGGCTGATCAAGATGTTGTTCGTGTAATCAATACATATTGGACAATAATGATAAATATATACAACTATTATATCGATAAAATATCAGAGCACAAAAAAAATCAGTAAAACAAATCCAATATACCTTGACAGAAACAAAAAATATAGTAAATATTTTAAGAATGACAGATCGTTTAATCTTGAAAAGAATAAGTATTCCTATATGCTTACGTAAATATTTACCCAATTAGATAAAAAAATTTGCTCAATTTAATTGCTATTTCCTACAAAAATATCTGACCTTTCCAAGACAAACTCTTGAGCGTTTTTTTCAATACAGGAAAAATACTTATCAAAGCACCTATTTGATCAGGGAAAAGTTTTCTATTCTTTGATGGACCTATTTACGGATTATACAAATATAGTGCAAGAAATATTTTAAACATAAAATCCAAAGAAGGATATATCAAGATTGTGTTTCAAATACAGGAAGAGAATTATCTTGTCATCAGAAATATCAAAAAAGGAAAAACAAAAGATTCCTGCGAATCAAAACTCTACAAAATAACAGGAGACATTTCTTCGCTCAATCAAGAAAATTCCATACAAAAAGACAAAGACATTGAACTTTTACTTAGACAAAAAGCTGGACTGACACGGGAAGAAATAGCATTTAAAAATGAAACCGATCTCCAACAGACATTACAGACGATCTTGCCTCCAAGAGAAGTAATCATGAATACTATATTTCTCATGCAGGATTCTGACAACATTTTTGAGCTTACGCCACTGGATAGACTAACGATACTAAAAAATGTATTTAACTTGATGGGAATCGATGAAGCAAAAGATGTTTTGGCTGACAAAAAAAGAGAAATCCGATATAAGATCAAAGCGACGACAGATATCTCCAAATACGATGAAAAATTGAAAACCAATATCCAAGGATATCTTTCCTTATTTCAACAGACAAAAGAGCTTCTAAAAAACGATATAGATACAAAAGCATATCAAAAATTCTTTGATGAACGAAAAATAATAGAAGAAAAAATACAAATAACTGATTTTTCTCTCAAGGATTTTCCTACTGATCGAGAACAGAATCTTTATGTACATATTGAACAGAAAAAATCACAGGAACAAAAAACGATACATCAGCTGGAAACCATACAAAAAGCTATCGAGCAGGACCAGCAAAAGATCAAGGAACAACAAGCAAAAGAGAAAGAATATGAAACAATCATCACTAATTTTCAAAAAAAAATAGAACATATTGATGAAAAAACAATAGAAGCACTAAAAACAAGAAGATCCGAAATAACCAACCAACAACACACCAGTGAACAGCAAATCCCCAAACAAAAAATATGGGATTTTATCCAAGACAAAGAGAGAGCAGAAGACATTCAACAAGCAGGAGATATTACAGTTTTCAATAGTTATTTCTTGATACAAAATCTTATAAATGAAGGGAAAAAATGAAGCGAAGAAATCAAGAATATTCAGTTACAAATAAAAAATGATGAATTGATCAAAAAAAACGAAGCAGAAAAGATAGCAACACAAAAAAAACATCTCGAAGAAAAAATACAAGAACAAGAAAATCAGGCAAAAAAAATTTGAGAAACATTGAGTGATTTTGAAAAAAATATTGAAGCACAAGCAGCATTTGCCTGTGAAAAAATAAAAGATCAATGTCCTTTCATCAAGATCATTAACAAAAAGACTTTTGACCAATTAGATCAACAAAAGCAGACATTTATAGCACAACAGGAACATATCAAAACGGCGATAAATAAGCTAAAAAAAGAAGCAGAAATATTGAATGCAAAAGAAACAAAGTCAGATGACACAAATATAAAAGCACGAGAAACACAGAAAAAAAACACAGAAAAAAACATTGAAACCATCAAATCATTTTTGCAAGAAATAGAATATCAAACAATAGAAAAGATATACAAAGAATATACCAGCCAAGACAAAGAGATAAAAGAGTTAGATAAGCATATCAACGAACTGGAACAAGAAGCAAAACAAATAGAAGAATGGAAGACACAAGTACAAAAAGCCAGCATTCAAAAAGAAACAATAGAAAAACAAACAAAAGATCTTATCGATAACATAGCAAAAAAAGAAGAAGAACGAAAAACAATAGCGAAAGAAAAAGAAAAGATAGAAAGCGGTACGACAGTAATCTTAGAAAAAAACTATCTTGCCATGAAACAACATTATCACGATATAGATATGTTGGTGAACGAATTTAAGCAGCACCAACTAGAAAGACAAAAACTAGAAGAACAAGAAAAGATATTAGGAAATTTATATACTATCTTTTCAAAAGAATTGTTATTGATAGTGATTCAAGAGCATTTACCAGTTTTAAACGATATCATAAATATCCGCCTTTCATCAATAGTAGAATATCAAATCAAGTTACAGCTAAAAAATTCTTGAGACAAAGTAGAGCTTGAAGCAAAAATCATCGATGAAAAAGGAGAAAGAGAAACAAAATCATTGAGCGGCGGTCAGAGAATTATTTTGAAATTAGTCCGAATGCTCGCTATTTCATCATATATCAACTCCCCTATCCTCTTCCTAGATGAAACAATCAACAATCTTGATGCAGATACCGTAGGAAAAGTTGCCGATATGCTGGAAGATTTCGTAAAACAAAGAGAATTAAAATTTTATACTATCACCCACAGCCAACAGATACAACAGATGGATATATGGGATTCTATCATAGAATTATAAAAAAATATTGATTTTTTTGAGCACACAACAACGAAAGAAAATAAAAAAAAACATCTCTGTTTGCATTCAAAAAATAGTTTTTTATAGTATACACACACTTTTTACTACTAATGAAACCATGAAATATAGCACTATTCTCAAAAAAAACGAAACCACACATAAATGCCCATTTTGCCACGAAAAAAAAGAAAATATGCTTCAAGAAGGGAAATATTTTTTTGTCGTACCAGCACGTGCTGCATATACCAAACATCATCTTCTGATCATACCAAAAAGACACGTAAACACACTTACGACACTCACCCATGCAGAGCTATTGGAAATGCACAAATTAGTAGATATACGAGCGAAGAAACTGCACAAGAAATATGCAGAAGTAAATTTACTTTTGAGAGATGGATTAGTCAAAAATCATATCATCAAAAAATCTGTCAACCACCTGCATTTTCATTTATTGCCTCATGTCGGTATTCATATAGAATCACCATCACAGCAAAGTCCTGAAAATCGTCAGCGACTTGACGAAAAAGCATATGCAAAAACAGCAAACTCATATAAAAAGGCATTTTTATCATAGGAAACTCATGAAGCACAAAAATCTAATTCTTTTTATCGCCATCACATTCATACGAAGCATATTTTTAGCGGCATTGAAATTTTTTCTCCGATCATATCTCAAAGACGTCAGCATAAGTCTAGAAGAAATAGCAGGATATCTAAGTTTATGAGGAATTTTATCATACATCGTATGATCAGCGCTCGCATATAGATTTCGCAAAAAAAATCTGATTCTTTTTTCATTATTGCTCGCAATATGTTGCTTAGTGATAGGAAATATAGCAGGCTATTATCCTTTTTGGATATTCGTTATTTTAGTGAGCGGTATGGGATTTGCATACAGTCTATGGCTTGTTGTCAAATCAATCATCCTGAGTATAGAGATACAACGTTCAAATCATGGAGAAGCAAAAATCAATGGAATGATAAACATAACGATTTTACTGGGAATATTGATAGGAAGCTATATAGGATTCACCATATTTTCAACACGATGACCAGATTGATTCCAAGCGATTATTTGAATGCTGGCAATAGCGAGTTTGCTTACCATGGCAATGAATTATGACAATCACTTTGAAGCCAAAAGTTTTACAATAACATTCAAAAAGTCATTTCCTAACATCATGAGCATAACAAAAAAATATATATGGCTTCTGCTTCCTATTGGAGCACTTCGAGCAATATCTACAGCAATAGGACAAAAAATGTTGGAAATAGGAATAGATATATTTCAAAAGACATGGAAAAGTTCAATTATCATAATAATAATCTCATTTATAGGAGCTATATGCTGACATGTAGTTTCAGCATTTTTCAAGAGAAGAAGAAAAACCATTGCAATGATATTTACGATCATTTTCTGACTTTCAACCATGTATTTTCCGCATATTATAGACAAATATGAATACTTTATCACCTTAAATATTTTCTGATTTTTCGTCGGATTTTTCTTTGGAATCGCAGTTAATCTGCTTGAAGGAAGATTCTTTTTTCATATCGGAGACGATCATAGAAAAGAATACGGATCAGTAACATATGGAATAATGACAAGCGTAATTATCTTTTTAATTATGATAGCAGCTGATTATCTGAGCAAAACCATCGGAACGAAAATAGTATTTTTTTTCTTCGGTGTAATCCTATTATTGATGCCATTTTTTATCAAAAAATTTGATGGTTCGGATGTTTCAAAAGCACCATTGAAGGCAAAACCAAAGAAATAATAACACAAAAAGGATATATTTAAAAGATTTTGTCAAGGATAATAATGTCCGCCTAGGCGGATTTTTTGGTTATTTCAAATTTTGTACGTATAATTAGATGTGATTTATATTCTTCGATTGTATAGATGAAAAAGAAAATTTGACTTACGCTCCTTATGCTCCTCATAGGAGGAATCAATCTTTGTGGGGCACAAACAAACAATACTACGACTACGGAAGTAGATAGTTTTGATGTAGAAAGCGCTATGACAAATATGGAAAATTTGAAAAGCAATCTTGATGAAGTTGTAAAAGAATTATATAGCCTCGATGAAAAAGAAAGAGGAGCAGACAACACTATCTCTGATACCTATAGAGCAACAAGGACAGAAATAGTGAATGTTATCCAAACTATCAATCAAACAACAGAAACTATCAGTCAGCAACTTGAAAAAATAACAACTTACAAAAAACTTATGATGCTTACATACAAAGAGATTCAAGCATCAAGATCAGGAATGGTTGATACCAAACAATATATAGAAGATTTTGCAAATTTTATATATAAACTTGATAACAAACTATATAACGAAGATACCAATACCATAGATGAAATAAAATTAATAACAAATTCTGACAATATTCCCGTAACACTTGCTAACGATTATCTTGTTCAATCAATGATGCTTCAACTCAACGATTTGATGGACAATTTTCAAGAAAACGAAACAGAACAATTAGAAACAATTAAAAAACTCAATGAGTTAAAATCCAAAGCAAAAGAAAGCATTGCACAATACCAAATAGAAATAGAAAAATTACAGCAAAAAAAGAATTATCTTCTTCAATTTATGAAGCTTTATCAAGGTGATTCTACAGAAAGACAAGTAAGCATAACTAATTTTTTCGAAAGTACTAAATCAGTATATGATAAAACTATAGAGTTAATAAAAGATATTAAAAAATGAACGTACAATGTAGATTTTGATATGGACAAGAAGTTATCAACACTTAATGGAATAGAAAACGACAATAAAACATATCCATTAGCACGACCGCTTTATCCTATTGAAGAAATCCAGACGTATTTTGGTGATATTAATTTCCAAAAAGAATATGGAGTTCCTCATATAGGTATACAAATCAAAGCAGAACAATGAACACCAGTATATTCAGCTCGTGATGGTATAATTTATTTTGTAGCAGACAATGATGAAATAGGAATCAATCGAGCAGTCATTGTCCATACAGATGGATATGTAACCATTTATCAATATCTCAACAAGATAATCGTCTCTCCAGGTGACATAGTTAGAAGAGGACAAATTATATGATATAGTTGATGAGAACCATGAACAAGAGGTGCATGATTTATTTCCAAAGGAGCTAATCTGACGTTTGAAATTTTCAAAGATGGAATAGCTATGGATCCATTCGATATTTTAGATGCAAGTATTGTAAAAGACAAACAAGCGTTACCAGACTGATATCAAATTAAATATTTAAGAGACAAATACGCTAGAGCTATCGATATAACAAATTTACAACTTATGACAGGAGAAACATTAGCTAAAAGAGAAAGTCAATTCCTTATAAGATATGGTGTTTGAATGTATAGACAAATATCGTTCCGAGAAGATGTAGTAAAAAATACCAATATTGACAAAGATGTAGCTATCTGTATTGCATTTGCTGAAAGTACACTTGGACACTATCTTAGTACATCAAACAATATCGGTAACGTAGGAAATAACGATAGATGAGATAGGGTTTGATTTAGTTCTGCTTATGCAGGAGCTAGAGCAATACCAGTAACATTAAATAATGCAGCACTTGGAAAGTACCATACGATCAATCAACTTTCAAGATATGGAAACAAAGACGGAAAAATCTATGCATCTAGTCCTATCAATCGACAAACAAATGTATTGAAGTGTCTTTCACAAATCAAAGGATATTATATTCCAGAAGACTTCCCTTTCAGAACTGGACCTAATCCAAACATCAATAACGATGACCCTGAAACCGTAGAATTCGGAGAAAGCCTAACAAAATAATTAAAAAAAAGAAAGAACCTGTCTGCTTCCGCGGACGGTTTTTTTTAAAATAAAAAAATCTCCTATGAAGGGAGTTTTTTTATGGAGCGGGTGACGAGACTCGAACTCGCAACAGTCTGCTTGGAAGGCAGGCACTCTAGCCAATTGAGTTACACCCGCAGGACTAATCGATTACATCCACTATATAATAATTATATAGCAATAATCAAGTTTTTTTACTTGGGCCTAGCTGGACTCGAACCAGCGACCAATCGGTTATGAGCCGATTGCTCTAACCAACTGAGCTATAGACCCATGATGGTTGTTAGCATTAATGTTTGTTATGGTAGGTGATATAGGACTAAACCACGCAGGACTGCGTGGCGGGCCTACGACCCCCTGCTTATAATCATAACATTGTAATGGTGGGTGATATAGGACTCGAACCTATGACCCCCTGCTTGTAAGGCAGATGCTCTAGCCAACTGAGCTAATCACCCATTACTATTATTCGGTCCCACGGGGAATCGAACCCCGATTGGCGGATTGAAAGTCCGCTGTCCTAACCGTTAGACGATGAGACCAGATTACCAATCTGACGGATGGAACTGGTGATTTTAGATAATATATGGCGGAATGGAAGGGACTCGAACCCTCGACCTCCCGCGTGACAGGCGGGCGTTCTAACCAGCTGAACTACCACTCCATGCTGAATTATCTATGATTATTATAATGTATTATGGAGCCGACTATCGGAATCGAACCGATAACCTATCGCTTACAAGGCGATTGCTCTGCCAGTTGAGCTAAGTCGGCATATAAACACTTGCTAAGCGTTTATTTTAGCAAATGCCTTTGCAACTCTTGATTTCTTTCTTGCTGCGGTATTTTTCTTGATAACACCAACCTTTTGACACTTATCAATAAACTTATAAACCATATTAAGTTCTTCTTGTGAAACTTTTTCAGATTTATTTATGCTTTTCAAAAACTTTTTGATAGCCATTTTCATTCTAAGTTTAAATTCATTATTCCTTTTTTGGAATACAAGAGACCTATTCGCTGCTTTCTTTGCTGATTTTGTGATTGGCATTGCTAATAATATATAAATATAAAGTATGTTATGTAAACTCCGAGGGAGGGACTCGAACCCACGACCCAGTGATTAACAGTCACTTGCTCTACCGACTGAGCTACCTCGGAATGTTTATTTTTTTTCGGTGAATTAAGCTATAAGAATTCCGATATCGTTTTCAACATAAAATGACACAGATAAATTTACCGGGGACAGGACTCGAACCTGCACACCGTATGGCACTTGGTTCTAAGCCAAGCATGTCTACCATTCCATCACCCCGGCACAGGTGTATTCTCGGGAGCTAGGATTCGAACCTAGGACCTCCTGATTCAGAGTCAGACGCTCTACCAACTAAGCTACTCCCGATCAGTACTCTATAGTCTCGAATCTAAATATTTTTTGGTTGCGGGAGATGGAGTCGAACCACCTATCTTCGGGTTATGAGCCCAACGAGATACCGTTTCTCTATCCCGCATTATAATAATGCAACAATGAACAGTCTAGTATACATCTAAATTTGGGGAACTAGGATTCGAACCTAGACTGACGGAGTCAAAGTCCGCTGTCCTACCATTAGACGATTCCCCAATCAATATTTTCACAGCATAAAAACAAAATGTCCTGCTCACACAGGAATGTGATTGTATATATAGATTTACTACCTCATTGCAAGACAAAATATACAATTATGGATTGAATTAGCTCATCAAAACGGTACATAAGAAAATGACCTAATTTTATTTATATTTCGGGAAAAAAAGATGAGAATTCTAACAGGGCTTAAACCGACAGACAATCAACTTCACCTTGGAAATTATTTTGGAGCAATCAAGCCTATGATGATGTTAGCAGACAAATTCCAAGATGCAGAAATATTTCTCTTTTTGGCAAATATGCATGGACTTACACAGCTCCATGATGGAAATCAATTAAAACAGAATAGCATCAATATTTTGAAGCTTTATGCGGCATGTGGAGTAGATCTCAAGAGATTTATAATTTACAACCCTGCAGATATTCCAGGACATGCACAGCTCAATCGGGTACTCACCTGTTTGACACATATGGGATTCATGGAAAGAATGCATTCCTACAAAGAAGCGTTAGATAAAGGAACAGCAAAAGAAATAAGCGTTTGAGTATTCTGTTATCCAATATTGATGGCGGCGGATATATTGCTTTACGACGCTGATATCGTTCCTGTCGGTAAAGACCAAAAACAACACGTCGAATACGCCAGAGATATCGCAATAAAATTCAATAATAAATTTTGAGAGACATTCAAGATACCGGAACCATACATCAAACCAGAAGTTTGAACGATATTAGGAATAGACGGACGCAAAATGAGTAAATCATACAACAATTACATCTGACTTCTCGATGATGAAAAAACTATTCTCAAAAGAGTTAAACAGATTCCAACAAGCACCCAGACTGTCGAAGAACCAAAAAATCCAGACGAATGCAATGTCTACAAAATCTGTAAATTATTTTTGACACCAGAAGAAGATAAAGAATTAAGAAAAAGATATGAAGCATGAGGATTGAGTTTCAAAGATGCAAAAGAGTATCTTTACGAAAAGATTATTGCATTCCTTATGCCTATTCAAAAAAAATATGCAGAAATATCTGATCAAGAAATTATAGATCTTTTGCATAAAAATGCAGAAAAAGTAAACGAGTTAGCAAACAAAAAAATCAAAGATATTTACAAAAAAATATGATTTAGTTTATAAAAAAAAGATGACAAAAGTAGAACCTATAGATTTGAGCATTATAGATGCAAAGGAGATTGAAAAAATTAAAGAAAAAAAGAAAAGAGCAGATCGAGTATTGCAAGTTATCCGTGAAAACGGATTAGAAAAAAATAAGGAATTCATGAACGAAATTGATCCTCTTATAAAAGAACTCTTAAAAGAAGAAGAGTAGAGACATAAAAAACTGTCCGCTTAGGCGGACAGTTTTTTTTACACAAAGAAAGTATGTTATTTAACAAGAGGAACTGTTTGAACTGTTGGTTGTTCTGATGATTGCACTGCAGGAGTTTCTGCTGATGGTGTAGGTGCAGGAATAACTTCTTGAATTTTTTCTGTCGCTTGATTAACCACATTAGTAGTTTTCACAGCGACTTCACTAGCTTTTTCCACCGCCTGATTAGCAACATTTCGAACTTTCCCTACGATATTTTCTGTCTTTTTCACAGCTTGTGATGCAGGATTTGGTGCTCAAGTAATAGGATCAGGCTGTCCTGTAACTTTTGCCAAAAATCTTGCAAGTCATTTAAAGACTTTATCTAAAGCTCCTTCTTTTGCTGGTGCAACAGGTGTCGGTGCAACAGGAGATTGTGAAACAACTGGAGATTGTGAAACAACTGGAGATTGTGAAACAACTGGAGACGTGTCAGTCGGTGAAACAACATTTTGCACAGGTGTCTGATTATTTGGAACAAATACTCACGAAGGAATATTTGTAGGAATCTCAGCAGTTTCCGGAGATGGAGTTGGTTGATTTAGTTCCATCGAAATAGTTTACAATATAAAACTATACTAATTATAGGTTTTTTTTTATATTTTGCAAATTTTAAAGCCTATACTACCAAGAAGAAAGGAGAAATAGGCTTGTTTTTTTACGAAAAAGATATACAGTAGCATTATTTAATAGGAATAACCTTGTAAATGACAATATATGAAGGTCTAGGAAACGAAAGAATAGACACACGATTGAGTAAACATTTTTCCTATTCCAGAAGCTTTTTTCACCATATCATAGAAAGATGATGAATCAAAGTAAACAACAAAGTGATAAAAAAATCATATCAATTAAAAACTGCTGATAACATAGAGATAGACGATATCAAAAGGTATTTATCTTCTGTTATATTGGATGAAGCACCAGACATAACAATTCCTATCATACTAGAAAAGGAAGATTATCTTGTGATAAATAAACCTAAATGAGTACTTTCTCACCCCAAAACAGTCCGAGATGTCCACGAGCCATCAGTTGTAGGATTTCTTTATCATACCTATAAAAAACTACCGACCATCGGAAATTTCATCAGATCAGGACTTCTTCATAGACTTGATAAAAACACAGATGGACTCATGATTATCGCCAAAACAGAAAAATGATTGCAACATTTTAAAAAACTTTTTCAAGCAAAATCAGAAAGCAAAAATATCGATGAAAAAGAACAAACTGAATTAAAAAAGTTTTATAGAGCAACAGCATATTTTACACCTGAATGAAAAATATTCATAGATTCAATTCCTTGACTTCCTTTTATCATAGAAGAACTCGTCATCGCCAAATTACCTCATACACTAAACAAAATATGAATAACTAAGATTTTAGAAATCGTCAAAAAAACAGATACTGCAATCACCTTGAATCTCGAAATCCTGACAGGAAGGACACATCAGATCAGATATCATCTTTCTCACCATGGATTACCTATTGTAGGTGATTATCTCTATGGAGATACCAAAGATACGAGTCCCATGCAATTAACTGCATATAAACTCATATTCAGAGATCCAGACAATGAATTGATTACCGTAGAAATATAAAAAATCATATTGTTTATTAAAAAAATACCGCAGTCTTCAAGACATACGGTATTTTTATGTATATATCAGATGGAAAGGAATCCAATGATATATTCAGATAAGTATTATTTTTTAGTTGTTTTCTTGGCTGGAGCCTTCCTTTCTGTAGCTTTTGCAGCTGTTTTTTTAGCAGCTGGTTCCTTTGCTTCTTTAGGAGCTTTCTTTTCTTTTTCTACAGTCTTATCTTTTTTATCAGGATTTTTTTCTAGTTTTTCAGTTATTCTTTTTGCTTTATCTTCAAGTTTTTCTTCAGAAAGTTTTTTAACCACACCTGCAAGTCATTTTACAGGTTGTGAAACAGGTGCTTCTGCTACTGATTTTGTTTGAACAGTTGGTTCAGCTTTCTTTTCTGGAGCTGATTTATCTTCATTCATACTTTTCATACTCAATCAGATCTTTCTATTTTTTGGATCAAGCAAAATGATCTTTGTTTTGATGATTTGTCCAAGCTTTACTACTTCATTTGGATTTTGGATAGATTTTTGAGAAAGTTCGCTCAAGTGTACCAATCCATTAATATCTTGGAATACTCTAACAAACACTCCATAAGGAACAAATCTGATAACTTCTCCTTCGATAGTATCACCGACTTTGTATTGTTTTGGTAATGCTGTCCATGGATCATCTTTAAGTTTTTTACTAGACAATGATATCTTACCATTTTCTAATCCAATAACTTTTACACTGATTTTATCTCAGATTTTTCAAAGTTTTTCAATATTGTTAACGTGTCCGTAAGTAATTTCTGAAATGTGAACCAATCATTCAACAGTTCCTCCGATAGTAACAAACAAACCGTATGAAGATAATCCACTCACAACTCAATCATATACTTTTCCGACTTCAAGATCTTTGAGAATACTTTCTCTTTCTTCTTTGAGTGCTTCTCTTTCTGAAAGTACAATTCTCTTTTCATCTTCATCGATATTGATGATTCTTACTTTGAGTTCTTTTCCGATAAGATCCAATAATTTTTCGAAGATAATTTCTTGATCACCATCCTCTACTCTTGGATAATGGATAGGAGCCAATTGAGACAATGGAACAAATCATTTGATTCCGTGCATATCTACAAGCAAACCACCAAGATTTGCTTCTGTAGGAATCACAGTGATAACATCATCAGCTTCGAATTTTTTCATAATAGACTTCCACACATCGTATTGAAGTAATTTTGTGATAGATACGATATAGTGACCATCTTCATGTCTGATATTTGTATTTACGATTTCCAATTCGATTTCTCTTCCTGGATCTAATTCGTATCCAGATCTTTCAAGTTCTTTAACTTCTTTTGACAAGAGAACTCAAGTAAAAGCATGATTATCACAGTCAACTAAAATTCCATTTTCTATTTCTTTGAGGACAACTCCTTTTACTTTTTGTCATTCCTTGATAATAGGCATGACTATTTGACCAGAGCGCAATTGCTCTATTAAATCTACTTTAGCCATTATAATATAAAACGTTAAAAAATAAAAAAACAGATGCTAGATCTTAAAACTGAGACAAGAACTATTTAGTAGTAGCTCATGAATCACATATCTAGTCTTATACTTTTACACTTACTGATTTTGATATTGTGTTGTAGATAGAGAGCTTTTTGGATTTTAAATACTTAAGAAAAGCTCTTCTTTTAGCTACTTTTTTGAGCAGTGATCTTTTAGCATCGAAATCTTTTTTGTGCAACACAAGATGTCATTGTAATTCAGTGATTTCTTTTGTTAAAATTCAGATTTGAACTTCTACAGATCCTGTGTCAGTGTCATGAAGCTTAAATGAATCTGGTTCATTTGTTTTTACTACTTTCTTTACCATAATACAAAAGGTGATTAAAAAAATAAAAAGATGATATAAAACAAAGTCAACAGTAATAAACCGTATTAGACAATGCCTTATTGACTCAATTACTCATTTTCAATAGTGTAATTGATGATTAATTTCTTACCCCCGACAGGAGTCGAACCTGTGTTTACTCCTTAGGAGAGAGTCGTTCTATCCAGCTGAACTACGGGAGCGATTCAGGTTTTTCTCCGTTTAAGGCAGAAAAAAATAGTCCCTATTAGGGCTTACCGCAAGTATATACTATTTTAGGGCACAAAATCAAGGAAAAATAGGAAATTTACCCCAAAAAAAATCGGGTAAAGCAAAAACACATACTCAACAGATATATAATTTATAGATAAATTTTATCCAAATTCGTTGAAAATCTGATAGACAATCAAAAGAAATAGAAATATCACTACTGCAATAACGAAAATATTTATGATAATTCATTTAGCTTTCTTCATAGCATCTTCTTTACCAGATGAGGTAATCAAAAGATATCCGGCATAAAAAAGCGCAAGGACAAATAACGATCAAAGCACCCATCAAAGAACAATAGCGACATTGACAATCATATCAGCAGCTTGAGCAGAAAAAGTTGGAGTCTGCGCAATATAAAAGATATAATCAATAATTTTGATAAATACCAATGCAATAATTATATTGATAGCTCATTTTCTCGCTGCAGTGACTTTTTCAGACTTATCCATGGCTGACATCATCCTAAATCCAGTTACAACAAGCATGATTATCGCAGCAAAAAACGCCAATACCTTGAAAAATGACAATATTTGAAGGAACAATCAATTCTGGACCCTATCGACAAGCTGACTACTTCCTTGGAGATCACCTATATTCAAGACTGTTCACAAAATCCATGTCACACCAAACACTAAAAATGCACCATAAAGAATATAAATAAGACTAGAAAACGCTTTTTTGACTCAATCAGGTTCCTTGGCTTTCAAAATAAAATTTATTCACGTAAGCACCAAAAAAACAAAAAGAATAATGAATCATACAGCCCTTATAAGCACCCAAAGTTGTCCTCATTGAGATCATGCACTACATCATGAAGTAGGTGTACTTGAATTGGGATAAAATATATTTCTGATATTTTCCATCAAAGAAAGATCTCTATCAATACAAAGAGAAAAAACAGTTTCCACTCTTCCATATTTATCAGGCGTAGCATCAGTAAGATAATTAGCAAAATTATCATTGAATGATGGTGCAGCTGCAGAAGCCATTCACCCACCAATAATCAACAAGACAAGAACTAACAATGCTTTTTTGATACCACTCATGTTTTATTTTAAATTTTAAATTTTTATTTATTTCTAAATTCTAAATTTTAATATTAGAATCCCGTATCTCCTCCGTATCCACCAAAAATAGAATTAATAATGGAAACCATCAATTTTATAATAAAATAGAATCCAGTCAAAACAATTACTCCTATAACGATATTTATGATATTTTTTTTGATTTTTGCAGTTTCTCCTTCTTTATGAATAGCATTAGTGACCATAAGGAATCCATTATAAATAAGCAAAATAACAGCTATAGAAAGTCATATATATACTGCCCATTGAAGATAAGGATTGATATTATTTCTAAACCAATCTAAAGTATTTGCTATCTTATATTGACTTGCATATGCTCATTGTTTGTCAGTTGCATTATCCAAAGCTGTCTGTTGAATTTTATAATCATCATTTGCTTCACTTACAACATTATCCAATATCTGAATAGGATCTTCTCCATATTTTCATCGGCTATCACTAGACTGTGCAAAACTTAGCAGTGGCAACGAAAAAGTCATAAGAACGATAAAGAACAATATTTTTTTCATAAGCGAGAAGAAAAATAAAACGATGATCAGAGGAATAAACTATATGCATAATATATAAATTCATCTCATTTTCAAATTTTCAAAGAGATTATTTATGATCATTAAGAATATGAAACATTGCTATGAGAGATTTCTTCACTTCATTGGTCAAAGGACCAGAAGATTTTGTATGATGCAAAGAAGCAAGAATCTTTTGTTTGACCTTTGGTGGAATAGCTTTTATCTTTTCTTGAAGTTCAGCGCTTTTATAATCAGCAAGCAATTTTTTTTCATGAGTATAACGAGCTTCTTGAATACGTTTTTCTATTTCCTGATTATAACGTTTGACGATAAGATCAGCATATGCTGGAACGAATGTCTCTTTTTTATGATTGATTTGTTCATACGTAATATGTCATGGAAGATGAGATGATCATCAAGATTCTCTATTGATAAGATCTCTGATGCGACGTTGTTTTTTTGGAGGAATATCCTGGATACGTTGCGCTTTTTGTTTTTTAAGATCATGGATAATCTTATCAATAGCTGAAGTAGTGGATATAGACGAATAAAGCTTATTCGATGTATATTTTTTAATTGAAACATCTCCAAAAGCTCTGGGTTTTTTATTCTGTCAATTATATACACGATCAGCACCTACAGGGAATGGCATAATAATAGATTACAAAATAAATACATCTCCAATAATACAGACAAAGGTCTGGAAAAGCAAATTTTTTTATGTTTATTTTGTAGTTTTTGTATTATATTTTTTTTGAGGAAGCAAAGATGCAACGATAAAAGCACCAACGCCGAGAAGCGACGCAAGAAGAAGATAAATCAGATAATCATTTAGTTCTCGATAAATATTTTGGATTTTTGTTTGTTGTTGATCAAGGATATTTTGAGAAAATTGATAGAAAAATTCATCAAACGACTGATCGTTCAATATCCTATAAAAACTTCATCATGCAGCATCAGCAAGCTGTTGAAGCAAAGGAAGATTGATATCAGTAACAATATCAGCATTCCAAGTATCACGACCTATCAAAAAATTCTCTTGTCACACACCAAGCACAAAAAGAGGGACATTCATTTTTTTATAATATGCAATAATTTGCACAGGATCAAATCACACATTCGAATCACCATCAGTGATCAGGACGACAATTCACGGTTTATATATTTCTTGCTGAAACATTTGTTGAAGGTTTTGGATACCGAGAAGCAGTGCATCACCGATAGCAGTCCCCAAAAAATCTTTTACTGGAGGAAAATCACCAAGATTCATAGTTTCCAATTTGGCTATTATTGCTGACGAAGAAAACGAAAAAGGGATATAGACAAAAGGTTTCCCCGAAAAAGCGATCAAAGAGATATAATATCAATCTAATTGACGAACAAGAGAAATCAACGAGGTCTTCGCAGCAACGAATCTGCTTGGAGAGAGATCATTGGAAGCCATAGAAAGAGAGACATCAAGAAGTATTTGGATAGGAAGATCTTTTTGCACAAGAATTTGCTTATCACTGACAAAAGAAATACGCAAAGGAAGCAAAACAACACTGACAAGCAAAGACACAACCAAAATACGATAAATCCGCCGAATATTTTTTTGCAAAAGCGAAATAGGAACAAGAAATTTAGGTTTCTTATTAAAAAAGAAAAAAACACCACAAAGTGCAATCAGCAGCAAACTTATTCATATACCATATACAGAAAATGACATATATTAGCACTATAAGCAAACTAAATCAATCATTTTTTTTCTATATCTTTCAGAATTTGTTTATCAAAAGTATTTTCTTTTTGTTCAATAATTTGTTTTTCTTCTTTGGTTTTAGATTCTTGGATCATAACATCAACAGCATTGTTTTTATCATAATTGACCTGATATTTTTTCTTTGCATCAAAAAATCCATTTCTCACAAGCTTTGCAAGATACGCAAGAAGTCATAGCTCTGAAACTCTAAAAAATGCTATGATAATAAAAACAATAAGAACGATTATTGCAACAAGGATACCAAATGCTTTTGATCCTGATTTTGAAAATCAATTAAAAGCTGCCAATGCAAGAGCGACACCAATTGCAAGGATAAACATCTGGACAACATTAATAGTCAAAGGACCAATACTAAAGGTCATACCTGCAAGCAATCATCTTTTTATATTTTTTGGATAGACAACTTTCATTCTTATAGACAGAGAAATATAAAGATAGGCTTACTATACGAAAATGATTTCCATTGTCAAAAAAAAATCTGCAGAAATACCACAGATTCAATATTAAGCGACAGATAAAATCAATCACAAGTAAAAATTCTTGCTCGATGAGATCTCCCCTGACGAACAAGAGAAATCAAATCTTTTGCCGAAACAGACATTTTTTTCCCCGGAAATTTTTTGGGCAAAACGACAACATCAAACACTTTTTTTCCTACGAGCGCCTCATACGCCTGAGGGAAAGTTTTTCTCGTTTCAAACGAAGCAGCTTCAGGAAACTTTCCTTGAAGCGCTCTTTGTGTTCTTTCATCTTCATTGATGATAAGAACTCGTTTTCCGATAGTTTTTTTCATATGATATAATTTTTTCAAACAAGATATAAAGATTTTCAGACCATTTACAAGTTTTTATTTTATGATATAATATAAATTATAGCCCATTTCTATTTTTTTGGTATATGAAATGGAAAGCACCCGTTGAAAATATACTGAAAATAATTACATACTCGTGTACAATATTTTATTGCATCATTATAAAGCAATGGAAAATCTAGTGATTATTTGATCATGACCAGCAGCACACACAGCAGCTATCTATGCTGCAAGAGCAAATTTCAATCCGCTTATGTTTGAAGGATTTATGGCAGGAGGCGTAGCAGCCTGAGGACAACTAACTACTACAACAAAAATAGAAAATTTTCCAGGACGACCAGAAGGGATCGATGGAATAGAACTTATGGAAAAGATGAGACAACAATCGATAAATTGCGGAACCAGAATAGAGACAAAAACTATCGACAAAGTAGATTTTAGCACTAAACCACTCAAAGTCTACAGCGGAAACGAAAGTATTGAAGCTAAAACTGTCATCATAGCAACCGGAGCGACAGCAAAACGTTTAGGTATCGCCGGAGAAAAAGACTATCGACAAAAAGGAATCTCTGCATGTGCAATATGTGAATGAGCGTTGCCAATATTCAGAAATAAAGTCTTAGTCGTTATCGGATGAGGAGATGTTGCTATGGAAGAAGCTATCCATTTAACTCATTTTGGCTCAAAAGTCATTATACTTGTCAGGACAGATAAACTGAGAGCATCAGAAATTATGCAACAAAGAGCAAAAACAAATCCCAAGATAGAATTCAAACGATTCACAGAAGCTGTAGAAGCGCTTGGTGATGGAAACCAATTGACCGGACTCAAAGTCATCAACAATCAGACTAATGAAGAATCTATCATAGAATGCAATGGACTTTTCTATGCAATCGGACACAAACCAAATACAGACTTTCTCGAAGGACAGATCAATATCGACAAGGACGGATACATTATAACGAAACACTCCCCTATACATACAGCAACCAATGTAGAATGAGTTTTTGCAGCTGGAGATGTTGCAGACAAAAAATACAGACAAGCGATTACTTCTGCAGCAAGCTGATGCATGGCAGCTATCGAAGCACAACAGTACATACAAGAGCAAAAATAGTACAAAAAAAAATACAGAAATCATTCATCATTAATTTTTAATTCTTAATTGAAAAAAATGACCTTACACATTGAATCAACTGATCATTTCAAAAAAGAAATCTTAGAACACAAAGGACTTGCTATAGTAGATTTTCGAGCGTCACGATGTGGACCTTGCAGAATGCTTGGACCAGTAATTGATCAATTGGCAGAAAAACATCCAGAAGTGAAAATTTCAAAAGTCAACGTGGAAGAACAACAAGAACTTGCAGGAGCATTCCAAGTATCTTCAATCCCTGTTGTCTACTTTATCAAAGACGGACAAGTGATAGACAAAATCGTTGGCGTCAATCCTCCTACTGTTTATGAAGAAAAAATAGCTGAGCATCTTTCTCCTACTACAGAAAAAGCTGCAGCATAACTATCACAAAAACAACTTACAAAAAAATCCGCCAATGCGGATTTTTTTTACGAAGAATGAAGACACGTTATTCTATTACGATATTGGCAGCAAATTCAGCCCAAGCAGGATCAATGATCTGGATAAGGAATTGTAATCCATTTGCAGAAGATTTCTGAATAAGCGTATTTCATAAATTATTCAAGGTTCATTTGATAGTACAGACAAATATCTTTACGGTAGGAGCATCATTAAGCAGATCTTTATCAGAATATTTGACAACATTCATCTGAGTAGAACAACGGACACCAGGAAGATCAAGACTTTCATCAACATTGAGCGCTTCATACGCTATATTACTTGACGGGAAAATAATAGAATATCATTTGGTAGAAGAAGAAAAGGTCATAGTCTTTTCTAAATTAATAGGAAATTGTTTTACAGATGTATCGATATTTGGTGTCGGTAATGGCGCAACATCTGAAGAATCAGTTGTTGTTGGAGTATTGGAAATATAACTAAGTTTACTTCATCATGCAGCTTGCGAAGGATCAATAAACACTTTACAAGTAGCAGATCCATCAGCTGTAGGTCATTCAAGATTCATTATCAATCCATTAGGATTCATTCCAAGAGAATACATAGTCACTTGAGTAAGTGAAGTAGATCCATCCGTACAAAGTGTCTGAAGTTTTGATAATAGATTATTTTTTATATACAATTCACTAGGCAAAACCAAAGCATTTGCTAAATCAATGACTTCTTGATCAGGAACATCATTAATAAAATATCCATATAAATTTGCATTAGTGAAAAACCATGAAGTCACTCATTCTAGTTTATTAAGTTTATCTCCATTTGAAGTAGTAATAGTTTTTTCAGCACTTGCTCAAATATTTTGTTGAAGTTGCTTACAATTTTTATTAGGATCTGTAGCTTTGCAAGCAAAATAATTGATAAGAATAATCTGGTTAGTTAAGATATTTTGAACTTTTATCATACCATTTTCTCATTGATTAAGCACAGCATATTTTTGTCAAAATTCTGCAGGGAAATAGATTCAAGCTTGAGGGAAATACAATCCACTTCATGATCACAAAAAAGTTCACGTCATTCATGATCACAGCAAAGTTCATGATGCAAAAGTAACTTCTACAATATACATATCATT
>JAEHHG010000220.1 GCA_019248075.1 Candidatus Gracilibacteria bacterium S5_H10 | reverse complement strand
CCCCAACATTTACCGGAGTAATTTCATGAACATATTATTCAGGCATTCAAACAATTACCTTTAGCGATACCAATCTTTCTTGAGCAATATTGAACAGTAATTGGTGTTCAACTTATATACTCATTACTGTTCAATATTGCTCAAGAAAGATTGAACAGTAATGAGTATATAAGTTGAACACCAATTACTGGTGAATGTATATATTCATTCACCAGTAATTGGTGTTCAACTTATATACATTCGTAGTTTACGATCTTGTAGATAATTTTAGCTGAGCTACATTTATCATCGACACGACTGAGCCAACGTTTGCTGGAATAATCTCGTGAGCA
>JAEHHG010000219.1 GCA_019248075.1 Candidatus Gracilibacteria bacterium S5_H10 | reverse complement strand
TTATTAAAAATGGATTACAATACCTGTTTGTAACTGAGAGAACTGGATTCTTTAAAATGATGACAACTGCTACACAGTATTCAGATTTCGTTGCTAGATATGCGTTACATGAATCATTAAAGAAAAGAGCTGAGCAAAATAAACCTACTGAAAAAGATTTTAAAAGAATGAATCAATTAATTAGAAAGCTTGGATTGAGTCCTGTTGAGTTTCCAGAGTTGCATTCGATTAGAAAGTTTAAAAATGAAAAAGAATTATTAGATATTGGAGTAACTATTAAAGATTTGTTTGATGAAAATAGTGAAAAATTAGGTAATGATAAAGATTTTAAATATAGT
>JAEHHG010000218.1 GCA_019248075.1 Candidatus Gracilibacteria bacterium S5_H10 | reverse complement strand
GATATTCTTTGCTTAATTTGATAAGAAAATCAGCAGTCAAAGGTTTTTCAAATAGAAGTTGTGAAGGTGACCCATGTGCGTAGATATCGAAAAAAAAGTTTTTTTGAGAAGGATAATTGGCTTTTATGATAGATTGTATGATTGTTTCAGGGTCGTCTGTGATTTTTGGTTGGGATGTACTGAGCATATATGATGTTTCTAATTGCTGTTCTAGTGATTGAGAAAAAAGAAACATACTTGGAATGATGCTTCTATCATTATTCTGAAATATCCTCGTATATTGTATCGGTTCATTTTTTGGAAGATCGAAATCTCTTAAAAACTGTTTTTTTTCTTCTGTGCTATGTTGT
>JAEHHG010000217.1 GCA_019248075.1 Candidatus Gracilibacteria bacterium S5_H10 | reverse complement strand
CAATTATCAGGAAAATATGGCATTTGGTATTATTGCTGCATTTGCTTTTGTGATGATCGGTATCATAAAAAATTTGTATGAACTCCATAAACCGATCCAAACATATTTTCAAAATAAGAAAACAAATCCTTGTCCAAAGTAAGAAATAAATGTAATGATGGTGATCCGATATATTCGTGTTTTTGTAAATGTCTGAAAATATCTTTGGATCGGTTTATGGAGTTCATACAAATTTTTTATGATACCGATCATCACAAAAGAAAATGCAGCAATAATACCAAATGCCATATTTTCCTGATAATTGATCACTGGTATCCTTAGTTGTACCCCTGGTATCAAATCAGTAAAAAGACGTATCCTAT
>JAEHHG010000216.1 GCA_019248075.1 Candidatus Gracilibacteria bacterium S5_H10 | reverse complement strand
TTATAAACAGCAGCATGAACACTCTCATGTAACTTAGTTGTGAAATCTATATTTCTTTTATTTACTTCATCTATTATCATGTTTATTTGAGTTGATGCAGCTGTGGCTGAGATTAAGCAGTGGTATAACGAAGAACGAAGTAAAGATTTGGATGAGTCAATAGCTTCAGAGATAAGTGAAGTAGCTGATAGAAATGAAAGAGCTAAAGAAAAGTATGATGAAGCTAAAACATTTGCAATGAATAAGTATCTATTTAGTGAAGATGTCTGGTTTATTAATAACTGGCGCTTTTTGATGTTTAAAAGATCTGTGTTTGTCTTTCATTCTAAATTCTTGTTTGTTCATTTATTGTCCTTATTAGTTT
>JAEHHG010000215.1 GCA_019248075.1 Candidatus Gracilibacteria bacterium S5_H10 | reverse complement strand
GTTGTGGAGACCAACCGCGACTGGGCGGACTATCTCTACAATGCCTGTGATCTGATCAATTTCCCCGGCAACAAATATCACACGCAGCGCAATCACCTCAACCGCTTTCGCAAGGACAACCCAACCGCGACGTTTGTGCCGGTAACGGAAGAAACCTTGCCTGCGGCCATCGCGTTTTTGGACGAATACGAACAGCATGTTCCGCTCGATAAAGTGATTGAAGCCGAAGAGATGAAGCGCGCAAAGGAGCTGCTTGCGGACTCCCTTGCACTTGGTCAAAAAGCCGGCTATATCGAAGTTGCGGGAACCATCGTCGCGCTTTCCATCGGCGAAGTAGTGGGTAACACGCTCTATTGTCATGTGGAGAAAGCGCGTGTCGATTACGCA
>JAEHHG010000214.1 GCA_019248075.1 Candidatus Gracilibacteria bacterium S5_H10 | reverse complement strand
CGAGCGCTTCAAAGCCGCCGCTTTCGTTCAGGCGACGGCAGAGTGCGGATGCCTCTAAAAACGTATTGGCGGCACCCGCGTTTGTGTAATAGTTATTGTCCACGATACAGGTGTATTCGTCCGGGCCCGTGACGCCGTCAATGTGAAACTGGCCCTCCAGCATATGCCCCGCGTCGAGGAAGAGGCGCGCGGTCTCCACCAGCACCTCGCAAATCGCAGGCAGGTAGCTTGCATCCTTCGTGGCGTACCAATATTGGCAAAATGCGTGCGCGATGTCCGCGTTGATGTGATATTGCGCCGACCCGGACGGGTAATAGGAGGAGCACTCCGACCCCGTGATCGTTCGCCAGGGGTACAACGCCCCGCGCGTGTGCCCAAGCATGCGTGCA
>JAEHHG010000213.1 GCA_019248075.1 Candidatus Gracilibacteria bacterium S5_H10 | reverse complement strand
AGTTCCCTTGGCTGTTAAAGCAGTAAATTCACCACTTGCGGCAGTACTGATCAGACCGGAGTTACGGATTGCCAGCGGAGATGCGTACTTGGCATTATCTGTGCCAGTATCTATTTCTGCGCCTGTACAAACAGCGTTGGCGGTTGCCCCGTCCTGAACATTAAGAATTACCCTGGCTTCTGCAGGTGTCAAAGCTGCGATATTTCCACCGGTTTTCCTTCCTACGAATGTCTGCTCACCAACGGTTAAGGGTATGGGAGTATTGTCTGTGTCTGCCTTTAAAATCGTATTGGCATCGAAATCATTTTTGATTACAGCGCCATCGATGTTTGTCTGGGCAACGGTCCAGTCGGCATTTACGCCAGCCGATGCGCGGTCAACGGTTGCTAT
>JAEHHG010000212.1 GCA_019248075.1 Candidatus Gracilibacteria bacterium S5_H10 | reverse complement strand
CTTGGAAAAAAAGAAGCCGCTGAATCTGAAGAAGTGCTTTTGTATATAGATCCTAAAGCAGAGACAATAAATATTGAAGATATGGTTGTCCAAGCTATTTTGCTTGATGATCCTTTTGTTAAACGCTGTGTAGCTTGTAGCAAGCGTCTAGAAAATAGTAATGATGATGAAGACAAGCGGATATAAATACGCAAACACCACCTATTTTTTCAAAGCACATGAAAATATATATATCATTTCTGCGCCAAAACTTTTCCGAGAAAAAACAATTGATAGCTCAAAAAAAATAACTACACTTGGAAAAATAATCCGAGGGAAAACAAACTACACTATCGACAAAAAAGAATATATCGGAGCAACAATAAGATATGCAAAAACAGGAGACAAATA
>JAEHHG010000211.1 GCA_019248075.1 Candidatus Gracilibacteria bacterium S5_H10 | reverse complement strand
TCGATCACGCCGCCGGGGAGAATCTCCATGATACGGTTGGCGACCGTCTGCGTCACCTGATGGTCGTGGGAAGTAAAGAGCATCACGCCCGTAAACTCCGTCATGCCTTCGTTGAGCGCGGTGATGGCTTCCAGGTCAAGGTGGTTGGTCGGCTCGTCGAGAATGAGCACATTCGCGCCGGAAAGCATCATCTTGGCAAGCATGCAGCGGTTCTTTTCGCCGCCGGAGAGCACGCGCGCCTCTTTCAGCGCATCCTCGCCGGAGAAGAGCAGCCGCCCGAGCCAGCCGCGAATGGTGGTTTCATACTGATCCTTGGAGAACTGCCGCAGCCAATCGACCAGCGAGTACGTCACACCGTCGAAATAGGCGCTGTTGTCGCTCGGCAGATAC
>JAEHHG010000028.1 GCA_019248075.1 Candidatus Gracilibacteria bacterium S5_H10 | reverse complement strand
TGGAAAAAATAAATAAAAAAAACATAATAACTATTTTTAGAGATGATGTTTTCATGGATGAAACTTATAATATGTTAGCAGCTCATCCTTTCACAATCAAAGGTGTAGACGATGATGGACATCCATATGTTAATATTCTTTTAACATCTTTTGATTCAGTATCATATGATGACAAAGACCTAGTGCTTTCAATAGCGCCAGATGAAGATGCTAACCTAGATGAAGAACCATCTGATACTAAAATATTATAAAGGTTGATTTTATCGATTATGATAAATTTAAACAGGTATATAAATAATGTTGGATGAAAATAAAAGATACAAAACATTGCTTGAAACAATGACAAAATTAGAATACGATATATCAATTGGAATACAAAACACAGATATAGAAGATGGAAAGATTGAAGGAATAAAAATCAAAGATAAATATTCCAATTATTCAAAATTCATATCTAATGAAGAATTTAATTCAATGACATATCTTGAAAAATTAAAAATACTTTAAAAGTTAAAAAATGTTATTCGAAATAAGAAGAGAAGTTAAAATTGAACCAATGTCTAGACTTGATTATAACATTTTAAGAGGTTGGACTTTGCCAGCCAATAAAAATGGTTCAAATGAAGGGGTTAAAGTTACTGATATTTCAAGTGGTCATGTTTCATGGCTTCCATATGAAGAATGGTATTTTATGAATAAAAGACAACTTCCAGATAATTAAAAAAAAGGTTAACAAATGACATTTAAACAATACACTGCTGGCGCTTTGAGAACAGAATCAACTCTGTCTCCTCTAGCGCCAGAAGTTGAAGACAGAGGTCTATCTAATAGACTTTATCATGCAATTTTAGGACTATGTACTGAAATGCATGAAGTATATGATGCTATAGAACTTAAAGATCCAAACACTTGGGATAATGTAAATATCCTTGAGGAATTTGGTGATCAATTCTGGTATTTAGCAATAGCGGCTGATGAACTTAAAATCACTAAACAAATTAATGATTTTAAAGTTGAACAAATTGACCAAGTTACATTATGCAATCCAATGTCTAAATATATCTTTATTAAGAGCCTTAGACAGCTACAAGCAGGATTACTTGACACTTGTAAAAAAGTTATGTTTTATGGTAAACAATTAGATTTAGAAGTTGTTAAAGAGAACATCTTTACTCAATATCTAATGCTGAGAGCAAACATTGTATTAATCTCTCAAGACGAAGAAACTATTGATTCAGTTATGCATATAAATCTTGCAAAACTTAAACAACGATATCCAGAAAAATTTGATGGATACAAAGCTGAAATCAGAGACTTAGATGCTGAGAGAGCTATCTTAGAAAAGATTTAAGGATAATTAATGTCTGATTACGAAACAAGAAAAGGAAAATGTAAAGAAGTTATGAAGAATGAAAATGAATCATATTCAGACTTCTACATTAGACTAATTAGAACATATTCATCTAAAAATGATGATATATCAGATTTTGATGAAGAAGATCTGAGATGGCATATTTATGATAACAATATAGCAGTGTTAAATGATAAATATGCATATGTTATTGTATCTGAAGATGATATTGATGGTTATGCAGATATATTTAATGCATCTAAAAACGAAGATGGAACAATAGATTTTTTACTTAGATATTACAATGGTGGATGCTCATTCAATGAAGCATTAACAACTGCAATAAATAAGATGAATAAGATTTAATCAACAAAGCGCCAGATATAGTAAACAACTAATACTGGCGCTTGATTGATTAAATACAAAAAGGAAAACCACAATGCCTAGAATACACGAAACAATAATATATTCATTTGATGAATTATCAGCACAAGCAAGAGAAAAAGCAGTAGAGCATTTTCAAGAATACAACTCTTACCTAGATTATGATTGGCATGGAGACACAATAGATGACTTCAAAACAATACTTGAACTTATAGGTTACTACGATATCACTTGCTACTTCTCAGGTTTTCACTCTCAAGGTGATGGAGCTTGTTTTAGCGCCAGATTTGAAAGAAACAAACGATGTCTAGAAAAAGTTAAATCTTATTGTCCAAAAGAAGAAGAAATTCTTAATATAGTTGAACAGATTCAATCTGAAATTCCATTAAGAGAAAAATATGAGATTAAGCACTCAGGTCATTATTATCACGAATACTGCACAAATGTGTACTATTTAGGTGACAATAATAAAGCAGAACAACTTGATGAAAGATTCTTAGAACTATCAAGAAAGCTAATGGGAATACTATATGAAAGTCTAAATGATGAATATGATTATCTTAATTCATCAGAATCAATAATTGAACACATAAAAGCAAACGATTATGAATTTACAGAAGACGGAACATTAAACTAAAAGGAAAGAAAATGAAAAAATACAAAGATTTAGACACTGATGAACTGTTTCATCTAACTGGAGAATACAGCAACTACGTTATGGAATTTGATTATGAAAACTCTGGAACTCCAGTATGTATATATGAATTCTATGAATGCGAATATCAAGAATATTTAAAGGAGCAAGACCAATGAATTGCATTAAATGCGGAAGCACAGATTTATATATAAAATTTAAAAATAAAGACTATGAATACAATAAATCAAGAAGCGATATAGTTAATTTATCTAAATTTACTAAACAAACTGATTGGCAAACATATGGATACACAGCTTATATAGCAACAAAAGAACATTTGTTTTGTTCATGCAAAACATGCGAATATCAATGGCTTCAAGACACATTAGACAACACAAAGGAAAAACAAAATGATTAAACTTACGAAAAACCAATTAAAAAACCTTATCATATCATGCGATACAAAAAATCCAAAATATGAATTAAATTTCATATATATTGATAAGCAAAACGCTGTATCTACAAACAGTAGATGCATAACGGTTATCGAACATAATCAAAACACAGAAGAAATGTGGTTACATATTTCACTTGCTAAAACAGCAATCAAAGATTCAAAAGCTACACATTTTATTATCGAATCAAACAATTCAATTATATCATTTGATAAAGATAATTTCCATATCATGAGATATTCTATTGATATGACAGACTATACTTACTCAACAATGAAATTTCCAGATTACAATAGAATTATTCCACAATCATGCACTAAGTCAAATATTCCATTCACTGATGCATCTCAAATACAAGGTATACTGGCGCTAGATGAAGTTAATGTAAATCCTAAATATTTACCATTAATTAATGAAGGATATATCTCATATAATGCAGATGACTTACCAGTAATGATTCAAGATTCTGAAAAAATAATAACTCATGTAGTAATGCCAATAATAAGCGACAAATTCAAAGAATTAAAAGATTATCTAAAGAAAAATAAATGAGTCTAACTTGACTTTCATTTTAACTACTGCTATAATTTAAGCAATAGCAATAAAAAGGAAAAACATGCAAGAAATATTTAAAGATATAAGTGGATATGAAAGTTTATATACAATTTCAAACACAGGAAAAGTAATTTCATTATCTAAAAATGATGGAAATGGATACAGAGATAGAGAATTGATTCAAGAAATAATAAAAAGAAATCATACAAATTATAGAAGAGTAACTTTATCTAAAAATGGAAAAACAAAAAGATTTCAAGTTCATAGATTAGTTGCTATTGCATTTTTAGAAAATTCAGAAAAAAAACCATTTGTTAATCATATTGATAGTAATGGAGAAAATAATAATGTTAAAAATTTAGAATGGAACACTCAAAAAGAAAACATGGAACATTCTAAAAATAAAAATAGAAGTTATTCTACAAATGTTATGCAAATAAAACAAGAACTTGCAACAAAAAAAAGAATAGAAAATAGAAATGAAAAATCAAAAATTAATTTTGGAAAAACTTTTGGATTTGTAAAAATACTAGAAGAAACAAGAGAAAAAATAGGAAATTATAAATTTGGTCATAATAGATTTCAATATAAATGTTTATGCACAAGATGTAATTTTACGGAATCTTGGAAAGAAATATATTTATTAAAATCTGGAAAATATGTGCAATGTCAATCATGTACAAAAAGATATGGAAAAGAAAATTTAGAAACATTAAAAAATAAAGGAATTATAGAATAATGGCTAGAACAGAAGAACAACAAAAAATAATAGACACATGTGTGTCTGTTTTACAAGGAGGAAATCCAGAGAAAGCACTAGTAAAAATTAGTGCAGTCGCTGGATCTTGAGGTCTGGTAAAACTTTTACACTTATCGAAATAGCAAAAGAACTTGAATCTTATTGCAGATCGAACAATCTTCCATTTACTGGTAGATATTTAGCTTATAACAAATCAATAGCTGAAGAAGCATCAGAAGAGTTTCCTAAATATGTAGAATGCTCTACAGTTCATTCTATGGCTTACAGAGCTACTGTTAGACAATTCAGCCTAAAACTTGGTCCAACACTTAAACCTTTGGATTTTAAAGACAGATGCTCATACCAAGACAAACAACTTTTAATTTTTCATCTTAATGAATTTTATTTATCTGAATTTGTTGCAGTATCTGACTATATAACTTCTCTTGACATGGATGATGGATTAAATCATATTGAAGAACTTATGAAGAAATATATGAAACTTATGAGCACTGGACAATTTCCATGCTCTCATGCATTTTATTTAAAGTTTTATCATATATTATTAGCTAATGATATTTTAAAACCAGCATATCAAACAATGTTGTCAATGGATGAATCAGGCGACTGCAACTCTGTCACTATCGAGATATTTAAGCTTTTAAAAGCTGATATCAAAATAATGGCTGGTGATCAATATCAAAATATTTATGGATTCAATAATACTATTAATGGTTTTAAATCTATGGAAAATCAAGGAATATTAACAACTTTATCAAAAACATTTAGAGTTTCAGCAAACATTGCATCAAAGATTGAATCATTTGCAAAGGAATACATTGATGAAAACTTTGTATTCATAGGTAACGATTATGAGGAAAAAACAGAAAACTCAATAGCTTATATATCAAGAAACAATTCTATGCTTATTGATAAAATGATATCTTTTGATAACAAGAATATTCCGTATAATCTTACTCGTTCTCCACAAAAAATGTTTGAAGTTCCATTGACAATATTAAATCTTAAACCATACAAAGATGTATTGAACAAAGAATACAAATTTCTTGAAAAAGATGCAATTGAATTTCATGAAGATTTATTTCTTCAAAGAGAATATGGAACTCTTTTCAAATACATTATGAATAAACACTCTGATGATATAGCAATCAAATCAGCTTGTACATTAATAATGAAACACGGACCATCTAAGATATTCTCTACATACGATAATGCTAAAAACCATGCTGTAGGTGAAAACAAACACCTAATAACACTGACAACTGCGCATAGTTAACATAAATTAATTTTAAAAAAAACATTCAGCAAAACTCAAGACGTTTTATGTTACAATAAAGCAAAAAAAAGAGTATAAAATGAAAATGAAACCATTAAATCAATCTGAATATACAATGAAGATTATAAAAGATTTAGGAATGACAACAGCTAATGAAAACACAACAAGTACAGGAAGATATGCAATATTTGAGTGTACAAAATGTTCAAAACATTTTAAAGCAAGATGTAGTGGATCTGTAGCAAAAGCTCAGACAACATGTCATGAATGTACACTTAATCCACTAGAAACAACAAAACATCCATTATATGCAATATGGAATGGAATAAAGCAAAGATGCTATAGTCCAAAAAGAAAAGATTATTGCAAATATGGTGCAAAAGGTGTAACTATGTGTGATGAATGGAAAAATAATCCACAATCATTTATAGATTGGTGTATTGAAAATGGATGGAATAATTCATTGGTTGTTGACAAAGATATAAAATGCAGAGAACTTAATATTTCTCCAACAATTTATTCTCCTAAAACAATAACTTTTATAACAACTCAACAAAATGCAGAAGAAGCAAATGCAATTCCTGTATTACAATACGATTTGAATATGAATTTTATATCAGAACATGTTTCTGCTCAAAAAGCAGCAAACAGTGTAGGACTAAAAGAAGGATCATCTGTAACATCATGTTGCAAAGGAAGAAGCAAAACTTCTGGTGGTTTTATATGGAAATATAAAAATATAAATTAATTTATAACAGCTCGCATATGGAGAATATCCATATGTCGCTATCTACTAAATAGCTGGAAACTCCTTCTTATCAAATTATAAGTTCCATAGTGTTATACTATATTAAACTTATAAGGATAAGCGGATGAATATATGTAAAAAATGTAATAAAGAATATAGTTCTGTATACACTCAAAATAGTGGTTATACATACACAAATCTAAACACTGTATTTTGCAGTAAGAAATGTGCAACAACATACCAAAGAGGTTCTTTGAGTATAGATATATTGGAAAAAGAAATTATAGACTTTGTTATAAGTAAAAATAGGTACTGTACACAAGAAGAAATACACAAGGGAATTAAAAGGTCTTCTAAAACATTGATTAAGTTTAAAATTAGTATAAAAAATATTCAAAACAATATAGGATTTACAAAGAGTAAATCTCATTTTGAAGAACAAGTGCTTTCGCACTTAAAAAAATATTTTACTGATATTGAGTGTGAAAAAACATTTAAAAACTTATTATCTCCAAAAGGTTTTAATTTGCGAATTGATTTTTATATAAAAAAATTTAATTTAATAATAGAAGCTGATGGAAGACAGCATGTAGACATAAATAATCCTTGGTATAAATCTTATTATGCAAATTGTGATTTATTGAAAAATAATTACGCAAAAAAGCATAATATTAATATAATTAGAATACCTTACATTAGAAACGTAACAGATATTTATATTAAAAAATACCTATCAGAATTCATTTGAGAGCTTTTCTATAGCGCCAGATGATGGTGTGATGAACAAGGAAAAGATTGGACAATCAGCAGCGATATGATATTTAATCATAAAGCTTCAACGACTATCGCTGAGATGCGAGTACACCCAAGTGGGAGCAATAAGCTTTAAACGGAAACGGTAGACACCGCAAAACATTATATTTAATAATGAAGGTGAAGATATAGTCTGGTCTATATGGAAACATATAGAAGTTCATGAGAGAACTGACACAAGAGAGAGATGATATCAACGACTTGTGTTGAACAAAAACGAGCAAAGGTTTGACTTTTGACACAGTGCATATTTTGCCAGATCTAAATGAATCTTTAACTAAAACATTTAAAGAAGTTGAAGAACTTATGTATTTAACAAACTTAAAAATAGAAGACACATCTGAACATGTAACATTAAAAGACTGCATGAATCAATATCAGCTAGAAACCATGCTTTTGTACTATGTCGCAGTTTCAAGAACCAAACATAGATTACATAATGCTATACACCTAAATTGCGGATCAGTTATAGAATGATATAAATATTTTTTATTATCTTGCGCGATGTATTTGATCAAGTTAAACATAATTTAATAAAATAAATTGTATTATTCTTTAAATAAAACAAAACTAGGATAAAAAAAATGAAATATTGTACAAGATGTGAATTAAAAAAAGATAAAAATAAATTCATACCAAGAAAAACAAATGGAAATTTTGTAAAAAAAGATGGAACACCTAGAACTACAAATGTATGTTCTGACTGTATATCTTTAGCAAAAAAAATGACATACAAAAATAAAGAAATGCTTCCAAGATATATATATAAACATCAAGTTAGAAATTCAATAAAAAGAGGACATTTAGCGCCATCATATACACTTGAAGAATTTACTAAATGGATATATAGTCAAAATAATTTTAATATATTGTTTGAAAATTGGGAAAAATCAGGATACAAAAAAGAATTAATTCCTTCTTGTGATAGATTGGAGAATTCAAAAGGATATTCTTTTGATAATATAGAACTTGTTACTTTTGGAGAAAATGCAAATAGAGCATACAATGATACAAAAAATTGTGTGTTAGGTAGCTCATCAAGAAAAGTGTATCAGTATTCGCTTGATGGTTATTTTATAAAAGAACATATTTCTCAAGCAGATGCTCAAAGAAATGTACCAAATGCAGATCAAAGAAATATATCTGCTTGTTGTGAAGGAAAAATAAATCAACATGCTAGATTCCAATGGAAACATAATTATGAAGGACCAAAAATTAATCCAGTTGAAACAATAAATGATTACAATAGACCAATATATAAATATTGTGCATTTACTGGAAAACTTGAGAATAAATTTAATTCTTTATTAGATATAGAAGGTGATACAAATTACATAGTTAGAGTAAGATGGAGCATTAGGGAAGAAAAACATGTTGAATTTAAGCAGTATTTATTTGATGAATTAACAAAAGAGGAATATTTAAATAAATTTAAAATACCATCAACAAAGCCAGTACACGCATATGATGAAAAATTAAATTTTTTAGGAAAATATGAATCTGTTGCAGAAGCAAGTAAATATTTTGATAATTCAAGTTCTGCAATATCAAGATCATGTCAAAAAAAAAATAAAGCATTGACAAATGGATACAGTTTTAGATTTTTCTATGAAGACGAAATTGCAGAAGCAAAACATAGACTATACAACGCAGAACATCTAATAGCTGGAAATATTATAGAATAAAGGAAAACACCATGAAATTTACAGATTACGAAAAACAAAATCCAAACTTTGACATATTTGAGGATGATTTATCAGATATAGTTGATTCGGAAGATCAAGACGAATGCAAAGCAAATATCTTATATGCAATAAAAGAAACAGCTGGATTACCACCTAGAGATATTTACGAAGCAATTAAAAATGTTGTAGAATCATATTACGGCGGAGTAGCATTCGCATAAAGGAAAACACAATGGAACTTAAAAAACCAACAGACTTATACTATATTCAAGACTCAAGAGAATACGTTGGTAACTGCGTAGTCTTCTGGGGTAAGAACAATAGTGGTTATGTATGCGACATCAATAAAGCTGGATTATATACTTATGAAGAAGCTATGTCTCAGCACAAATCAAGACACACTGATATCCCATGGCTAAAAGAAGATGTTGAAAACGCACTTAGAACATTCTGTGATGCACAATATCTTTCAAAGCGCCAGCATGAGGTATACGATGAGCTACAAGAGCTTAAAAACCAAAGAGCAATAGAAAACAAGGCTAGAGAAGAATCAATCAATGCTAGCCAATTAAAAGATGATTTATTTTACACAATTGAAGTATTAAATAGTAATATATCTTTGCCACTTATTAAAGAAGACATTATTGATGCAATAAGAGAATATGTTACTCCATCTCAATATTTTAATTCATATCATACGCCAATTATTTATAAAATGATTGCATCTGAAATATTTGACTCATTAGTTGAAAACAAATATTTATTTGAATGTGAAAAATGTGGAAAATATCAAGATTATTTAGAGGAAGATTTATGCTACAGCTGCAACGAAGAACTAGAAGAGGAAAAAGATGACAACTAATAAAGACTTAATTATAGACGAGCTAAAAGATCAAATTGAAAATTTATCTTATGAAAACAAAAGAATGGGTGATTTTCTTGAGTTACTAGGTTTAGAACCAGATGAGATAACTTCATATGTAATTAATGGCAACGAACAAGATGTTAAAAGAATGATTGATTATGTAATCTAAAACAACACATAACCATTTATTTCCAAGCCATTGTGCCGACAAGAGGGCAAACGAGTAATTTCTTTTTGCGGTAGCAAAAAAAATTACGAGAGCTGTCCTCTGCAGTCGGAACTTGTGGTCTTGATAAGCTCTCTACTGCAAGTAGTAAAAAACAAAACAGGGATATATTATGAAAGATGAATTATCTATTGACATATTAAAATCAAAATATGATATTGATATTGGAGACAAAATAACTTATGCTAAAACAAAATGTACGGTACTTAAAATTGGAACAAGCAATACTGGAATGCTTGTAATGTTTTTAAAAGATATAAAAAAAA
>JAEHHG010000210.1 GCA_019248075.1 Candidatus Gracilibacteria bacterium S5_H10 | reverse complement strand
ATGCCGCTGGCAACGATGACCGCGTCGGTTCCCTCGCGCAGGACAATGCCTTTGCCGATGGGGGTTTCCGTGCCGTCTTCATAGAGCTTTGCGGTGTTCTTTCGCGTGGTGCGGATGTATTTTACGCCCGGGCGATCCTTCGCCTGCCGGAGCACGCTCTTGAACTGCTCGGCGTCGGAGATGTCGAGCACGGTGCAGCCCGGCAGCGCGCGATAGAGCGCCATGTCCTCAAAGGGCATGTGCGTTCCGCCGTTGAGCGCGGCGGTTACGCCGGGGTCGCTGCCGCTGATGGTAATGTCGTTGTGAGCATATCCGCCGGAGAGAAACGCCTGATCGTAGACACGGCGGGAGGCAAAGGGGCCGAATGTATGCAGAATCGGTTTGAATCCCG
>JAEHHG010000209.1 GCA_019248075.1 Candidatus Gracilibacteria bacterium S5_H10 | reverse complement strand
CTGCCATTGTACTTGATGCTGCTGCCGGGAGTGGCCTATTTGATCATCAACAACTACCTGCCGATGGCAGGTCTCGTCATTGCGTTTAAAAAGATCAATTACTCGCTAGGCATCTTTCAAAGCCCCTGGGTAGGGTTGAGCAACTTCAAATATCTGTTTAGCAACAATGATGCACTCATCGCCATTCGCAACACCATTTTATACAATTTGGGTTTCATCCTCTTTGGCAATGTGCTGGCAATCATCGTTGCAATCGCGCTGGACAGCGCGAAAAACAAATATTTCAAGCAGGTCAGCCAAATCATCTATCTGATTCCGTTTTTACTTTCCACCGTTATCATCAGCTACATCGTGTTAGCGTTTTTAAACCCCTCCAACGGCTTCATGAATAAC
>JAEHHG010000208.1 GCA_019248075.1 Candidatus Gracilibacteria bacterium S5_H10 | reverse complement strand
GCATACATAAATTTGAAGGTTGCTGCGAATACTCCGAGCAAAAAAGCAACACCGAAAAAAAGTTTGCCCAATCTTGGAATCTTATGATAGTGATGCGTAAGTGTTTTGATCATTGTGGTAGTTCAGACAATAAAGAATTGTTACAATACTATTATATCCTCGCTAAACAAATAATCAAAAAAACACTGCCTTTATTATTACAATAGATTGACAGTGTTTTAAAATATTACATAATATGTTATTTTTTTGGGTTTTTTAGAACAAATTTTGGAATATTTTTGGAATGTTGCTTTCCTCATGATATGTCATAAAAAGTTTTTTTTCAAGAATCAGAAGTTTGTCTAGAGATAGGGTAGGCAAGATTTCATTTTTAAAGAGTTCCATAATCGGAGGAA
>JAEHHG010000207.1 GCA_019248075.1 Candidatus Gracilibacteria bacterium S5_H10 | reverse complement strand
ATTATGTTCATTGGTTCAACAACATCCGTTTGCACGGAACACTTGGATACTTATCACCAGTAGAGTTTAAGAGAGCCCGTACCTTATAAAACCTGTCCGACTTAATGTTGACAATCCAGTTTACATCTTTAAAAATTTTTGGTTTTAGACCGTTACTGATAAAGAATCCAGGCATATTCTTTTCTCCTTGCTTCATATAGATAAGCTCAATCTTTCAAACAGCTTTTGAAATCGGTTCATCCAAGTGTGTTCACATACTGCTTTTAACCGTGCATTTATCTTGATATTGTTTACGACGTTGCTATGCGAAACGTCCAGATAAAACTTGGCTTTTTCTATTTTCTCACTGTCAGAACGGTAAAAAATTATCTCTTTATCTTCCTCAAAATACTGGGA
>JAEHHG010000206.1 GCA_019248075.1 Candidatus Gracilibacteria bacterium S5_H10 | reverse complement strand
CGCAACCGAGCCCATCCTGATCGGCGGTTCGCGCGGCGGTTGCCTTGATGATTTCGCCCATGAGACGCACGGCGTCCATATTGATGCCCGCGCGCGTGGAGGCGACGTTAATCGAGGAGCAGACATAGTCCGTAACCGCCAGCGCTTCGGGAATCGAACGGATCAGCCGCGTGTCCCCGCGTGTAAAGCCTTTTTGCACCAGCGCGGAGTAGCCGCCGATGAAGTTCACGCCGCATTCTTTCGCCGCGCGATCCATCGCCAGCGCAAAGGGCACATAGTCCTCCGTCTCGCTTGCGTCCGCGACCAGCGCCATGGGCGTTACCGAAATGCGCTTGTTGACGATGGGAATGCCCATCTCGCGCTCAATGTCCTCGCCGACGGGCACGAGCCGTTCCGC
>JAEHHG010000205.1 GCA_019248075.1 Candidatus Gracilibacteria bacterium S5_H10 | reverse complement strand
GACGAGTTGGGGCAGGTTCTCCAGAATCCCCCGCGTCAGTGCCAATACCAGATCGAGCGCACCTGTGGTCAAATCAGGCAGCGCATCGATCAGTCCGTTTAGTAACGACGTGCAGATGGTTTTGGCGCCCTCCACGATGATATCCATATTGTCGATCAGGGCGCTCCCGATCGAGGTTACGATCTGCATGCCAACTAGTATGAATTGCGGCAAGCCCTGCATGAGCGCGTTTACCGCTCCGCCGACGGTATCCCCGATGACCTGGCTGATCTTGTTGAAATCACCGCCCGCGTCCACCAGCCCTGATGTAAACTGTCCCAGCAGCGAAACACCGGAATCCGCCAGTGTCTGCAACTGTGGCAGCAGCACCGTCCCCATGACACGCTTTGCCGCGAGGGA
>JAEHHG010000204.1 GCA_019248075.1 Candidatus Gracilibacteria bacterium S5_H10 | reverse complement strand
TCGGTGCCGAGCGCGTGCTGCACATCCGGCGCGATGATGAAGATGCCGTTTTCCGCCGCGCACCGCTCCGCGGGCGAACGCTGCCAGTCCACGGCTGCGCCGCCTTCGTCGTGCAGCAATAGCAGCACGGGATATTTCTTTTCGTGCGTTTTGTCATCCAGCATCATCTTGTCCATCTCGGGAATGAACACGCGGGCAGCGAACGAGCCGCCCATGATGACGGACAATGCGTTGAATTCAAACAATGCCATTCTTCTTCTCTCCTCTTCTGCTGCTGATTGAATTAATACGGGTTGCCGCCTTCTTCGGTGAGCCCGAAGAACGTGAGCGCTTCCTGTATTGCCAAATCCCAAAATCTCCACTCGTGCTTGAAGTTCGGGCGCTCAAACCAGTGCGCTTGC
>JAEHHG010000203.1 GCA_019248075.1 Candidatus Gracilibacteria bacterium S5_H10 | reverse complement strand
CTGGCGCTAGAATAAATGGTCTTATTGGCATAGATAAAGTAGTTGATAATTATGTAGAACTAGATAAAGATTTTAGAGGATTAGGTTCAGAAAATGGATTCAAATATGAAAACGATAGAAAAGATTTTGAAAAACAAAATGATGACTTGATTAAAGATCCTGAAAAGATGAAAGAATTCATGGACGAATTGTATGCATATGATCCAGTTGAAGTTAGCGCTGAACACAAAAAGAATCTATCAAAAGTAATAGATATGTTTATTGGAGCAGGGAAAGACTTCATACCTGAGATGAATGTGTATCTGAATAAAAAAGCTGAAAGTAACGGTGGATATATAGAATTAGATGGTTACAACAAAGGAATATATGTAGGAGCTTCAAATAAATATAGACCTGAAAGAAATGCAATGAG
>JAEHHG010000027.1 GCA_019248075.1 Candidatus Gracilibacteria bacterium S5_H10 | reverse complement strand
GCCAAAGTGCCCAACCTGAGAACCCATTGGAAGGCTTTGCTGCGCGGCAGATCCTTGCTGGCAAGTTTTCTGCCGCAATACGCAATCAGGATGCCGCAGAGAAAACCGACAAGCGTGCTGTTATAGCGAATATAGTCGCCGCCATTGTTATAGAAAAACTCTGTGGAGGACATGCTGAACAGATACATGCACGCTACGCCGACTTCGTAAAGGAATGTGCAAAGCACGAGCACGAGGATAAGCGTGATGTTGCGCAGGTTTGCCTTTTGGTCGCGTCGGATCAAAGCCTCCAGCACGGCTATTACAATAAAGCCGCCCAGCACGATGATGGTGCTGTTCTTCAGCGGATTGATCATCAGAAGGAGGATTACCTTTAGCATGTCTGCGGCGTGCGTTTTGTTTCCTTCCCATTTGCCGAGGAAATTCTGCAACGACAGAGCGTGCTTCGTCGCAAGCCCGCCTTCAAAAGAGGCCGACACATGAGCGCGCCAAAGCAGCAAAACGATGATTGGAACGATGGTCAAAACAAGCGCGGCGATGATTTTTGCGCGCTTGGCTGCGGACTTTTGCTCATAGAGATAGTACAAACACAGTGCCATTGAAGCGAGCGAAAAATAGATGCCGCTGTTTTTGATCAATATGGTGCTAAATACCATCGGAAGGATCAAGAGATAATGTGAGGCTAAGCGATCCCTGTAACGATAGATCGTAAGTACGCTGGCCAGCCCCGCAGCGGCGAGCAGAACATCTACGCCAAGGCAATTGGGGTCGAGTGCATTCGTATAGATCAGCACAGCGCCGGCGAGCGGAAGCAACAGGTCATACCAGCGGCGTTTTTTAAAGAAACCGAAGAGAGGCGAAAGGCACGCCAGCGTAAGCATTGCCTGCGCAAAGAGATAGAGCCCTTCCGATGCTCCGACAGCGCGGGAAACAAAATAGATCCAGCAAGCGCTGCCCGGCGGATAGGACTGAAAGGTGATAAACGAGTTTGCCGCCGTTGGGAAACCATTGTTGGACAGCATGCTTTTAACCATGAGTCCCCAGTGACTGAAGTCGTCATAGCTATAGAGCACTCTGTTATGAAAGCGAACATATAGATAGATTCCCGAAATCGTAAGAAAAATAAGCGATGGATTGGTCAGTATGGACTTCCAATCGGTCGTTGGCTTTTTGATCAGCATCCAAACAAGAAGCGCGAGGCCCAGAATCAACACAAGATACGTGACCCATTGCAATAAACCGATGATGCCGCCCAAGAACAACGCGCCCATGATGAACAGGACGGTCATTGCGGGCCCAAAGGCGAGATCGATTTGACACTGCTTCTTCAGAAACAGAATATATCCAAAGATCGAAAGACATAGAATCAGCAGGCGGACATACAGCATGGGCAACCTCCGTGGTGATGGATTGACGGAAAGAGAAGCATCTCTGTCCTGTAAACGGTCGCAATATCCGCGCGTATGCGGACAATTGAATAAATTGAGATTTTCTGAAAGAAAGCGTGTTTTACGCAATCGATTGGTACTGCATCTATTCTATCTTAACCCCCTCGATTGTCAAGCTGCGATCCACTGCGCGCGATCCGGCGGCGCATATATTTGCGTTATTGTGCCGACTGATAGGCAAAGCGTGCAAACCCGCTTGTTCACGCTTTCTTTCGTTGACCGAACCGCGCTGATTGGGGTAAAATGATAACCGTGAAACGTATGAATAGCAATTTAAAATACACCCCGCGGCGCAGGCGGAGTCTGGATGCAACGAGCTACGGCCCTGTGCTGAAGCTCGTCATTGCGCTTGCTGTGTTGGCGGCGATTGTGCTTGTTGTGGTGTTCGTCGTCATGCCACTCGTCAACGCGCGGATTCAGTCCGGCGCGCCGCTGTTTGGCAACACGCCGGTTGTAGAAACGGTCAAACAGACCGCTTCCCCGATCAACCCGATTTTGATCAACGAGGTCAAGACCGTGCAGTTTGGCGAAGGATATGGTCTGCCCGCGGCGGTAGTAGACCCGAGCGTGTTTGAAGACGAGATTTTATTTGCAACTGGCGCGAGTGAGAACGCCTGCACAAGACTGGTACGGCTCAACCCTGTAACCAGTGCGTTTTCAAACATCGATCTCACGATGCTCAACGACACCGCCCGTTATCCGGTGGAAAATGAAGACGTGATTCTATATGCCGATTGCAACACTGCAGGCGGCGGCAGCATCATTCGCCTAAACAAGGCAACGGGTGAGACCGCTGTGCTTGCGGAGTTTGCAATGGATGCGCCAAAGCTGCAGTTTGAAGCGCCCTATGCGGTTTGGACGGAGCGCACGGGTGGTTCAAACGGGAAACTGATGGTTTGCGATATCACCTCCGGAGAGCTGCTCACGCTTGCTGTGTTCACCAACTCGGCCTATGCCGAGAGTGATCCTTCAATAAAAAGCGGCCAGGTGATCTATGCGGATGCGGACACGCAAAACCCTGGAAGCAGCTTGATTCGCACGGTGCTTCTTTCCGACAACAGCCGTTGGGACTTTGCGGCGGGCAGCTATGTGCACGACCCCAAGTCGGCAGGCGACCGTTGGGCGTTCTTGAGCGGAAATCATGACGACAAGAGCGATCTCTACATCAGTGTCGGCGGCGCCGCGGCAAAAAAAGTTGCCAGCGGTGTGATCGACTTTGACATTACGCCGTCATGTGTGGTGTTCAGCCGCGATGAAACGGTCTATGCTTATGTATTTGCAGATGATAAAACGTATGTCATCAGCGAAACGGGAACCAACGCGCAGTTTGTCTCCGCGAGCGGAGATTATGCCATCTGGCGCGACATGACCAGTGATACACAGACCCTCTGGAAGTATCTCAAGGTGGTCGGCTGATATGGCGGCCAAGGATCGCGTTACCTATATCTGCGGCGAGTGCGGCTATGAGTCCGCCAAATGGATGGGCAAATGCCCGCAGTGCGAAAGCTGGAACACCATGACCGAGTTTGCGGAGGTCAAGGTGAAGAGCAGCGCGCCTGCCGGAACCGCAGTTTCGCAAAAATTGAGCCAGGTTGTCCCCCTTCCGCAGAAGCGTATCTCGGCGGGCATGAGTGAACTCGACCGCGTTCTTGGCGGCGGGTTGATTCGTGGTATGGTCGTGCTGTTGGGTGGCGACCCGGGCATCGGAAAATCGACGCTTTTGTTGCAGGCAGCGGATACGCTTGCCAGCGAGGGCGTCGTTTTATATGTCTCCGGCGAGGAGAGCGCGTCCCAAATAAAACTGCGCGCCGACCGCCTCGGCATGAAAAACGACATCGACATCCTTTGTGAAACCGACCTTGAGCAGATCATGGAAGAGGCGACCAACACGCGCTGCACCGTGCTGATTGTGGACTCGATCCAAACGATATTTTCCGAAGATAGCACAGGCGCTGCCGCAAGCGTCAGCCAGGTGCGCGCCGCAACCGCACGGCTTACGCGCTATGCAAAAGAGACGGGCGTCATCGTGCTCATCGTGGGACATGTTACGAAAGACGGAAACATCGCTGGTCCACGCGTGCTGGAGCACATCGTGGATACGGTGCTATATTTCGAAGGAGACCGGCACGAAGGACTGAGGCTCCTGCGCGCGGTCAAAAACCGCTTTGGCTCGACCAATGAGGTGGGCGTGTTTGAGATGGGCGACGGCGGCATGCGCGAGGTTGCCGATCCTTCCCGCTTATTCCTCTCCGGCGAGAGTGCGCCGGGCTGCTGCGTTACCTGCGCGATGGAAGGCACCCGCCCGATTTTGGCAGAGGTGCAGTCGCTGCTCACCGACAACGCATTTGGCAATCCGCGCCGCACGAGCGCGGGAGTGGACGCGGGTAGGCTCAGCCTGTTGCTCGCGGTGCTGGAAAAGAAGGCGTATTTGCGGCTTTCCACCAAAGATGTATACCTCAACGTGGTTGGCGGGCTGAAGCTGGACGAGCGCAGCACCGATCTTGCCGTTGCGCTGTGCGTCGCCTCCGCAATGATGGATCTGCCACTGCCGCCGCGTACCGCTGCGCTTGGCGAAGTAGGGCTTACTGGAGAGGTTCGTTCGCTCAGCCGCATCGAGACGCGGCTCAACGAGTGCGTGCGGCTTGGTTACGACACTGTGCTGCTGCCCAAATCTGCCAAAACACCGAAGATTCCTGGGCTCAAGCTTGTGCCCGTTGCAACCGTCGGCGAGGCGATCGCCTATTGCTACGAGAAGAAACCTGTGGTATAATCTGCTTCGCGTCTTTGCGGGAAATCGTCCAGCAATCATGCGTGTTTTCACGAGAAAATCGAATATCGTTTGTGCCCGTAGCTCAGCTGGATAGAGTATCAGACTCCGACTCCGGTGGTTGCAGGCGAGAATTTGACAACTTAAAACTTGTGCCCGTAGCTCAGCTGGATAGAGTATCAGACTCCGACTCCGCTGGTTGCAGGCGAGAAATTGACAACTTAAAACTTGTGCCCGTAGCTCAGCTGGATAGAGTATCAGACTCCGACTCTGAGGGTCGAAGGTTCGAATCCTTTCGGGCACGCCAAAAACCCCCTAATTAGGCAACTTTTTAGGGGGTTCAATTTTAGCTCATTTTTCAAAAAGTGCGAAAATGCAACAAATCCGAAAAAAGCGTTATTCAAGGTAGATAGAGAAAGGCCTGCGAGTTGGTGATCTCGTAGGCCGATTTTTGTTTTGTCGCATTTTTGACGCACAAGGAGGATTAATTATATCGTAATAAAATGAAGTGGCGATGGTTCCCCGTTAATATCCCTTGATAACGTACAATAAAGTTCGCAATTACAAGAAGGCATAGGAAAGCCATCGGGACTCCGATAGAATGAATGAAGGTAAGACATTCAGTAAAAGAACCCACGATGGCTCAAAAAATGGCAACACAAACCTGACGGAATTTCTACTCGAATACATGACGCAGCCGGACCCGATGCTCAACTTGCTGGAATGGCTCTGCAAGCAGCCCATGGAAGCCGAGGAAACCGAGGCAATCAGCGCTGAAAAGAATGAACGCAGCAGCAATCGAAACAATTACAGTTGCAGTTGCAGCTATCGTGTTCGTCGGTTGGATACGCGAATGGGAACGATGAACCAGATGGTGCCAAAACTGCGAAACGGAGGCTATATTCCATTTTTTGCGACGGAACGGAAGCGTAGCGAGGCGGCACTAATCCAAGTCGTTCAGGAGGCGTTCATACAAGGCGTTTCCACGCGAAAGATGGGAAAACTTGCACAGAGCCTTGGAGTCGAGAGCCTATCACGGAGTCAGGTCAGTGAAATGACAAAGCCACTGAACGATCAGGTCGACGCCTTCCGATCGTGAACGCTGGAAGATATGCGTTATCCCGTGATTTGGGCTGATGCATTGTACGAAAAGGTCCGATGTGGCGGACGTGTTGTCAGCATGGCGATATTGGTCGTCTGCGGTGCTGAAGAGCGTGGACAGCGCGAAGTACTGGCAATAGAACCAATGCTGGAGGAGTCGAGGGAAAGCTACAAGCAACTGTTCGAATCGTTGAAGGAACGTGGACTGAAGCCGCCTTCTCTGGTCATCTCAGACGCCCACGGCGGTTTAGTCGCGGCAATACGGGAAAGCTTTCCGAGCGCATCCTGACAACGCTGCAAAGTTCATTTCATGCGCAATATTCTGGCCCTTGTCTCGCATAAGGACAAGCAAGCGTTCGCAGGCAAGCTCAAGCAGATAATGGCTGGTCCCAGATGAAAAAACCGCAAGGAAACGGGCGAATGCTCTGGCGGAAGAATACGAGAAAAGGTTTCCCAAAGCGATCGCTACACAGGAAGACGGGTTGGACGATTCGATCGCCTTCTTCTCTCCCCGAGACTGGATTCCCGGAAGATTTCCTCCACGAACATACTGGAGCGGCTGAATAAGGAAATCCGCCGCCGAACGCGGGTGGTCGGCATCTTCCCAAACCCGGATTCCTACCTGCAGCTGGTCACAACATACCTGACGGAATATGCTGAAGATTGGTCTGTTTCCAGAGCATATATCAATCCTCAAGCTATGGAATTATTACTTCAAATTGCTGCCTGAACAGTTCTTCTGAGTCCCGAAATTGCGAACTTATCTTGACACTAGCTCGTTTTTTATTCAGTATCTTTATTAATGGCAAATATATTAAGAATTTCGGTATTATCACATGTAAAATATAAATCAGAAACAACTTCACCAGTTAAAGCAGAATTGATTACCAAATGTGCACACTTGTTTAAATCTGCTTCCACATAAATCGGTGTCACGCCTGCATTATCAAAAAGCAATGACAGCCGTTCTGAATGCAAAAGATTCTGATCATACACCTCCAATTCAGCCGAAAAATCATCATCAAAAAGCTGAACCAAGTAGGATGGCAATGTTGTTTGCTCGTTAATCACGGTGATCTTATATTTATGATAATCAGTATAATCGCTCATCCAATACTCATTATTTCTGTAATCATCCAGGGCATAATTATCAGATAAATACTGCCCTAGCCAAGAGGTAACCTTTGATGCTCCGGAATAGTTTAAATGTCCGTTATCCGGGCATATATCTGTCATGAAATTTAATATATTCTCATTAAGCATGTTCACATATGAACAATTTGGATACTGTTCTACAATATCACCAATGGTATTGGCAATTTTCTGTTGTTCTTCACTTGCTGCAAATGGAATATAAGCACATAAAACCTGAATTCCCTGTTCCTCACAGTATTCAATCAATTTTAAGTAATAAGGGTAGCAGGCACCATCAATTTCTGTCTTTTCGTTCTCATCTATTTGTGTAAAGGAAGCCGATCCTAATCCTGTTAAAAAGTAAGCCCCTTTTTCTGTAGTAATGTCATACTCAAAATCGGATTGTCCTAACTCACTCCATCTATTATGATACATAATAAAATTCCAGATAAAGTCTTCGTTACTGTCATAATCATCAAATACATCTTGTGAAGCCTCAATTTTGCTTTTTGACCAAATTGGCAGGCTATCAAATTGAACATGCTGCTGTTCAATTCTATCTGTCCTGTATTTACCATTATTATAATTATTATATTCGGTCAAACCATACACATCGATAACTACCACCTTAGGCGATGTATTTTTTAAGATATCTTGTATTAGATAATAGTTCTCTGCCGGGGTACAATTAGAATAACCCCAATTATAAGAAGCGATTCCATATTCGCCCCACATTTCCATCGGTAAAACATGATTCCACATATGACTGGTACCCAGAAAAATCACATCAAAATTTGTCTCACTCTCATAAAACGGAGTATATTTAATCCTTGCCTCTTTATACTCCAGAAGATCGGCACAATTTGCTATGGTCAGGAAAAGCAAAATAGCAAATAATAAGGAGGAGAATATTCTCATAATTTTTTTATTTTTCATGATTTATTCTCCTTTTAAAACTGGAAATATATGAACCCAGTCACATCATATCCTGAGCCCCATATTCCAAAGATTAAAATAAAGCATATTGCAAATATTAACACAAGATAACGACACCAGTAATCTTGCTGTGCAATGACAGATCGAACTTTTATTCCTCTTTTTTTCAATATATCTGCGAAAACAATGACCGCAATACAAAGAATCATTAACCCAAAATTTTTACTGTCCAATCCACAGTTGTACAGCGATCCGTCTATTAAAATCCAGGGATTTTTATATGTAAGCATGGACTGAATAATTGCAAGAGATTCGCGGTAGCCATTTGCTCTGAAAAATATCCATGAAAAATCAATCAGCGCAAATGTTATTATTCCTTTTATCAACTTATGACCGATTGAACTACGATTAAGTCTCAAAACTGAAACGACCTTATCTCTCACGGGCTGTAAAATTTCTCCGATAACTTGATATAAACCGTTTAATCCACCCCAGATAATAAAGGAGAGATTTGCGCCATGCCACAGACCGCTGACAATGAATACAATCATTTTATTAATGTATTTACGAGTTTTACCTTTTCGACTTCCACCTAAAGGGATATATAAATAGTCTTTAAACCATGAAGTCAATGATATATGCCAATGCCTCCAAAATTCAGCTACTGAAGTGGATAAATACGGGGCATTGAAGTTCTCCATTAAATCAATGCCAAGTATTTCGGCCGCACCCATTGCGATTGTAGAATATCCTGCAAAATCACAATAAATCTGAATAGCAAAAAGCATTGTCGCAATTGCAATATACCACCCGTTATATGTCTGATAATTGCCATATATATTATCGACAAATATGGCAATTCTATCCGCTACTACAATTTTCAAGAAATAACCCCATATCATTAGCAGAAAACCATCGGTTGCTTTTTTAGAATTAAATTTTTTAGGAACCGCGAGCTGCTTTAGTAAGTTTTTTGATCTTTCAATTGGGCCAGCGACCAACTGCGGAAAAAATGAAACGAACAACGCATAACGAAAGAAATTTTTCTCTGCATATATATCATCTCTATAAACATCCATATTGTAACTCAACGCCTGAAATGTATAAAAAGATATACCGACTGGTAGAATAATATCAAATGCCGGTATATTCAATTGTATATGAATTACACTGAAAGCTTGTGATAAAAGTGAAACCGTAAAGTTAATGTATTTGAAACAGAAGAGAATTCCAAGATTGATGGCACAACTTCCCGCTACCACCCATTTTTTTAATGAAGTTTTTCTCTTATCATTAAAATCCTCACTTCTTTTGATTTTTTCAATCAATAAGCCGCTAATATATGTTACAACTGTAGAAACTAATATCAACAAAGCATATTTAGCATTCCAGCACATGTAGAAATAATAACTTGCCACTAACAGCCATAAGTATTTCACCTTGTCTGGAATGATATAATATACAATTAATACTATTGGGAAGAAAATCAAAAACTGAAGAGAATTAAATAACATTTAGAGGACACTCCTGCCATTTTATTCAAGAAAATAATCTGCAAATGCTGAATGAATTTGAGGTGTCCCCCCCAAAGTAGTCCAGATTGAATGAGAAAAAATCAATGTTTGAGGTGTCCCCCAAAGAGCAGTCCACTTTGAATGAGAAAAAATCGATGTTCAGACGGCTTCCGAGCCCGTTTTTAGGGCAAATTCAGCCGGCGTTAGGTATGTTAGTGCGCTGTGTGGACGGAACTCGTTGTAGTCCCTTCGCCAGCGCTCTATTTTGTCTCTGGCATCCTCCAGAGACATAAACCAGTTCATGTTTAGGCATTCATCTCGGAAGCTGCCGTTGAACGATTCGATATGCGGGTTGTCTGTCGGCGTACCGGGTCGTGAATAATCGAGCTTGACCTTATTGAAGTACGACCAGGCGTCCAGTGCCCGGGAGATGAATTCTGGTCCGTTATCGACTTTGATCCGTTGAGGCAGCCCGCGGGCTGCCTTGATTTTTTCCAGTTCCTCGCAGACCTGTTCGCCCTTGATCGATTTGTCCACGTAGATGGCTAAGCTTTCCCGGCTGAACGTGTCCAGAACGGTCAGTGCCCGGAATCGCTTCCCAATGTACAATTGATCCGATACGAAGTCCATACACCAGCATTCGTTCACTGCAGAAGCCAATCCCTTCTCAGGAGCCCTTGAAACGCTGATTTTCTTGCGGCTGGAGGGCTTTCTCAGGTTCAATCCTTCCTGTCTGTAGAGCCTGTATACCCGCTTATGGTTGATTTCCCATCCTTCACGCAGCAACAGGACATGGATCCTTCGGTATCCATATCGCTTCCTCACAGAGGCGATTTCCCTGATTCTCATTCGCAAAAAGGCCTGCTCGTCGCGGGTTGGCTGCCTCCGATGCCATTCCCGGTTGATCCGCAATACCGTACAGCTTCTGCGTTCGCTCGCTTGAAAGCGTTCCTGCAGATACCGCACCGCTTGCCGCTTCTCGGCAGGCCTTAGAATTTTTTTGTCAGTACATCCTGCAGCATCAGCTTATCCAGACTGAGATCTGCCACAAGCTTTTTCAGCTTGGCGTTCTCTTCCTCCAACTGCCGAAGCCGCTTCATGTCGCTCGGCAGCATCCCACCGTATTTGCTCTTCCAGCGGTAAAACGTCTGTTCCGCGATCCCGAGCTTCCGGCACACCTCCGATATCGGCGTGCCCAGCTCCGCCTGCTTCAACGCAAAGGCGATCTGCTCCTCTGTGTAATTGCTCTTCTTCATTTTGTCCACCCCTCCATTTTTTTCAGTTTATCATTTTCTCTCTTTTTAGGTGGACTACTTTTTCGGGGAGCAGGTCAATCAAAATAATCTGGGCACCCGAATACGGGATACTCTTGTCCTCACCGCATTGAGTCAGGCAATTGGGCGAGAACACCCCGAAGCAGGATTCATAAAATATTGTGCGCTCTCAATCTCATTTGGGAGGGCTTGGGGGCTTTTGTTTTTCGGCGTTCATCGGAATGCCGAGGT
>JAEHHG010000202.1 GCA_019248075.1 Candidatus Gracilibacteria bacterium S5_H10 | reverse complement strand
AAAATGACAGTAAAAAAATTATACACCAACAGCATTTCTTTTGCTATTAAAAAATGAGAAAATATCCCTGAAGGATTTCATACACTTATAGAATATGGAATTCTTGCAAGTAAAAAAGATCCCTTCGATCCGATGGAAAAAGCATTGATAACTTTATGACACAATATAGATCCTGAACACATTCACGATTTCACACTAATCCAAGAATATCCGCTCACCAAAGATCTGCTTGCACTTTCCCACGTATGGAAGGAAAAAAAATGAGGACATCTCACTATAGCAAGTAAATGAGCACCGGAAGCGATCATAGAACTTTGCACTATGGAGAGTAAACAAAAAAAAGAAGTAATGCAACAATTCGAGGCTATGGCAAAAGAATGACTAAGAGTCCTCGGAGTAGCAAAAGCGACATTTC
>JAEHHG010000201.1 GCA_019248075.1 Candidatus Gracilibacteria bacterium S5_H10 | reverse complement strand
CGCTGATTCGTTCAAAATCTCCGATCATGTGCAGGAACATACCAATTTCGTTGCTGTCCTGCTCCATCATTTGCCGCGTGCTCAATTGAACCAGATAGGAGCCAAGCCTGTCTTCGTACTTATCGATGATGTCCTCGTTCTCAACAACCTTTGCGACAACTTTTGCGTCATATTCTTCCACGGTACCCAACGCCATGAGCAAAGTATCCCGCGAAAGCGTTGCCATACGGTCGATGACGTTTCTGCATTGCTCCAACGCAAACGACGGCATATCCAGAAAACGTTCGTCCAGCGGCCATTCCTCTTCTGCTTTGGTTTGCTTTTCAGGGATGCTAAGCACAGCAAGTCTTACCAGCAGATTGGATGCCGGCAACAGAATGGCGGTCGTCATCACATTAAACGAAGTGTGGATAATA
>JAEHHG010000200.1 GCA_019248075.1 Candidatus Gracilibacteria bacterium S5_H10 | reverse complement strand
GATATACGTTGCCCCAACAATGATTGCCATATGCGGATTCTTCGCAATCAGCGCGATAATTACCCAGGGTACAAACACGATGCCGGAGCCGATGACAGGCAGCAGGTCTAATAAGCTGATGCCGATGGCGATGAGCGGCGACCACCAACCAAGCCCCGCAATCAACATACCTGTGGTGATGACCACAAAGTTCACACCAAATAGGATTATCTGCGCCTTGCCGAAGCCCAGCGCAGTGTGCCCCAGTTCCTTCAGAGCGGTGATTACACGATTTTTTTGTTCCATGGCATGATTATAAAGGATATTTAGTACCGTTACAATCGGAGTATTGTGAGAAAATCGCAAACGTGTGTTTCAAAAAAAGAGGGAGCCTGTGCTCCCTCTCAACTTTGTTTCTCTTATTTAGCGACGTACAA
>JAEHHG010000199.1 GCA_019248075.1 Candidatus Gracilibacteria bacterium S5_H10 | reverse complement strand
AGGCATGATGCGTACGGTAAAACCGGGCAAACGCGCGTATCAGCAAATCGAAATTCTTTTGCTCATGCAGCCTGCCAGCCGCGGTGACAACGCGCCTGCGCTCGCCTTCATACCGCGCAGGAATCCGCTCGGTGTCCAACGGGTTATCCAGCACGATTCCGCGGCTTTGGATCTTCTTTGGAAAATACGCTGCCGCATCCTCCGTCTGAAAGATGAACCCTGCCGCAAACGGGTAAAACATCCTGCGCAATACACGCTTGATCTTGCTCTCCGGATGTCGGTTTGGATCGTTTCGTTCGCTGACTACGACGGGAACGCCCGTGCCAAGCAAAAACAGCACCGTCCAAATATTGACTTTCTCCGGCATGGCAAGCACCAGGTCTGGTTTGTCCTGCTTAACCAATTTGCGCAGTTTTC
>JAEHHG010000198.1 GCA_019248075.1 Candidatus Gracilibacteria bacterium S5_H10 | reverse complement strand
CGTCAACCTCAAGAGCATTCGCGAGGAACGCAATGCAGAACTGCAAGACAAGAAAGTCGGCCTGAAGCGATAATTTGCCAACCCAACCGATTTCGGTGAAGAATTAGAATTCAACAAACACAGGAGGAAATAAAAAATGAAACTCTGGAAAAAAATCGTCTGCATCACGCTTGCCCTGGCGCTGTCGCTCTCGTTCTTTGGCTGCGGCGGCGGGAGCAAGGTAACGCTCAACGTGCTCAACTGGGGCGACTACATCGACCCCGACCTGCTGCGCCAGTTTGAGGAAGAAACCGGCATTTCCATCAAATACACAACCATGACCAGCAACGAGGAAATGCTCGTCAAGCTTGCTTCCAAGGACAACATCTACGACGTATGCTTCCCATCGGATTATCTGATTGAGAAGCTCATTGCGGAC
>JAEHHG010000197.1 GCA_019248075.1 Candidatus Gracilibacteria bacterium S5_H10 | reverse complement strand
AGAAATCAGTGTACCACTAGAATAAGGAGAACCATTGAGTGTAGCACCAGAGATGTTGGTATCATTGAACGTGATTATAACACCTGTAGCATAATATCATCCTGATATAATAGAAACTGATGCAAGCGTTGTTCCTGTAAATACGGGAAGGGTTTTGTCGATAGTAAATGTTATTCCTGTAGAATGTCCTAATGTATCACTAACGAAAAAGACATACGTACCATCACTGGTGATAAGTGCTCAACTAGTATATCAACTGCTATTAAGGGTAGCTCCAGAAAGATGTGGATCATAAAAAGTAATGTATACTCAGGTATTGTATATTCATCCGCTTGTTATAATAGAGCCTGATTGTGTTGTTCCTGTAAATGCAGGAGCTAAAGTATCTATAGTAAACGTTATTCCTGTAGTATTTCAT
>JAEHHG010000196.1 GCA_019248075.1 Candidatus Gracilibacteria bacterium S5_H10 | reverse complement strand
GATGGCATGTAAACTACCTAGCGAAGAGCTAAATGAGATAATAAAAGGTTTAGAAGCAAAGTACAAAGGTGAAGAGTTAGATGCTGCTGTGGCTGCGATTAGAAAGTTTAAAAATGAAAAAGAATTATTAGATATTGGAGTAACTATTAAAGATTTGTTTGATGAAAATAGTGAAAAATTAGGTAATGATAAAGATTTTAAATATAGTGAACTGTTTGAGCTGATTGAGAAAAAATACAATTATGATAGAAAAGAGTTTGTGGCTTTAAATACAGTAAAAGATGCTTTTATTGTGTATGGAACACCAGATAGTAAATTATTACAGTATATGAATGATATTGGGCTAGTAATGTTTACGAAGTATTTCGTTAGGATTCAAAGAGTTATTAGAAAAGGAGTTATTGATCATCCGATAAGCTTC
>JAEHHG010000195.1 GCA_019248075.1 Candidatus Gracilibacteria bacterium S5_H10 | reverse complement strand
ACGTTGCACATCGCGGCGCCGGGCACATAGACGCCCGCCGCTCCGCCGGTTGTTATCGTGGTATAGCCGGTGATGTCCGAAGGCATTACGTCCGGCGTGAACTGCATACGTTTATAGCAGAGGTCCATCGCGCGCGAAAACGCGAGCGCCATGGTGGTCTTGCCAACGCCCGGCACGTCTTCCAGCAGCACATGCCCCTGCGCGAGCATTGCCATCAATATACTGCCGATGACGGCATCTTTTCCAACCAAGACCTTACGAACCTGTCCTACAATCTCCTGCACTTGCTGCATCAAAACGGTGTCCTCATCCTATCCAAAAAATCCGCGTTACGCGGTCACACGCATTCATTATATCAGTCTAGTGGCAGAGCGCGTCAAAAGTATTGCGAGATTGTAGCCAAATATGAAATTTACCGAAAAC
>JAEHHG010000194.1 GCA_019248075.1 Candidatus Gracilibacteria bacterium S5_H10 | reverse complement strand
TCCGGAAACCGCCCGGCAAACTCCGTCAGCCCTGTACCAATCGGCATTGCCGCAGAGACGGCAACAATCTTTGGGTCTTTGCTCGCCAACGCGATCATGGCATCTCCAAACACACTGGAGTTGCTCTTTTTATGCGCGCTCTCGATGTCGCCTGTGTCGATTGAAAACGGTGCAACGCCGTGATATTTCTCCGGATTGCGTTCGGAAAACGCATAGCCTTTGCCTTTTTGCGTGACGCAGTGCACGATGACCGGCACATGCAACTCTTTTGCTCTGCGAAACATGCGCGTCAGTTCGCCGATGTTATGGCCGTCGATGGGTCCAAGATAGAGAAACCCCATGTCCTCAAACAACCGCTTGGGCATTAAAAAGCTCTTGATTCGGTTTTTAAAGTTCTCCATGTTGCGCGAAAGCCAGCGGCCGA
>JAEHHG010000026.1 GCA_019248075.1 Candidatus Gracilibacteria bacterium S5_H10 | reverse complement strand
CGATGAAGCCGAGGTAAAACAAGAATGTGTTTGTTCTCTTCGGTAAATTGGTTTGTGTTGAACGAGCACATGGGTAGATAATCCGATCTTGCTTGCAACGCTGGGTTTTCGGGTTTATCTTGACCTTTCTTCCAAATACTTCGTCAATCTCTCCATCGCTTCCGCCCCCTCCGGTGTCTTGAGCTGCTTCTGAAACTCGTGCCAAAGCGTTTTCTTCCCGCTTTCGGGCAGATACGCCGTAGCATGCACGCAGTTTCGCGCAAGCGCGGCGAGCATCTCGTTGGCCTGCGTGATGAGCGGATCCTTATCACCGCAGGTGAGGAACACCGCCGGAAAGTCCTGTGTTATCCAAGCGACGGTATTCATGTTCTCAGCCTCGACCGTACCCTCAAACCGCTTTTTGCCTGTCACGATCCGGATCGAATCCGCAATCATCGGGAACTTGGTTTTCCGCAGCGTGTCTATATTGTAATATCCGCAGTGCAGCACGACCCCGCGCAGCTGCTCCTTTGTTATGGCGGGCTCGCCGCTGAGGCGCGCGCAAAACTCAGGGTTTGTATAGTATAGGCCCATCTGAGAACTTAAATGCGCGCCCGCGCTGTCCCCAGCGAAAAACACGCGATCTGGATCGATGACGTATTCCGCAGCGTGCCGCAGCAGAAACGCCGCAGCCTCGTTGAGCTGTAATATCTGCGCGGGATACCGCATCCCGGGCGCAAGCGCGTAATTGACGTTCGCCACAACATATCCTTTGGACGCAAGCGTTTTACAGTAAGAAGCGAGGCCGTTTTTGTCGCCGCCTACGTAATACCCGCCGTGCGTGTAGATCACGAGCGGCTGTGGCTTATCCGCGCGTTTTGCGTAGAGATCCAGCGTACCGTTCGGAAATCGACTTTCATACGGCACGTCTTTTGCCCGCATTTCAATCAATCCGAGCACCGCGCTGTAGTCCTCTGGTTTGTCATTTGTTGGCAGCGCGCTGAGAAGCCGTATGAGCGCAGTCTGTAGCGCAGTTGCGTTCGTCCACGTTATGCGCAACGAAGCGTAGATGGCAACCAAAACAACAGCTGCAACCAGCGCTCGCCAAAGAGCCGGCAATCCATCCATCATTTATCACCTCTCCTCGTTGGATACGGTTACTCTATCAAGCTCTGGAATCAAAGAGTGAATTGAATATCACCACACAACTGAAACAAGCACTGCAACACAATTGCACTTCAACGCCGAAGTAAGGTTTTGTGCAGCGCCCAAAGGAGGAGTCGCGACCGGCTGTCAGAGCGTATCTCCGGTCCCCGTTCCACCGGGCGAATTGAACGCTATTTTGTCTTTTCCGCCGACTCCACGGTGTTGATGAACGCAAGTACGTCGTGATAGACCTCGTCGCGGTTGATCTCGTTGAGCATTTCGTGACGACCGCCTTCATAAAGCTTGAGTTCGACTGTATGCCCGGATTTTTCAAGCCAGTGAAAAACCTGCCTGACGCCTTTTCCATTTTCGCCTACGGGATCGCAGGAACCCGACATCAGAAGAATTGGGCGTTTCGGGACGCGCTCCGCCCACTTTGCACTGGAGATTTCTATATACGCTGCGAAAATATCATACATGCCGTGCGCTGTGAACGGATACCCGCAGTTCTCGTCGGCGTTGTATTCGTCAACCTTCTCATAGTCTCGCGAGAGCCAGTCGTTATCCGTACGGTTGGGTCTGAACGCTTTGTTGTATGAACCGAACGTCAAACGAAACAGTGTATCATTCGGCTCCTTGCCGCCCGTTTTCTGAATGTCGCGCTTAGCAAACCATTGCCCAACTCTGGTCAACGGGTTCTTGCCCCCCGTAGCGGAGAAGATGAATGCGTCGAAATCTGTTCCATTGCGTCCCGCATACGATCGCGCCAGCAGCGAACCCATCGAGTGCCCAAACAGGATAAAAGGAATACCAGGATAATCCACTTTGACAAGATCGCGCATGGTGCGCATGTCCTGCAAAATCGCGTTCAAACCGTTCTTGTCGCCAAAATACCCCTTCGGCACACCGTCCTTGATGCTCTTGCCGTGGCTTGCAATGTCGTTTCCATATACAAGCACGCCGTTTTCTGCAAGGAACGATGCAAAATCGTTGTAACGGTCGATGTGTTCTGCCATTCCATGTGTGATTTGCAGCGCAATGTGCGGTACTTCCGGTACCCACATGCGATAGCGTATCTCACATAGCCCAGTCGCAGAGGGGAACCGTCGTTCAAACATCGAAAATTTCATATTGATACCTCCCTGATGCTCAATTGAACATACATTGTCATCCGATGAAATGATTTGATGTCCATTCTGATATCCTATTTTGCTCACTTTTCCCTATCGACATCCGGCGTGCATTCTTCCCTTCGCCACCCGTATATCACGTTATCATCCGCGTGAATATCTTCTGCTCACTCCAGTTACGGTCTGTGGACTTTTACACGGCTACAACATGTTTTTTTGAAGTCATTATTGTGTGCTCACCTGATCGATTTCATACCTCCCCGCTTTTTCAATTCAATTTTTTCCCATACTCTGGTCTGTTTTATATTTTAACATGCTCCGTTGAAAAATTATGGTGCGCTTTGCGTTCCCATTATTTACACAGCGTTTCAACGTAATATAATAGAGTTGATAATATGATTCATTTTCTGTAATCTGAAATGCTGTGCAGTTCATTCAATGAAAGATATAAATTCCCACTCTGTTTTCACGTTCTCGCCTTTTTCAGGAGGTGCGAAATGGTTTACTTGACAGCGCAAAAGGCTGCGGAACAATGGGGCATTTCCATTCGGCAGGTGCAGAATCTTTGTAAAGCCGGCAGGATACCCAACGCCGTTCGGTTTGGCCGTGAATGGGCAATCCCGGAGCATGCGAAAAGGCCGCATGACAAACGTCGAATCGCTACTTGTCATGATCGTGCTGTTCCTGTTTCATACCCATCCTCCGCGTGTGCCGAATTGTTTCAAGACATCATACGACATTGTCCATATCCGGTGCATATCGCAGCAGTTGATGGATCGCTGATTGAGGCAAACGAAGCATTTTACGCTTTTTTTCAGGTTCACGACAGCGAATCCCTGTACAGTAAATATAATATCTTGCTCGACCCGGATCTCGCAAAGTGGGGGATAAAAGAATATTTACAAAGAGCGTTCCTGGGGGAAGTCGTCGAACTGAGTGGTATAAAAGTCCCTGTTCAGGATCTTGTCCGCAGATTCAGCAACGAGGAATTATCCGAGGAAGAAATCTATCAAAACATCACATCCTTTCCGGTTTTCGACAACACCGGCACGCTCGAATGCGTTGTAACGGTATTTTTTGCTTCGCGCGTGTATACCGGACTAGACGCAATTCGGAAAAGTAAGGCATATATGGACGACCATTGGTTTGAGAAATTTGACATCGGGAAAATCGCAAACTCTGTGTTTCTGAGTAAATACTACTTCACGCGTCTATTTAAAAAGCATACAGGAATCACCCCCTATAAATATTATCAGGACATCAAAATTCAAAAACTAAAGGAAAAACTAAGTGACCGAGCAAAAACAGTCGTTCAGGCATTCAACGAATGCGGTCTGGACTATAGTGGCTATTATTCAAAACTATTCCGTGAAAAGATTGGGGTAAGCCCTTCGCAATACAAAACATCCAGCCATGGTTAACCGAACCCTAAAAAGAAAATGTTCCCCTGATTCTCGCGCATAAACACAGCAATTTACCTACTATATATAGCATTTTTTCAATTTTCTCTTCATGAAAATCCTTTATACTAAATATGTAAGTTTTCTTCGTAGAACCGGGTGAGATTCTCGGTTCTGTTGCTTGTCGTCTTGCATATTCTCGTTTTCACTGTACGGCATACGCTTTCTGCCCGCTCACAACAAATCGTCGATGTTCGTGCTTATTTTTTGATCACTTCTTCCGGTATGAAACAGAATGATTCACCGAACGGTAATTGGAGGTAAAACGATGTCCGTCTTTCCAGAATATCATCAGTATGACGCGCTGGGTCTTGCAGCGTTGATCAGGAGCAAACAAGTTCAGATGTCGGAACTTGTAGAGGAAGCGATCTACCGCATCGAAACATATAATCCGAAGATCAACGCTGTCGTCTACAGCATGTTTGATCAGGCGCGTCAGCAGGCAAAACGTCAAGCGCCAAGTGGCGTGTTTGCAGGCGTACCGTTTCTACTCAAGGACTCTCTGGAGACCGTAGAAGGTGAACCTACAAGCTCAGGCACGCGCATTCTGAGAAATATCCGTAGCCCGCATGACAGTGAAACAGTTCGGCGCTTCCGCTCCGCTGGACTTGTTTTTCTCGGAAAAACGAATCTGCCGGAGCTCAGTCTGCTCCCGACTACAGAGCCCGTCGCTTTTGGGCCGACGCATAATCCTTGGGATCTTACCCGTACGCCGGGCGGATCCAGCGGTGGTTCTGCCGCTGCGGTCGCTGCCTGCATGGTCCCCGTAGCGGGAGGCGCGGATGGCGGCGGCTCAATACGTACTCCCGCGTCCTGTTGCGGTGTTTTCGGGTTGAAGCCGACGAGGGGACGAATTCCGACTGGTCCAGATCATGGCGAATTATGGCGTGGGTTCGCGCAGGAAGGCGTGCTTTCCCGCTCCGTTCGCGACAGTGCAGCAATGCTCGACACTATCTCCGGTCCTGATGTCGGCGCTCCCTACTGGGCACCTCCTGTCGCCCAACCCTATTTGAGTGAAACTTCGTGTGAACCGGGTCGTCTTCGCATCGCATTTACCTCGCACCCGTTTCTGGGAAATGAGGTTCACCCGGATTGTCTCGCAGGATTGCAGCAAACGGCCAAATTGCTCGAAGAACTTGGTCACGATGTGAGCGAAGATACGTTCTTGATCGATAAAAAAGAATTTGCGCTGTCGTATTTAACCGTTCTTGCTTCGGAAACATGCGCTCAGGTGCGCTCCATTATCCGAAAGGTGGGGGGCACGTCTACCGTTATGGACTTCGAACCCGGCACGCAGGCACTTGCCGCACTAGGATCTACCATAGACGGCGGCGAATACGCAGAGGCGCTGAACATATTGTCTGCGTATGCTCGGAAAATCGCAGTTTTCTTTGAAACATACGACGTGCTCCTAACGCCAACGCTGGCATCCCCGCCTGTGCCGCTCGGCTCGCTTCAAATATCCGATGTGGAGAGTCGAATGATACGCTTACAAAGCAGGCTGCACGCAGCCTGGGTTCTGAAAGCGCTTCATGTGATTGAAATGCTTGCTGAAAACACATTCAACTTCATTCCGTATACCGCAGTATTCAACGTCACTGGCCAGCCGGCGATGTCTGTTCCTCTCTGCCAAAACGGGGATGGTCTGCCGATCGGTATGCAGTTTGCCGCGCGGTTTGGTGACGAAGCAACGCTGTTCCGTCTCGCAGGGCAGTTGGAGCGAGCGAGGCCGTGGTTTTATAAACTTCCACCAAGCCTGCCGTATTGACCCAAATAGAAACCCATCTGTTCCAAAGCCGGACGCTCATGTAAGTCTACAAAAGGAAGGGGACCATTCACGATGGAAAGCAGCGGGTATGAAAAAAGGCGCCGTTTCCTTCAGGATATTACCCGCCCCATGGGCGCCCGGGGAAAGATGTTTGTCTGCTCTATTGCAATTTTATTGTTGGCCGCTGCTGTTCTCCTAGGTGTGATTGCGGCCCTCTGTCTGCTAGTTATAAAATGCGGCATCATCGAGCCAGCTGTATACGAAGCACCTGCTGGTGGATTGGCGACAGTACACGGTATTGAGCAGATAAGGCTCACTCATACAGTGCATTCGTTCATGCAAATTAGGTAACGCGAAAATGTCGCTTGTCTTATGGATGCCTTCTCTCGGTTTCAAATCGTCATTGTCTGAACCGTCTATTGCAACGTTGTATGGAGGTGCACGCGATGAATCAAAAATCTCTCGCGGGGAAAGTTGTTTTGATCACAGGCGCTTCAAGCGGCATCGGAAAAGCGACCGCGCTTGAATTTTCCCGCTATGGCGCCAGCCTTGTTCTTGTGTCTAAGAACTTACAAAAACTGACGGAAGTCGAGAATAAAGTGAACCAAGCAGGCGTCAGGGCACTCACAATCCGTTGCGATATGACAAACCGCTCTGATGTCCGCAATATGATTCAACAAACGATGGAAACCTTCAAACAACTAGATGTCGCTGTGTGCAACGCCGGTATTTACTTCAGAAAACTGGCGATCGACCAGACGATCGATGAAATCCGCGACGTTATGGAGACAAACTATTTTGGGACTTTGAACTGTATATACGAAATACTCCCCCTCTTCCTTGCGGAAAAAACGGGCCATATCGTGGTAACATCATCTCTTGATGGAAAGAAGGGCCTCCCCCATGATTCGGCATATTCTGCATCAAAAGCTGCTTTAACAGGTTTCTTAGAATCGCTGCGTCAAGAGTTGCAGCACACCTCTATAAAAATCAGCACAGTATTCCCGGGGCGAACCAACACTCCGATGATTCAAAACATCTCGTTACCCAATCAGCGCTTGATTGTGTCGCCCGAGAAAGTCGCAAAATCGATTGTGAAAACTGTGCTCGATAAAAAAACAGAAGTGTTGGTGCCCTATTTTAGTTCGAAGCTGTATGTATTGATCAACAGTATCTCCCCTCGTATGGGGGACTCAATGAGCAGAATCCTCAAGCTTGGGGGGGGGAGATGTCGCGCCAAACAATCCGTGATGCAAAGGTACTGGAGAAACGCCACATCAGTTGACCTGCTCCCATAATTAGTAATCCACCGAAAAAGGGAGAAATGAAAAAACCAATAATAGAAAAAGTTGGCTGAAATGAAGCGACGTGATAATACATTGAAATAGATTGTCCTTCAATCGAAAAGTCGCTTTGGTCAACCCGTCATCTGAAATGCTTTTCTTGTCAATTAACTCCAAACTCACAAAAATCAAACTCGGTTGATGGCCTTTGCACCCATCTGAAGCTGATTTGCACCCGCCCTCTTTGTTTCGCGCGATTGTATCACTTCGTGAGGGTTTAGACAAGCAAGAGCAATTACCCTGCAGGGTAGTTGCTCTTGTTTTTGTAATGAACCTCCCTAACTGTTTTATTTCAGTGGACGTACAAAAAAGCAGAACGCCGACGAAAGGACTGGAACGAGTTCCGCAAGCATAACGCACTTACATAAATAACACCGGCTGAATTTGCCCAGAAGTTGGGTCATGAGGCGGTTTGAACCAGACGCTGGAACTCTACAAAGGCCTTAAGAAGTAACGTTTCTGGCAACAGAATTTCCCGGAGTCCCAAAGCAATCTCGTTTTGGGGCTCTTATGTTATAATAATGGTATTGATTATTTGGGAGGATTCATGTCACAGCTTGTCGCAATTCTAAAAACCGTGCTCCCCGTACTCGTTCTTCTGCTCGTGGGGTATTTTGCCAGACGTTGGCGCATCCTGACGCAGGAAGGGATAGACGGTTTAAAATCCATCGTCATCAAAGTCATGCTGCCGATCGTGCAGTTCCGCGCATTCTTACAGGTGCATTTCGGCGTGGATATGCTGCTCATCACGCTCAGTGTGTTTCTGGTGTGCATCCTGGGCTTGTTTGTCGGCAGACTCTCCGGCAAGATATTTAAAAGCGCCGCGCAGTATGAACGCTATCTGTTCGCGAGTTTCGAAGGTGGTATGCTGGGCTATGCGCTGTATATCGTGCTCTTCGGTAACGAGCAGGTCGCAAACTTCGCAACCGTCGCCTTTGGGCAGGAGCTTTACGTATTCCTTGTGATGGTGCCTGCGCTCCAAATCTATGACGGCAAAAAGCCCACCGCAAAGGAAGCCGCGTTATCGATCATCAAAACACCGATATTAATCGGTATCTTTGCAGGCATCATCGGCAGCATCGCAGGCCTTGGCAAGCTGCTCAACAGCACAGCCGCGGGCGAAGTGGCCTACGGCGTGATGGAGTTCGCCTCCGCGCCAACCGCTGCGTTGATGCTGATCGTCATCGGATTCGGGCTAGATTTCAAGGGCATTGACTGGCGCTTTACCAGCCGCGCTGTCCTCGGCCGCGCCGTTTTTCTCTCGATCGCCTGTTTCGCGCTGGTGACGATCCTGCAACTGTTCTTGCCGCTCACGCCCGCGCTTGTTGGGGCGTTTGTGATTTTATTCCTGCTGCCGCCGTCATATATCATCCCGTTCTTCCTCAAGGAAGAGGATTCCGTTCGGAAATTATCGACGTATCTTTCGATCTACACGATGCTCTCAGTCGCGGCTTTCTTTGTGATTGTTGTGCTAAAGAATACCAGGTAAAGCAGGACGTTTCATACAAACATCCATCGAGGCGGGTGCAAATTTCTTTGTCGATGCGGTCGTGTATGGTGACTGAGCATGCGAAGAACTGTTTGCAGACGCTGTTCACATAAACAGCACAATTCGCGAAAAAATGTCCATACAGTCGAAATGTGGCATTCATGTGGGTATTGCATTTGATCCAATTCAGCATAAAGGCAATCACCGTAACAAAAAGCCCTAATGCCAAAGCGACTATGGGAAGCATCCTAAAAACAGCAGCTATCCTCGCATAATTCGCGTTCCCCTGCGTGAGCGTTAGCTGCATCAGCTGTTTGAGATACAGTTTAATATGATCGCCAACCGTGAGCGTTTTATAATATTTCTTTATGTACTGTATGCTCGAAGGCTCTTCTGACTCCAACAGTTCGTTACACCTTTGTATATAACTGTGGCACGATGTTTTAACTACCTGAGTGAGCAAATATCGCTGTATTCCTATTTGTCTATATGCGCTGTTCAGTTTGTCGAGATCATTGTTCAGTACCTGTATTTGCGAGGTGTACGCTTCTTCATACTCCGCTGCCTTCGATTGATCATTTTTATTACTTTCGTAATCGATAAACGCAAGATTCAGTTTATCGAAATCATTCTGCACTGTATTGATTGAATAACTTTCGCCAAGTATGACATTAAAATCTGCCAGATATCGATTGGTCAAGAGGATGTTAAAAAGCGTGACGAAAAGAACCATAATGGAAACGGTGATGATAAAACTCATCATCTTTCTTCTAATGGAAAGTGAAAGCCATCAGTTTAGTATCTTCCTTGTTCTTTGGGTTCTTTTTGTCATATGTACCCCTACAACCGTTTTTTGCTTTCCAAAATGCTTTTATAGCACCGCATAACCGCGGAGTAAACGAATTCCTCCTTGCTCGTTTTGACGGTTGATTCGGCTAGTGCGTCGTCAAATGGACGATTTCCGCGTCCGGCCGTCGTTTTGTGGCGATAAAAAACGCCAATGTATCGGCGTATTTAGCGGTGAGCTTTGCGAGAAAGACCGTTTGAAAAGCGCGGAGCGTAAGCAAACGTGTCTGATTTGAGCTAAGTCGGCCATCACCCGCAACCAGCGAAAAACCGTCCAGTTCGGGCGTTTTTTGCGTACTTATGGGTGGATTCGGGATATAGAACCGGGTAAAGAACCACTATTTGTTGATTATTTATTGTTTAATGGTATAATCACTACTTACGTTCATTCGTGATCAGCACAAGTTTAGCAGACTTACTGACAATATAAAAACGAACAACACAAGAAAAGAGAACAAATGACTTTCAACGAAATTCAGCTGATTCAGCCACTATTACAAGCGATTACGGAAGCGGGATATACAGAACCCTCGCCGATTCAGGCAGAAGCGATTCCCGTACTGCTGCGCGGGCGCGATATCATCGGCTGTGCGCAAACAGGCAGTGGTAAAACGGCGGCCTTTGCTCTTCCAATCCTGCAACGGCTGAGCAAAGAAAAAAGCGGCCACATTCGTGCACTGATTCTAACTCCAACGCGCGAATTAGCGATACAAATTTATGACACCTTTCGCTATTTCGGAAAGCGCCTTCGCTTGCACTCCGGTGCGGTGTTCGGCGGTGTATCGCAAAACCCGCAAGTGGATGCCCTCAGCCGCGGGCTGGATGTGCTGATCGCGACACCGGGTCGGCTCAACGACCTGATTAATCAAGGTTACATCCACCTAAATCACATTGAGATCTTCGTGCTGGACGAAGCTGATCGAATGCTGGACATGGGCTTTATCCACGACGTCAAAAAGACAATTAAGCTGCTGCCGTTGCAGCGGCAGACCATGCTCTTCAGCGCTACCATGCCCCCCGAGATTGAAACGCTCGCGCAGACGCTGTTGAAAAACCCCGCCATGATCAAGGTCGATCCCACCACATGTGCGGTAGAAAGCATCGATCAGTGTGTGTATATGATCGACAAACCCAACAAGACGCTCCTGCTTGCAGAGTTGCTCCGTACCGAGGACATTAAGAACGCGCTAGTTTTCACCAACACCAAGCACGGCGCCGACCGAGTTGTGCAGAAGCTCTCGCAAGAGGGATTTGTGGCGCGCGCTATCCACGGCGACAAAGCACAAAACGCCCGTCAAGACGCACTCAAGAGTTTTCGTGACGGGCGCGTGCAGATACTTGTAGCAACGGATATCGCGGCGCGGGGCATCGACATACCCGAACTCTCACATGTGATCAACTATGACCTGCCGGACGTTGCGGAAACCTACATCCACCGCATCGGCCGCACCGGTCGCGCAGGTCTCGGCGGAACAGCCATCAGCTTTTGCAACATCGATCACCTCGACAACCTGCGCGGCATCGAGAAGATGACCGGCCTGAAAATCCCTGTGCGAGAATCTCAATGGCCAATGCTGATCTTCGAAAAAACGGTCAAGCAGGTGCGACCGCCACGTACAGAGCGGAAAACCCCGCAAAGCAAGCGCTTCTCTGGCCCTCCAAAATCGAGGCGGTGATAAACCGAGCATGTAATCTTCGTGTTTGGTGATTTAGCATTGGGGCGGATAATCACCCAAAGCCGTAAGAAGCCAAACAAACCCAATGCTGTGTGTAATCACCTCCTCGTCGAGCATATCGACCGTTACAATTTCGGACGAATTCAAAACAAACCCGTCTTGCGCCATACGTGCAGCGCCAGGCTGCATACGCAGCCTGATCAAGATATGGAAGCATTCTTATTCAATAATGCGATTGGGTGCAATATTCCCTGTCCATTGCCTGGGGTTCATCATAGTTAGTAGATTTACACCCACCCTCCCGTTGGTACGCGCGTTTGTATCACTTCGTGGATGTTTAACCAGAAACAAAACAACACCCCGTCGGGTGTTGTTTTGCTTTACGCCTTGATGAAATGAGTTAGCGTTGCTTATTGTACAAATCTAAATTAAGAGATACGAATAACCGCCTTGACGATGTCTTTTGATTGCTCGAAAAGAACACTATAAAAGTAGTATCCATTTACCGGTTTTTATACGGGAAATGACAAATATCATGGCATTTCCCCCTAATATTCTTCAATTGGCACCGTATCTACGACAGATCCGATGCAACACAACGTTGCAAACCCGCGTGATTACTTCTTGATGGCATCAATCACGCGAATAAACGCACCACAAATTGCGCCCATAAAAGAAGCTGCAGTACCCAGAAGGATATACAAGTTTTTTGTAACGATAACGCCAAGTATTGAGAGCAACCCCAATGCAATTAAACTATGTATAAACCAGATAGAGCTTAAGAAACGACGCATATGACTCCTCCTCGTATGTTTATTATTATAGCAAAAGAAAAAGACCTTTGCTCCCAGATAAAGGCTGATTCTAATCTTTCAGTTGCAGCAGCCTTGCATAGAATAAGCCCTTTCGTACCAATAAACGCGCAACTGCAAACCCTTTGACGTAAGAATTGGGGGTTACTCTTCATATTTCACCGGTTTAGGCGTAGCTTTCTCTGCGTGAATACCATGGATAGTATCGTCCCAGTCACCCACCCGACCGGCCATGCAGCCCAGATTCCGATCGATCCCCAAAGCGAGGCAAAGAGAAACCCGCAGCCGACCCGCAAGGAAAGATCCACGAATGTTCCGACCAAGAGTTCCCTCATTGCGCCTAACCCGCGCAGTGTGCCATC
>JAEHHG010000193.1 GCA_019248075.1 Candidatus Gracilibacteria bacterium S5_H10 | reverse complement strand
GTGCTTACGAAAACAAAGCTCGGACTTTTAATCTGCTCCGTCGGCGAGCGGCCCGAGGTCGCGCTAGCGTACGGATACAATCCTCGCTTGATACAGTACGGTGCGGTGATCTTCGCTGGCGCGCTAGCAGGCATTGGTGGCGCGCAGATGAGCTGCGTGTACACCATGAGCTGGGTAAACAACATGATTAATGGTCGCGGTTTTATTGCATCTGCGTTAGTGATTCTCTGCTCTTGGAAACCGCTGCGCGCTTACATGGCTGCGTATCTGTTCGGACTGGCACAGGCGCTGCTGGTTTATCTGCAGATCAAGGGCGTGCCGATTTCCATGTATGTGACCATGATGCTGCCGTATCTGTTTACTCTTCTCGCGCTCGCTGTGATATCAACGTCCCGAATCCCCTGCATGCCTGAGAAAATCAAGGTGACGAG
>JAEHHG010000192.1 GCA_019248075.1 Candidatus Gracilibacteria bacterium S5_H10 | reverse complement strand
CCTTCGTAAGCCGCCGGCATTTTATAGCCGAGCTCCAAGAGGCTAACCCGCCCCTTAATCCAGCGCCCGTTGAGAAAGGCCATATACGGCTCTTTTGCCGCCAAATGCTTGAGCATGCCAAGTACCGCACGCTTGAGTTCGTCCGGTTGATCGGTGCGCAGCGCAAAGTCCCGCAAAATGTGTTCCGAAAGCTTGTCGCCAAACGTAAAAACGAGCGAAAGCATGCTCTTTTTCACGCGTAGATCGGACAGCGTCGTTGCCCAAACAAGCTGGTCGCGAAACGCGCTGTCTTCCGACCAGGCGCGGTATAGTTCATCGTGCGGCAAGGCGAGCATCCGGTTGAGGTGGTTGAGCCGCCGGAACGTTTCGCCAAAGGGCACCTGATAGGGAATGATCCATTTTGATCCTACGCGTTTCAAAGCGCCGTCTGCAT
>JAEHHG010000191.1 GCA_019248075.1 Candidatus Gracilibacteria bacterium S5_H10 | reverse complement strand
AACATCGCACGGATTAACTGACGCTGTGCTTGGTGTTACGGCAGTTGCGCTTTTAGACGCAGAGCTGTAGGGAGGACATATGGCAAAACATTATATTATAACTGACACAACAGGGCGCATCATGCGCGGATTCTCTGATTATTTCGAGCAACCCGAAGCAAACGCAATCTGCATCAACGAAGATGGCGGGCGGCACTTTGAGTTGAACGGCGTTATTAACCCGCCGTTGATCGACATGAATGGCGTTTTGTTATTTAAGTTTGACGGCGGGAAAGTCATCGAGCGCACGAAACTAGAATTAGAAGCGGATAAACCCGACGTTATTTCAGGTTCGACGATTGAGGAACGCGTTCAAACTATCGAACTCGCCGTGAAAGAACTTGCAACCAACGGCGTTGGAACAGCAGAGCTTGAAGCCGCTCTTGCGGAGATC
>JAEHHG010000190.1 GCA_019248075.1 Candidatus Gracilibacteria bacterium S5_H10 | reverse complement strand
GCCCGAATTGAAGTCAGTGGTATCCCGCATATTGCCAAGCGAGATATTAAGAATTTCAACGGTGATCTAATTTCAGATTTTAACATCGTTGCTTTTCAACCGATCGCGATCAAGGGCGTCGTGTTCCAGATTGATCTAAGCGAGCAGGATTTCAAGACTAAAATTCGCGCACAGACGGATCAGTTGATGGCGAGTTTGCCTGCGGCGTTGACGCCTTGGGACAAGCCTTGCTATATGATCTATTCCGACTGCATGCCGGGATCGTCCAAATTCAACGTAATTTTCGGAATCGAAGCGGAGTTTGAGAGCGCGCTGCCGAATGTTTATCCAGCGACGGTGCCTGAACTGCTCTGCCTGACGCTAAACTATCAAGGCGATCTATTGGAGCTCGGGGATCTGTTGGCCTCGGACGCGCTCAAGTTTTTAAAAATCAC
>JAEHHG010000189.1 GCA_019248075.1 Candidatus Gracilibacteria bacterium S5_H10 | reverse complement strand
GAACAAAAGATTTGTCCGGCGTTTCTTTTAACAAAAAAATGAAAACGTTTACAAAACTGTTTCATCACCATATGGCGCAATAACCGAGCGCCAAGCAAATTGAGAAAAATAGAGTTTGCAATACCAATAAAACGGGAGAATGCCAATGAAAAAAGTAGAAAACAAGATTATGCTCATCACCTACGCCAATACCATGGGAAAAGACCTCGCGGCACTCAACAACGTGTTGGCGCGCTACTTTCCGGGCGTGTTCGGCGGCGTACATGTGCTGCCGTTTTTCCCCTCCTCCGGCGACAGAGGCTTTGCCGTGATCAACTACGACATCGTCGATCCCGAATTTGGCACTTGGGAGGACATCGACCGCCTTGGCGAGCAGTATTACCTGATGGCGGATTTCATGCTCAACCATGTCTCCATCCGCTGCGGAGAATTTAAA
>JAEHHG010000188.1 GCA_019248075.1 Candidatus Gracilibacteria bacterium S5_H10 | reverse complement strand
GAAACTAATATATCTGGATATCTTCTCTATTTCACCTGATCACAATCAGGGACAATTACTACGACAGCGACAGGTTCTACCCAGATACTCGTCAATGGAACCTATACATGGTATGTTGCAGCTACTGATCTTGCAGGGAATACATGAATAAGCGCTACGCTACCATTTATGATTGCAACTCCTTTGTCTGGTACCGTAAGCGTTACAGGAACTAATATCATCTACAATATATCTACAGCATATACCAAAGATTATGTCTCTTTGTATCTTCAACCAAATCAACCTTGCAGCTATACTATTACTTGAGATATCGTGCTTGGAACAATAACATGATTCACTGTTTGATCGACAATCATTAGCCCTTATCTTACATGAAGCGATTGAACAAAAAATATCTATGTTAGCTTTTCTAATGGATGAGAAACTATATACAAAA
>JAEHHG010000187.1 GCA_019248075.1 Candidatus Gracilibacteria bacterium S5_H10 | reverse complement strand
CTCGATTTCGCGAAATGGAATGTGCGAAAAGTCGAGTCGAATGCCCTCATACCCGCGTGCGGAAAAATCTTCCGCCAGGCGCAGAAAAAGCGCCTCTTTGCAGGTAAACCCCGTGCCGGGAAAGCAGACCACAAGCCCAGGTTTCATATTTTACTCGCTCCTTTAAAACATCCTGGTTCGTTATCCCTCTGCCGTATGTTCCCCTTTTGCTCATTTATTTTCTCTTTGAGTGTATCACGCCCGCAACGCGTGCGCAAGCGTATGGCGGCAAGTTCTGTTTCTTCAAGCTGCCTAAAAAAAAAGCAAAATGCGGCTGGATGCGCAAGCGATTGATCGGCGCGCTAATGGCGGTTTTATTCCCATGCATTTTAATAAGAAAATCTACTCCTGTTTTGAGAAAAATTCTAGCAAAATGCATTGACTTTTTTCGTGCAATTTGGT
>JAEHHG010000186.1 GCA_019248075.1 Candidatus Gracilibacteria bacterium S5_H10 | reverse complement strand
CATTCGATATTTCATGACAATACCGGAAGCAACCCAGCTCGTATTAACATCCGGAGCAATGGCGAAAGATGGCGAGATTTTCGTTTTGGATATGGGCCAACCTGTCAAAATTCTCGAGCTGGCTGAGAATATGATTCGACTTTCGGGATTTGAACCATACAAGGAGATTAATATTATTGAAACGGGCCTTAGACCCGGCGAGAAACTATATGAAGAGCTTCTAACCAACTCAAGTATTCTTGAAAAAACAGAGAAAAAGTTGATTTTCATAGAGGAAAAGCAAAATTTCACAGAGGGCTTTGTGACGGATGCGCTCAGCTTGCTTGAACACACAATGGGATTAAATGACTCCGATGCAATAAGAGGGGCGCTGATGAGCATCATCAAAACATATCATCTTCCTGATGATGTAAATTCGGAATTCATTAGTAACGATGAAACTG
>JAEHHG010000185.1 GCA_019248075.1 Candidatus Gracilibacteria bacterium S5_H10 | reverse complement strand
CATACGCCAACACCAGCCCGCTCAACAAAATGGTGGAAGTTGGGGTTATGGTTATTGTTGGGGTGGGCGAGTAGCTTGGCGTAGAAGAGGGAGGGGGCGAGATAATTGGTTTATCAACACCGAATTTGAGAATGGGGATAGAAATCAGTATAGTCAAAAGTATAGTGATAATTGCAGTGCGAAACACCTTAATAAACGACATAAAATAAGCCGCGACACTGCTATAAGAATTTCTTTTCTCAAACGCAAGCGTCTTTCTAAACTCGGTTTTCTTATTTCGTGATTTAGCAATTACTACACATAATCCAGAAATACAAGCAAAGGCAAAACTGATTAAAATCGCTTCATAGCGCACATAGACCTGTTCCTGCCGCGCGAGAAACCCCAGCAAAAAGATGACGCCAATCGACAATAGATACAGCGTCCAAACCGCGCTGCGGGATTTGA
>JAEHHG010000184.1 GCA_019248075.1 Candidatus Gracilibacteria bacterium S5_H10 | reverse complement strand
GACATCCAGACGGGTGCGACCGCGTAACCAACCAACGACTGATGGCGGGGTAGTGCGCACTACCCCGCCTCTACTTTCAAGGAGGAAGTAATTATGGCTACCAGCTCCACAGCAAAAAAGGCATCGACTGGAACGAAAAAGACCTCCACGGCGGCAAAGAAGCCCGCTGCGAAGAAACCGACCACGCCGAAACCCGTTCCCGCGCCTGTCATCGAACAGGCAGAAGCGGATCCGCAGTTTGTCGCGCCGACAGCTCCCAAGACGTTGCAGGAGTTTGAACACGTCGCGGCGGTTGCGTCTCGACAGGCAGAACAGAACGTCAAAAAGCCCATGCAGCAACATGATCTCGTGACCATCCAAGTGCCGCCTGACCCGCGCGGTGAAATCGTCGTATTCCATCGGACGTTTAACGGTCACGAAGTGAAACTCAACGCCGGAGAAGTCCGCGAA
>JAEHHG010000025.1 GCA_019248075.1 Candidatus Gracilibacteria bacterium S5_H10 | reverse complement strand
CTTGTATCTCCTTTTACCAATTTGTCATATATTTTTTGTTCTATAGCAAAATGCTCTGATTGATTTCGATCAACGTCAAGATTAAGCAATTGTGTAAATTTTTGTAAGATGAAGAATTTTTCTAAGCTTTCTTCAGCAGCTTTTGTTATATCATCAAAAAACGCTTTTGCTTTTTCTTCTCCCATATTCTTGAAATATTCGTCCATCTTTTCTTTTCCTCATAATCTTTTTTCTAGGCTTTGAATTCTTGTTTTGAGTTCTTCTGTGATCAATGTCTGTGGAATCATTACTTTCATAGATGTGTTTCTTAAATTTTGTAGTAATTCTTCTATTTTTTTGATAAGCTCTTGATCGTATTTTTGATGTTCAATAGATTCCTTTATGTATGCTATCAAATCATCTTGGTTATTTAGTTTTGTATCATCTCAAAAAAGTTTTTTAAGCATCTCTGGTGTCATTTCTGGCAATACAATCTTCTTTACATCTTGCACGATAAGTTTTATCTTTTCGGGTTTGATATCTGTTTTTTTGTTGTGAAATACTGCAGGAAGTTTTTTTTCATCATGTACAACCTCAAAACTTTCATTTTTTTTCTTATCAATGAATGTTTTTGGGAAAAAAGGATCTTCAGCAAATTCCTGTTCACCTATATACGTATGTCCTGTATGAAGTACTTTCCCTTCTTTGTCGAGGTATTCAAGCGCAATCTTGGAAATAGTATCGAGTTGTATAGTTTCTGCGTCTTGATAATCAGCATATTGTTTTTTGATATTTAACATTGTTCCATCGATTTCCTCTTGTGTTGCATCATTTTCGATAGGAGTCACTGACTGTTTTTCTCGATCATTATTGACCACTTCTACTTCTGGAAAAATATCTAATTTGAGATCTACAATAGTTTTCCCATCTTTTTTCTCTTGTTTGAGATCGTATGGCTCCCCTATCAATTTGAGTTCTGGTTGCTCTTTCAAAAGTTCTTGCAATCAGATATTGATCAATTTTTCGTATGCTCCGATAGAGATATATTCTGGCTTGATGTTTTTTTCTACCATATCAAGCGGTGCTGATCCTTTTCTAAATCCTGGTGCTTCATAATCTTTTTGAAATTCCTTGAGCATTACGAGCTTTGCATCTTCATATTCTTTTTCTGTGATGATAAGCTGAATGTCATAATTTGCACGTGCTCATTTTTTTACTGATTTTTCCATAATAACAAAAAAAATATATATAAAATCTACTGATTATTTTCTACGGAAAATTGCTTCGATTTCAACCGAAATTTTTACTCCTCCCAACCCTCCTCTAAAATAAAGGAGGGATTTTTTTAAAAAAATAGAAAGTCCCTCTATTTTAGAGGGATTTGGGGAGTAATAAAAAAAACCTTCCACAGTAAAAACCATGGAAGGGAGAGTTTAGTTTTTGAAGATCTTTTTACTGATGTATTTCCCGTCAACATATATGCTGAGGATGTATGCACCATTGGCTAATTCTTCGATATTCAACAGCTTTTTGTTTCGTTCAGTCAGGACTACCTGACCAAATGTGTTGTATATCTTAACTTCAAATTCGTCATAATCGATAGCAATATTGATAATATCCTTAAAAGGATTAGGATAGATACCAACATTAATCGGTGCTTGTTCATTGATAAACACTGTTGAAGCAGCGATAAAGTTTGAGATTACCCATCCGTTGCCTTTACTCGAACATGTATGCTCGAACGCAACGAAATACTGCACAACATTAGGATTCCAGGTTATCGGACAGTGATTCAAACATCCCGAACCTGTACAAGCAGGAATCGTGTCGATAGCTACGATTGTCCCGGTGTTCATCAACGCGAACACAATGTAGTATAGCGGTGTAAAATTCCCAACATAATTCTGCCATTGTAGTTCATTGGTTAACGTAGTTAACCAGATCGAACGATGAATAGCACTTGCTGGTCCTACTCCGCAGTGGGTAATGGCTTTCATGTAATATTCGCCATAATCCATCTGTGGATTTGATGTCCAATCGATATACGATTCTTGTGTATAGGGAATCGTATCCAAGGCAACAAATACACCCATCTGATTTTTCTTGTACACTACAACATCGGTGATCTCGGTCTCTGAACTATTTACATAGTGATTGACGGAGATTTTGTGATATGTAGTATCATACGTTACATCGCAGATCTCGATTGATCTGAGCGTATCAACCTGGAGATATACATTGTCTGTAGATTTGCAGCCATTACTATTGGTTACTGTCACGGTATAACTACCGGAAGTGGTAACGTTCATCGTGGATGCAGTCGATCCATTATTCCATAGATAACTTGTGAAAATCCCTGGATTAAGGATCGTTCCAAAGCAAACAGTATCGTTTGCTCCTAAGTTGGGATTAGGTCCTGACCAGACAACATTGATGTTGTCGGTAACTGTCGAACAAGCATTGGTTACCGTTACTGCATAGTTGCCAGTAGTAGTAACATTGATACTTTCCGTCGTAGCTCCCGTTGACCAGAGATATGTTGTCCCTGGTTGAGGATTGCCGCCTTGGGCATGCAGAACTCCACAAGTTGTTGTAGAGGTAGTAGTCCATGGTTCCGTTGGTGCAGCTACAAAATTAATATTAATACCAACATTACCTTGCGAAGATAACATGTACCATAATCCATCATTAGCGCTTGTAATGATTATTGAATCTTGCCAAAATTCTCCATAACCATCATCGCTATAAAAACTTATTCCAGATAATGCCCAATCTGGCTTATACACAATTGCTTGTGTATATTGTTGTTCACAGATAGTGTAAGATACTGTCTGTCCTTGAGTTACAGTAATGGTTATACTTACTGTCTGAGCCTGTGTCCACGTCATCATACTCATGAGCACGATGGAAAGGACTACGATTTTTTTAAAAAAGTTTTTCATTTTGTTTGTATTTTTTTGTTTTTTGTTTCTTGTTATGAAGTATCTCTTTCTTTCCTTAAAAATCAAGAAATACCTACAAAATATACTATAATTATTTTATAGTTAAAGTCAATGTGTTTTTATGATAAATATATTTAGAAAGTACAGGTAGTATTTGCATCTACATACAATCGACTGTTTCCATCACAATAACAAAGTTTGTTTGCCGTTTGACTAAAAATAACAGATCCTGTTATACTACAACCTTCCCCTTGTGGATTATTGGTTTGTGGTTGAAAGACTACTACTCCACTACCGGCTACATGCAGATCTCCTTGTGGGTTATTAGTCCTAATTCCCACACCGTTAGTAGCATTAATAATAAATGTTTTTGTTTTAGTTGTTGAAAATTTATTTAATAAATCAGAATTCCAAACAAAGCTATAATCATCTTTTGCATTTGAGTTAACACCACCAACAAAGCTATAATCAGATGAATTAGTAATAGAATTATATCTTCCTCAAATTATGCTAGAATATGTTGATCAACCTGTTATATTATTATCACTTCCTCATCAGATAACATTATAATTTCATTCTATGGTATTTTCATTTCCTCATCAAATAAATCCAACATATCAGTTTATATTGTTACTTTGTCCTCATCAGATTGTTCAAAATGATTGTCAGTTTATATGATTGAAACTTCCTCATCAGATGAATCAATATAGCGCATTTATGGTATTTCTATTTCCTCATCAAATAAATCATTGATCTCAACTTACATAATTTCCAATTCCTCATCAGATACTGCTAGCAGTTCCATATATTTTATTTTGCGGATTAAGAGTTATTCCATCTTCGCCACCTCACAAGATTGAAGAATAACTTCCTGTGACTGCATTATTATATCCTCCTGCTATGAAATTACCTGACACTTGAAGTTGCGCTTTTGGTGTATCTGTTCCGATACCGATTTTTCCTGTAGGCGTGATAGTAAGATATCTTGATCATGAAGCGATTCCTATATAAAATAGATCTGGACTTGAATCTCATCAGATTGCCCATGTTCTTATAGTATTTTTTAAATTAAGATTTGCTGCACTTCATGGATTGGTTTCTTCAATATATACATCGGTATTTCCCGCACTTTTTATATGTAATTTTCCACTCATACTAGCAGTTCCGATTCCCACATTTCCTGTATTGCTATTATATATATCAGCTCAGTTTCCTGTCCAATATTCACTTCATCATCCAACACCTGCTCATGAAATTACAAGATTTTCACTGAATATATATACCAGATTTCCTGCATCATCGATTCCGAGAACTTTTCATGAAAACCCTGTTTCTTCATCTAAACCACTAATGCGTGTTCCTCCAGCTCCATCATAATTTATATCTCGAAATTCTGTTCCACTTGCTGTTCCATCACTTGTGATAGTTACTCTTCCTATGGTTTGCTGCGCGTTATCTATACTTGATGGAATAGTGATTTGCGCCAAAGTAATGACGGATGCAAATCCCATGATGATCGTCAAAAAAAGCAGAATGAGATTCTTTATAGAAAGTGTAGAATTATTGATAGTGTGTACTCTAAACATATTTTTTTACCTAAATGATTAAAGTTTTTATTATGTATTCAATTATATTCCTAAACGCATAAAAAAGCAAATTTCTCTTTGAATGATTTTCAACGTCATTCTCGCGAAAACGGGAATTTATTTAAAACAAAATGAATTCTCGATCAAATCGGAAATGACGTCAAAGAGTATATGAAATATTGTCGATACGATGATAATATAAGAAAGCTTCTGCAGTGGATTTATTTTTAAAAATAAAATAAAAAAAGTTGCTATTTATTTGTTTCCACTTGATATTCGGCTATATATGTATACTATCATCTGCACATTTTTATCCTTTTGGATAAAAAAGCGTATTTTATGTTATGTTTCACTCTATGCCAAAAACTCCAACAAAAGCAAAAGCCTCAGCGACTTCTTCATCAAAAAAAACAGTAAAAACTGCAACGAAGAAAGTATCACCAGCAAAAACTTCTAAAAAAACACCAGATAAAGTTTCTGAAAAAAAAGAAAAAAAAGTGTCTGTTGTGGAAAAAGATACAGCCGCTAAAGTACTCAAATCTGATGAACTTATGTGATGATGATGATTTCTCTCATGATTAGGATTTAAAAAGGAAGAAAAAACAGTCAAACAGAAAGAAGAAGAAAAACGTATCCAAGAAGAACATGAAGAAAGTATTGTCCTTGAAAAGCCTAGACGTGCATCATTTTCCTTCGATAAAGTTGAAACTACAACGACTCGTATAGTAGGAAGAAATGATGATTCATTTGCTACAAGACCAAATAAGCCAAGAAATACTTCACCTCAGCATTGAGGAAAACAATATACTCCCACAAAAACTGGATATCAATGATCCAAACCAAATTTTAGTCAAAACAAACCTCAACAGCATAGACCTTTTAATAAGCCAACCTTTCAACAAGCTAAACCTGCAGTACAACCAGTTAAACTTCCTCCAAAAATTCAAAAAGTCGCGACCACTTCTGCTAATCTTGTCAAAAAACTTGAAATTTATATTGATGGAAAAATCACGGTAAAAGAATTCTCAGAAAAAATGTGAGTACCATTACCAGAACTTATGAAAAAACTTATTCAAAATAAGATTATGACCTCTATCACGGCTTCCTTAGATTTTGATACTGCTGCTTTGATAGCGTCAGAATTTGATGTTCTTGTAAAAAAACCTGATAATAAGGTCGATGTACAAACGTTTATGAGCTGAGATCTTCAAGCTATTCTTGATATGGACAAAGATGCTGAACATTTACTTCCAAGACCTCCTATCGTTACTGTTATGGGACATGTAGATCATGGAAAGACTTCCCTTCTTGATTATCTAAGAAAAACTGTTGTTGCAGAAGGTGAAGCTTGAGGAATTACTCAATCCATCTGAGCTTCTGTCGTAGAATATAATGGGAAAGAAATATGTTTTATTGATACTCCAGGACATGAACTATTTACCAGTCTGAGAGCTAGATGAGCAAAACTTACTAATATAGCCATTATTGTAGTTGCAGCTGATGATAGTGTCATGCCACAGACAATTGAATCTATTGGACATGCTAAAGAATCTTGAGTACCTATCATTGTAGCTATTACCAAAATCGATAAACCAGGGAAAAATCTTGAACAAATAAAACAAGATCTTGCTAAACACTGACTTACTCCTGAAGATTGGTGATGAGATACTCCTATGATAGGAATTTCATCAAAGACATGACAATGAATACCTGAGCTTCTTGAAACTGTTTTACTTCAAGCTGAAATACTTGATCTTAAATACAATCCTGACAGATCTGCAGTTGGAGTCGTTGTTGATGCTCACAAAGATACTAAACAATGAGTGGTTTCTACTATCATCATAATGACCTGAACGCTTAAAGTAGGAGATATTATCGTTGCATACAATACTACGTGAAAAATCAGAAGAATGCAAAATCGAAAATGACAAAGTGTAACGTCAGTTACCTGATGAGAACCTGTACAAATCCTTGGTATTACTGATTTACCAGAACCAGGACGTATTGTAGAAGTGGTGAAAAATGAAAAAGAAGCCCAAGCAAAAATTGCATTGATTCAAGAACAAGTAAATAAAACTTCACACGAATCTGTTGTTAAACAGTTTATCTCACAAATACAATCAGGTAACAATGTATGAGCTGAGCTTAAGCTTATCTTAAAATCTGATTGATCAAGTAGTTTAGAAGCACTTCAACAAGCTGTTACTTGAATACAATTACCGAAGAATGTAACTATAAAAGTTATTCAAGCAGGTGTATGACAATTTAATGAATCTGATCTTTCTTTGGCTCAGGCATCATGAGCGTTACTTCTTGGATTTAATATTTCTATGAATGCTATTCTCAAGAAAAAAGCAGATAGTCTAAAAATCGAAATGAAAAACTTTGACATTATTTATGAACTTACTGATTACTTAAATAAACTTCTTCTCGGAATGGTGGAAATAGAACAGCATGAAGTGATGTTTGCAAAACTTGAAGTGCTTGGAGTGTTCTTTACGAAAAATAAAGATATGACTGTATGAGGTAGAGTGATTATGGGGAAACTTCATGGAAAACCAAAATTTACTGTTATGAGAGGTGAAGATATTCTTTGCTCTGGTACTGTTGTTTCTTTACATAAGAACAAAGATCAAGTAAAAGAAATAGGTGAATGAGATGAATGTGGATTGAAAGTCATTACTGGTAAAAAGATAGAAGTAGGAGATGTACTAGAATTCTTTGAGATGCAAGATGTTGTTGATGGAAAAACTGATGATACAAAATAATTCTATCTGATAAATTTTATTAATGAAATTGATTGTTGGACTCGGAAACCCGGGTAAAGAATACGAAAAAACAAGACATAATATCGGATTCATTACGATAGCTAATTTTGTTGATGATGGAAAATGGAAGATGGAAAATGGAAAATGGAAAGGTGAATGGCAGGAATCCGTACTTGATGGTCAGAAAATAATTTTTTTGAAGCCTATGGAATATATGAATCGTTCATGATGAGCGCTTAGTCAGATAGCAAATTTTTACAAGATAGAATCAAAAGATATCTTAGTAATCCATGATGATATCGATCTTCCTGTAGGAAAAATTCAGTTGAAGTTATGATGAAGCAGTGCTGGTCATAATGGACTAAAAGATATTATAGAAAAATTATGAACCAAAGATTTTTGGAGACTCAGAATAGGTGTAGATAGACCGCTTGTCAAAGAAGATGTCGCAGATTATGTCCTTCATACTTTCAAAAAAGAAGAAAAAAACCTTATCGATGATAAGGCGTGAGAAATAGAAGATCAGATTAAAAAATTTATTGCGAATTAATGAATCGCTTTGTTTAAAAAGTCATTCAGTGGCTTCATGACTTTAAAAATTTCAATACAATATTCTAGAAAGTCCTCTTGCAGGACTTTTTTGTCTGTTAGATTGTGACCTATAAAAAACGATTTCATTTTGAGTAACTCCCCTGCTTTATGATTTTTGTCGAATCATCTTGGTATATTTTGTAAAGTTTCTCATTGCAGCGAACCGAAGGTTTTTTTAAATATTGGCGTACTGAGTATTTTCTGTAATTGTTTATAATGTTTTGATATATATGTTCTCACTCTTTGTAATGTCGGTGCCGGTGGCATATACATTCCTCATCAAATAAAACATACTCCTGGTTCTATATGAACGTAATATCCTGCATCAACACCATGTTTTCCTTCTTCACGGATGATGACACCAAAATTCGTCTTATAGGGAGATTTATCTTTGGTGAAACGAATATCTTTATTGAAACGGAAGGTACACTCTTTGACAGATAATGCTCAAATATTTTTATCTATCTTTTGTGCAGCTTCAATAAGCTTTGTTCCAAAATCAAAAAAATTGTCTCTTTCCATCTTGTAGAGATCTCTATTCTTATTCATCCGTTCGAGATTATTATTTTCTTTGACCGCTTTGAGAAAAGCGAAAGTGATTTTAGTGATCATCAGGTTTATATATTGTGAATTAATTTAAAAACCTATACATCATCACGTCATTCCGGTGTTATTAGCGAAGCTTGCAACCGGAATCTATATTATATTTTTTTATATGGATTCCGGCTGCACTACTTGACGCCGGAATGACGTTGGACTTGTTAAAATAAACTCTGTGTCTTTGGCTTATTGTTTTCTTTTATCAATTCTTTGAGGAATGGAAATTGTTTAACAATATTTTCCCAACCTTGAATGATATTTAATCATAACTCCTCTGCTTTAGTTTTTTTACTTCAGGCATTTTCACCGATAAGCATAACATCCGTATCTTTTTTTGGTGATTCGTGGAAGATGTAGCCATGCTGCTGAAGAGAATCAGCGATTTTTTCTCTTGGTACATCGAATGATCAGGTAATGGAAAAACTTCCTTTTGCCTCACTCGCTTTCAATGTATCTGAATGTTTTTTTGGATCGAGATTTACTCCATAAGCTTTCAATTCGTCCAAGAGCTTTATAGTATGCTTTGCAGTAAAGAAGCTTGTAACGCTTTGTACGGTCTTTTCTCCGATGCCGTAGATATTTGATAAAAACTCTTCGTTCGTGAGATCTTTGATAAAATCTTTGTGATGTAATTGTTCGGAAATATCTTGCGCCATTTTCTTTCCTACATGCGGAATTCCTAATCCATTCAACAATCTTCGTAATGGTTTCTTTTTTGACTCCTCTACTCCTTTGGCCATTTCAGCGACTTTTTTGTCTCCAATTCCTGGGAATTTACGTAGAGTTATTTGTGTGTTTTGATCTGTGAGTTTGTAGATGTCAACAACAGTTTCTATAATCTTATTTTCTACTAATATATCTACAATACTTTCTCCTATTCCCTGGATATCCATACAATTTTTACTTACAAAATGCTGGATCTGCTGTTTCGTCTTTTCTGGACAATGGGTATTGGTGCAGTAATAATGAATATCTATATTTGTCACTGGTTCGTGACATGAAGGACAATGTTTCGGCGGATGTATCTGTTTTTCTTCGCCAGTTCTCCTATCAGTAATAACGCTTACAATATAGGGAATTACTTCTCCGCTTCTCTGTAACCGGATCCAATCATGAACATGAATATCTTTCTCTTTTATGAAATCAAAATTATGCAGGCTGACTCTTTGGAGTTTTGCTCAGCTTAATTGCACGGGTTCGAGATTGGCAACCGGTGTAATAATTCAGGTCCTTCCTACTTGAAAATCTACTGAAAGAATTTGTGTCGCAGCAAGTTGCGCAGGGAATTTATATGCAACAGCTCGTCTTGGATGATGATCGGTTGATCAAATTATTTTGCGTTGCTCTTCATTCTCTACTTTGATTACGAGTCCGTCGAATTCACTATCTTGTTCTTCCAAGAATTTCTTGGTCTTGGAATCTTCACACAATGAGATAATTTCTCCTATATGGAGACCTATCTTTTTTCGCGAAAATACTGGGAATATATCTTGCAGTTGCACTCATTTCGGCAAATCTACATCATTCAAAATATCGTAGATATAGATCACTAATTCTCTCTTGTTTACTTCTTTCGGGTCCAAAAGTTTAATACTTCCTGCAGCGGCGTTTCTTGTATTTGCAAAAGGCGTTTCTCCATTCTCCCCTCTTTCTTTGTTGATCTCTTTCCAGATAGATTTCGGCATCAATACTTCTCATCTTACGTTGATATCAAGCGGATATTTCAATTTCTTTGGAATGTTTTTTATCGTCCTTACATTCTCGGTTACATCATCACCTACTCGTCCATCTCCACGAGTTATTGCTTGTGTGAATTCTCATTTTTTGTAGATAAGTTCAATACTGAGTCCATCAAATTTAGGCTCTACACGATAGGAAATGTTTGTTTGTAAATCAGCTTTTAGAAGTATTTTTTTTATTCTCTCGTTTCGTTCTTCAAGATTTTTTGCGTTGTAGGTGTTTTCCAATGACATCAATTTCGTCTCATGTTTTGCTTGTTTAAATCATTCACTGACCTGACCAATCAATGACTGTGTAGGACTATTTGACGTGATGAGTTGAGGAAAATGTTCTTCAATCTTTTTGAGATAATCGAAAAGTTCGTCGTATTCTTTGTCAGATATAATGGGGTTTGTCTCAATGTAATATAAGTGGTTATGGTCTACTAAACAGTCAATCAATTCAATATAAAAATCTGACACTTCTTTTTCGGAAAGCTTTCCGATATCGTTATGTGTTTGTATAAATCATTGAATTGTTTTTGTTTGTTCTGAGAGATTCATAAATTTTATTTTCCTTTAAATACTACACCGAATGTAGCTAAAATAACATATACATCCAAAAATAATGATCGGTTCTGAATATAATACAGATCTAGTTTTGCTTCTTCTTTGAAATCTAAGTTATCTCTACCGAATACCTGCGCATATCACGTCATTCCTGGTTTTATGGAAAGTAATCTTTTTTGTCGTCACTGATAATTTTTTACTTCATTTGGCAAATGAGGCCTTGGTCATACGATAGACATACTTCCTCGTAAAACACAAAACAATTGTGGTAATTCATCCAACGATGTTTTTCTGATGAATCTTCCTACTCTTGTCACTCTTGGATCGTTTTCTATCTTTGGTAATACTCATTGTCTTACATTTGCATCCGATTGAATCAGTTTTTGATATAATTCATCAGCTTGTTTTCCTCCATATCCTACACTCATATGTGTATACATGCTACGAAACTTTAAAAAGCTGAAAAGATTTCCATGTCTACCAACTCTTTTTGATTTGTAGAATACAGGACCACGGGAATCTAGTTTTATCGCCATGGCAACAATGAGCATAATCGGTAATGTAATAATAATTCACAGTAATGCTGCGAATATATCTACAAGTTTTTTTATGACGATAGATCGTCCATCAAGCTTTGAATGTTTATATTCTAATGCAATGATATTATCGATATTTTCTGGTGAATATACTACATCTTCAAGAAAAAATCATTCGCTGATATGATAAAATCTTGTGTTATCACTAAATCTCACTCTTTCAAAGAGATCTTGTAACAATTCTTTTTCAAAGCTTCCTACAGCAACCACGATGAAATATTTGGTAATATCGACTTCTTTGATATCATTATGCGTAGCAAATTCAGTCTTAAAAGAGAATCCATTCTTTATTTTTTCTATGGCTTTGTAGCTTTCTAATGTATCGCTTCCTACAATAAGTATTTTATTGTCTCATTCTCTATGCCTTCTTGCTTCCATATAATTCCATATTTGATCAAACAAGAAAAGTACAGCAAAACTAGCAAAAGCACCTAATACAATAATGAATCTCGAGATTCAAAATAAGAAAACAAATCCTTGTCCAAAGTAAGAAATAAATGTAATGATGATGATCCGATATATTCGTGTTTTTGTAAATGTCTGAAAATATCTTTGGATCGGTTTATGGAGTTCATACAAATTTTTTATGATACCGATCATCACAAAAGCAAATGCAGCAATAATACCAAATGCCATATTTTCCTGATAATTGATCACTGGTATCCTTAGTTGTACCCCTGGTATCAAATCAGTAAAAAGACGTATCCTAT
>JAEHHG010000183.1 GCA_019248075.1 Candidatus Gracilibacteria bacterium S5_H10 | reverse complement strand
ACTTCGGTACTGTCGCTGGATTCCTCCGCCGGGGCTTCGCCGTCCTGCGTGCCGCCGTCGCTCGGTGCGGGCGTCGGGGTAATTTCGGGCATAGCGTTTTTACGGTCTCCCGAATGCAGGAAGCAGACGATGCCGACCGCCGAAATGCACCGGCCTTCAAAGTCGAAAATCGGAGCGGCAAACGAGCACATGCCGTTGTGATATTCCTCATATTCCGAGGCAATGCCCGCAGTGCGGATGCTGTCGAGCTGTTCCAAATATGCCTCAACCGACTTGAGTGTGTAGACAGTATAGCTCTTCATGCCCGCGCGCTTGAGAATGCGGCGCACAGTGTTCGCGTCCTGATGCGCCAAAATTGCCTTGCCCTGCGAGGTGCAGTGCACCGGCAGGCGGTTGCCAACCGTGGACGCCACGCGAAACACGTTGTTCGGCTCCGCACTGTCCACGATGA
>JAEHHG010000182.1 GCA_019248075.1 Candidatus Gracilibacteria bacterium S5_H10 | reverse complement strand
ATTTTAAGGACGAGTTCCGTACGGTTCTTTTCGTAGAAGACCTAGACGCTTGTTACCGCTTTTATACTGAGATTTTGGAGACGCCCTGCGTCTATGAATGGGACGAGGGGCCTGGTGACCGAGGCTTTAAGTACCAAACCGCAGGGACGGGCGCATATATTGAAACACTGCACAGGATTCCTCTGACCGAGCAAGGCAGTGGCACGATCAAGATTGAGGCAAAGGACGTTGACGCCTGTTATACCGCGATCTCGAAAAAGGCGGGTGTTCGTTTCGGTTTGACGCTCGCGAATACGGGATACGGCGAGAGGAGCTTCTCTCTGTTCGATCCCAACAATAACGAAGTCATTATTTTTTCCTACGTTTAACGCGTCACGGCGTGGAGAGGTCTGTCTCTCCGCGTCGGAAAGGATTCGTATATGGGTCAGATCATAATGCAGGCGCGTTCCCTAA
>JAEHHG010000181.1 GCA_019248075.1 Candidatus Gracilibacteria bacterium S5_H10 | reverse complement strand
CCAGCGGGTTTTTTGCGTCGGTCTCAAGCCACTTTGGCATGAGCGATTCGCTCATCAGTCTTCCTCCTCCATGCGCTCGCGCTGCGCCTTTTTCTCGCGCAATTTTTTGAAATACTTCGGTACAAAAATGCTCTTGAGCCATACGATCACGATCACGCCGACCACGATCAATACCCACCAATACCATGCCATGCTGTTCACCTCGCTTTCCGAAAGGTTGTCTTGCTTGAAAACATCCAAACCGTCGCAGCAAACCACGGTATGCTGACCAGCAGTGTCAGCAGCGTATAGAGGGCTGCGCCCGATCCGGCCATAATTGCGTCGAGCGCGCGATATTGCCAATACATAGGCAGAACATAGTAGACAAACTGCCATGCTTTGGGCACAAACATCGCCGAAATCGGCAGAATCATGCCAAGCGGCACCAGCAGTTTGAGCACGCCGATTGCAGCAAC
>JAEHHG010000180.1 GCA_019248075.1 Candidatus Gracilibacteria bacterium S5_H10 | reverse complement strand
ATAATAATCAATATCTGATCTAAATGTTTGGAGAGATACTCTTCCATCGATAAATTTTTCTGATCTCGCTATGTCTGCTCATCCAATTCTTCCACCAACCTGAATCTTGATACCAGCAGCTCTTTTTTCCATAACTTTTTGCAAAACATTTTTAGCTACTTTTCTAAACGGCATTCTCGCTTCAAGCTGTGAAGCAATAAATTCAGCCATAATCTTTGCAGATAATTCAGGAACTTTAACTTCTTTGATCACAACTTTCATATCTTTGTGGAATTTTTTCTTTAACGCATCTTCAAATTCCTTAATCTTAGCTCATTGTTTCCCCATCAAAACACCAACCTTAGAAGAAAAAATAATAATTTCTCATTCTTTTAGCGTTTTTCTGATAACAACTTTTGAGATACCTGTTCTAGGAAACGTATCATCAACGAATTTTCTCATTTTGATATCTTCAACA
>JAEHHG010000179.1 GCA_019248075.1 Candidatus Gracilibacteria bacterium S5_H10 | reverse complement strand
ATGGCTCAACAGACACGAGCGGAACGATTTGCGAACAGTATTGTGCGCAATATCCAAACAAAGTACGCGTGATTCATCAGGCAAACAAAGGGCTTATTCTGACGAGACGTGTTGGTATTGCCGCGGCAAACGGGCAATATTGCATGTTTCTGGACGCGGACGACGCCTACGAACCGGAGTGCATAGCGACGGTTCGGGAGACGATTGAAAGAACGGGCGCGGACATCGTCATCTTCAACAACTACAGCTATTTTCAAGAAGACGGGAAAATAGAGCCGAATAAAACGGTATTTGAGGACAACACCGAATTTGTTGGTGATCAAAAGAAAAGCATTTACGAGATTCTCATCACATCGGAGCGGCTCAATAATTTTGTAACGAAGGCGATTCGCACCCCGCTGTTGACTGCCGACGATACACCGTATGAAACCTTTGCGGATAATCCGCAGGGCGAAGA
>JAEHHG010000178.1 GCA_019248075.1 Candidatus Gracilibacteria bacterium S5_H10 | reverse complement strand
GGAGAAAGTAAACAATGGATGCAGCTACGCAGGCCATGCTGAAAGATCTATTTGAAACCAAACTGAATTCAGCAATGAGGCTGTATTTAGAGACGTGTACGCACTGCGGCGCTTGTGTGGAAGCCTGCCATGTGTACAATTCCATGCCAGAGATACGGTATTCCTCTGTCGGTCGATCCGAGATCGTTCGAAAGGTATTCTTGAAGTATTTCAAGCTACAGGGAAAGATCGCACCCTGGCTCGGAGAAACAATCGAACTCGACGATATCACGATGGATCGGTTTTATGACGCAGCCTTTTCTTGCACGGGTTGCCGCCGTTGCGTCATGTATTGCCCCTTCGGCATCGACACGCAGATGATCATGAGCATTGCAAAGCTGCTTCTGGTCGGCGCGGACAAAGAGCCAAAGTTGCTCTCCATGCTGGCCGATATGTCGATAGCCAAAGGCGAGGATGCC
>JAEHHG010000177.1 GCA_019248075.1 Candidatus Gracilibacteria bacterium S5_H10 | reverse complement strand
GGGTTATTCAGCGCGGTACCAAGCAGGGTTCCTTCCGCAAGCGCTTCGCAGCCAACCGCGGTAGCGTCTACGCTGACCACCGGGATTTTCGGGCCGTCGTCGTCAAACCAGCCGGCTGCCTTCATGGCTTCGATTGCGCCAAGTGCCATGTCGTCGTTTGCCGCAAATACGGCTTCTACGTCGTCCGCGTTGGATGTTAAAATCGACTGCATGGTGTTCATTGCATCCGCACGGCTGTAGTTGCAAACCGCTTCGTAAACCTTGTTGGTCTTGATGCCAGCGTCTTCCACAGCTTTGAGAGAATAATCGCGGCGTGCCGTCGAATCATAGTGCCATTCAAACCCGATCAGCATGACATAGTCTAGCATCCCGTTACCGTTGCGATCCGCATCGGGATGGTCCTGCCAGTACTTGGCAACATAGTCGCCCATGATGGTGCCTGACTGATCCGCCAGCGA
>JAEHHG010000176.1 GCA_019248075.1 Candidatus Gracilibacteria bacterium S5_H10 | reverse complement strand
GAGGAAGTCGTAAAGAACCTTCGCTTTGTCCTCGTTGATCGCCTGCATGGCACTCAGGCCACCGATCTTCTTGAGGTACTTGAAGACTTTGCCGCAAACGTAGATCGCCCAGCAGTTCGGCGTATTGTACATGGAGCCGTTTTCCGCATGGATGTCATAGCGCATATAGGTTGGTACCCATTCCGGCAGATCTGTGCGAATGAGATCTTCGCGAATAATCACAACGACCATGCCGGCGGGGCCTACGTTCTTCTGGACACCGGCATAGATCATGCCGTAGTCGGAGACGTTGCAGGGCTTGCTGAGGAACATGGACGACTGGTCGGACACGAGTACCTTACCTTTGGTGTCGGGCAGGCTCGCATAGGTCGTTCCATGGATGGTTTCGTTTTCGCAGATGTAGACATAGTCCGCATCTTCACTGATGGGAAGATCGGTCAGGTCGGGCACGTAGCTGAA
>JAEHHG010000175.1 GCA_019248075.1 Candidatus Gracilibacteria bacterium S5_H10 | reverse complement strand
CAGCCGCAGTAAGATTGCATCGACCAACCAGCGATTGATTGCAGCTAGGATTCCGGAAGCGGAACTGAGCCGCATCCATGCACCGATCGGACTTCCGATTCTCGGCGAAACACCTGCCGAGATCGCCGTCAGCATTGCGGCGGAACTGATCTTGCATCGTGCCAAACGAACGGGGGAGGACACATGAACGAGCGCAAGCATATACTAAGCTGTGGTGAGGTTGGCATTGGAAAAAGCACGTTGATTGCGCGCCTGCTGGAGCACAGCAGTCGCCCGCTGTACGGGTTCATTACAAAAAAGCTCGATCCGGATGGAAACGGATTTCACCCGATCCATATCCACCCCGCCGGCGCAAAAACACGTGTCTGGGAGCAAGATAACATGATTGGAACATGCGACCGGAGAACGCACAATATTAATTTAAACGCGTTCAATACACTCGGTGTGTCGTATCTTCAGG
>JAEHHG010000174.1 GCA_019248075.1 Candidatus Gracilibacteria bacterium S5_H10 | reverse complement strand
GATTAAACGTCAATCAGCGCGCCGTTTCCGGCACAGTAACGCTTGCGGCGGGTGCTTATGGGCATGATCGATGGAAAGCGGGTGCTGGTGGGTGTACATACACCTTTGCAACATCATCAAACGTTACAACGCTCACAATCTCGGCTGGGTCGTTGATTCAAATTGTTGAGGGGTTGAATCTGCAATGCGGTACGGTGTGTTTGTCTTGGACGGGTACCGCGCGGGGCAAGATTGGCGCAGGCAGCTATGCGGATAGCGGAGTGACAGGAACGGCAACTGGCGGCACGAATCTCAATATCGAATTTGGAACTGGTACTCTATCAAATGTGCAGTTGAACTACGGTTCTGTTGCGCTTCCGTTTGTTCTTCAAAGTTATGATACAGAACGTAGGCGGTGCATGCGCTATGCTGTTGGATTTGAAAACACAGCTAAAATAGCGCGGCTATTACAATACACTGCAGATC
>JAEHHG010000024.1 GCA_019248075.1 Candidatus Gracilibacteria bacterium S5_H10 | reverse complement strand
TCAAAGTCCCGAATCTGGTTGTCCAAAAAGGTATCGATATACCTGCGGTTTGGCAGTTGTGTCAACTGATCAAATAAAGCAAGCCGCTCCATATCCCGAAAGCTCAAATCGGATCGATCAGTGAGATCCGCGGTCGAAAAAACCTCCGCCGCGCCTACGATCTCACCGTTGACGATCAGCGGGCGAATTTTAACGTCCACGCGCAACCGGTGCCCGTCCTTGTGGTGCAGATAGACCTGCGCGCTGCGAAATTCACCGTCGCTCAATGTCGCGTGCAGCGGGCATCCGGTTAGGCATAGCTGATTGCCCTGCTCATCCACGTGATTGAGCAGGTTGTCATAGCAAAACCGCCCCAGCATCTCCCGCGCCGAAAAGCCCGTGATCCGCTCCGCGCTGCTATTCCAGAATGTGATGCCTCTGTCCTTATCCACAAAGTAGACACCCTCATTCAGGTCGTTTAATAGGTCCTCGCAATAACATAACTCGTAATTCATTGTTATCCGTTCAGTTGCGCAACATAGATTGCGCAAAATGTTTATTATTAATATTTTACTATAGATTACTATGTGATGGCTAGTCTTATTTTGAATTCACTTAATACTGGTTAAACAGGCAGTAACGCTCGATTTCTATCTGCGCGCGGTTAACTTCCAGCATAGGTGAATTGGATTTGCGTTGCAAAACGACGCCCGGCATCTCTGCCGGGCGTCGTTGCATGCGTTATCGATTTATGATCCGGGCGTCGGCTCCGTTGTTGGTGTCGGAGTGGGTGTCGGCGTCGGTGTTGGCGTGGGTGTTGGCGTGGGTGTTGGCGTCGGTGTCGGCGTCGGTGTGGCTGTTGGTGTCGGAGTCGGTGTCGGAGTCGGTGTGGGCGTCGGGGTCGGTGTTGCAGCGACGATGGTGACGTATTTTGCATACACATAACCGGTCTTGCCCGTCGAGTTGACAGTCAGCTTATACCAGTCGCCGGACTTGCTTAACACGGTTACAACCGTATCTTTTGCAAGCAGTCCAAGGCTGCTATACGCGGTGGACGGTCCTGTCCGGAAATTGACGCCGCTAGCGTTGATCTTTCCGGCCTGCGCACCGGCGGGCGATGCCGTCGGCGTTGCAGTCGGGCTGGAAGGCGTCGGTGTTACCGTTGTGATGGTAATGTACGTTGAATACACGTACCCGGTTTTGCCCGTCGAATTGACGGTCAGTTTATACCAGTCTCCGGATTTCTCCAACACGGTCACCAGTGTATCTTTGTCCAGCTTGCCGTAACTGGTGTACGACGTGGAAGGTCCGGAGCGGAAATTGACGCCGCTCGCGTTGAGCTTGCCCGCCAGCGCGCCTACAGGCGTTGCGGTCGGCAGCGGCGTCGGAGTCGTCGGGCCCGGTGTCGGCGTCGGTGACGTGCTCGTTACCTTTACAAATTTCGCATACACATATCCCGTCTTGTTGATCGCAACTGCGGTTACCTTGTACCAGTCTCCGCTCTTGTCGAGAATCTTCACGGCATCCAGCTTTTGCAGCTTGTCGATTTTGCTGTAGTTCGTGCCGGCACCGGAACGAAGGTTGACGTTATCCGATGTGATTTCGCCAGCCGTCGCGGTCGTACTGCTTGAACCGCTCACTTTGCTGAGCACCTTGACATAGAGTGGCGAAATATATCCCTCTTTGCCTGTGGAGTGCACTTTTACCTTATACCAGCCGGTCTTTGCGTCGGTCGTGTAGATCGTAAGCCCCGCGTTGGCCGCCACAACAGCGAGGCTGTCGCTCTTGCTGGTGGCCTCTTTGCGCAGATTGACTCTGCCGGATGTATAGCCCAGCGCATAAGCCGAGAAGCTCGCGCTGTTGAGGTTGATGTAAAGCCCGCTTACATAACCGCTCTTGCCTGTTGAGGGCACGTCCACGCGGAGCCATTTGCCTTTGACTTCATAGATATTAATCGTTGTGTCCTTCGCAAGCGTATCCACAATGGAATAGCCGGTGCCGGGACCTTTGCGTAAGTTTAACTTTGCGTTGGTGACATAGCCCGTAGCAAGCACGGTCTCCGCATGCGCCTCGCGCATGGGCATCACGCTGATCATAAGCGCAAGGGCAAATACCCCTGCCAGTAGTCGAATGAACTGTTGTTTTCGCATATTTGTTATCTCCCCCGCGGTGGTTTGCCGCCTTAGCGTACTAGTCGTACTAATACACATGCATCATACGCTACAATTGTATTCGTGTCAATGTAAGAAACGCACTTTCACATTCGTTTCACAAAGAACACCCCTCGGAAGCTGGTTTGGTTGCAGCGGGAAGAAGATATATAGTTCATCCGAAAACCACGCCGCCCAATTCGAACGTCCACAGATACCGCATGTGAAATTCGACGAACGATTGACATTGCAGGCAGGATTGATTATAAGTAATGTGAATACCGTAAAGTAACACTATTTACTCAGGCATTATAAAACTGACTCGACCGGCATCAGAAAGCAAGGAGGCATTCTATGGTACTCAACATCATCGCAATCGTCTTTGGTCTTGTCGCCTGTTTCTATGGCTACAAAGCATTCCGCGTTTGGTTGGCGTTGGCGGGTCTGCTCTTCGGGGCACAGCTCGGCTACTATCTCGGCGGCCTCATTGGCGAGCAACCCTGGCCCATCATCGGCGCGATTGCCGTGGGTCTCGTCATCTGCCTGCTGTCCTATTTCCTCTATCGCCTCGGCGCGATTCTGATCGGCGCGCTGCTCGGCGGTATGTTAACCTCCGTCGTTCTCTCCGCTTTTGGCGTGACTGCGCTGCCTTGGATGATGCTCGCCGGCGCGGCGGTTGTGGCGATCATCGCTGGCGTGTTCCTCAAGCAGTTCATCATCATCGGCAGCTCGTTTCAGGGTGCTTATCTGATTGTTGCCGGAGTTTTCGCGCTGATCAACGGGCTCACCCTTGCCGGATTCGGCGACGCGCTGCAAGCCATCGAACTCCCGTGGTATCTCTACGCAATCATCGTGGTGCTCGGCATTGTCGGCACGGCCGTGCAAAACACCAGCGACAAAAAAGCGCCAGTAACGATCAAATCCTAGTTTTCTCCACAACATAATAATGCAACCAAAGCCGCATGGATTATCATGTGGCTTTTGTTTATCTCGTTTTTTCGGGCAAGGCGAACAGCTATGTTTCGAAAGCCATCATCTACGCCACATCGTAACTTTTTGTTTACACATCGTAATTCCTCAACTATAATGTAGTGGAGGTGATTGTTTTGACCTTGACCGAAAAGCTCGATCTGCTGCTGGAAGAGCGCAACCTGAATAAATCACAGCTCGCGGCGCAGTCCGGCGTGCCATATACCACGATCGTAAGCCTCTATGAAAAAGGCGCGGAGAACGCAAAGCGCTCCACCCTGCTTGCTTTGGCGCGGTATTTCAACGTGTCTCTCGACTATCTGGCGGACGATGACGTGCTGGAACGCGGCACGCGCATATTTGCCTCCGCCGGGCATTTCGACGTTAGCCGACTCACGCCGGAAGGGCGCGAGCGTTATGAAGAATACATCGAATTTTTAGCGGATAAGTTTTCCAAATAGTCCGTAGTTCCGCTCTCTTGCGGGAAAGGAGTGCAAACGGGATGGATCGAATCGAAGAGCTCACCGTAGAGGCGAGCGAGCGAGGAATCGACGTGCATGAGCGCGAAATTCCCGTGCCCGGCATGTCCGCCGCGTATATTAAAACGGAAACGGGCGAGCACATCGTCATCCGGCAGGACGGCACGCAAGCAGAGCGCGCCTGCTGGTTGGCAGAAGAGCTTGGCCACCACTTCACGGGCTCCGACCGGCGACTGCACTACAACGCCGCGGACGACTGGCGCGCTGAGGCCAAAGCGCGCAAATGGGCGCACGACCGCCTGCTCTCGCCGGACGCAATCCGCACCGCAGCCCGCAACACGGACGATATCTATGAAATTGCATTTACACTGAATGTGAGCGTGGAGTTTTTGCGCGAGTCCATCGACTGGTATATGGCGCGCGGGTTATGGGCGCCGGATACCCCGCCGGAGGAGTTTAACGGCGAAGAATCGACCCCCGCCAAGATGGAAGAGTAAGTAAAAACTGGCTGCGATTATTTGCACTATAAAACCTCAATATGATTTGTAGTGTGTTTTGCGTGTATTCTCATCGATAATAAAACCCAAAACCAACAAAAGACCCGCTCAATTGGCAGGTCTTTTTGTTTTCGATTTGGCTGCGGAACTAGGACTCGAACCTAGACAATACGAGTCAGAGTCGTAAAACGTTTATCCGAGAATCAAACTCAATATTGCCAAAATCGCCCTGAATTAGGGCGTTTTGGTTTGTTGATTTTGATCGTTTTTTTCTCTCATGCGAAGAAGTGGCAAGAAATTGGCAAGAAAGGATTATCCTTCCTATTATGGGGATGATTTCGGTTCGCATCGTCTCGACTCAGTCAGTGAAATCAATCCCTGAAATACAGATCTCTTGTATACACCTTGTCCAGTACATCCGCAATATCTTCACTATAACGGTTTGCAATGATCACATCAGATACAGCCTTAAACTCATTGATATCACGTATAACTCGACTATTGAAGAACGCGTCTTCTTTCATCGAGGGTTCATAGATCACGACTTCGATGCCCTTCGCTTTGATGCGCTTCATCACGCCTTGAACCGAACTCTGGCGGAAGTTGTCCGAGTTCGCCTTCATCGTGAGCCGATAGATGCCAACCGTTTTTGGATGTCTCGAGATAATCTGATCTGCAATAAAGTCCTTTCGCGTGCTATTCGCATCCACGATGGCGCTCACCAAGTTCTGCGGGACATCAGTATAATTCGCTCGCAGTTGCTTGATGTCCTTTGGCAGGCAATATCCGCCATATCCAAATGAGGGATTATTGTACTGGTTTCCGATTCTCGTATCGAGACACACGCCCTCAAGCCTAGATACGGTTTCAATAGGTCGAGACGAGCTCGCTTCAGCCCGACATCATAGTAATCATTCAGATTGTCGATGCCTACGACTTCACAGTTCTGTTCCAACAGTCGTTTGGTTAGGTAGTAACCGATGAAGCCAGCGGTTCTGGTGACTAGTATCTTCACGCTTTGATTTGAGTTCTCCATTATAACCTCGTTAGCAGCTATTTCTCGCTTGATTTCAAGCAAATAAATAGGGCAATAACTGCCCTTAATATGTTGATCTGTATAATTCTTATCAACGAGTCTTGTCAAGAATGGCAGTAGAAATAGCGTTAACTTATCAGTACTTTCTCCACACCATTCGATCCACGACGCCCGTATAAGACTGAATGATCTTAACAACCTTTGTGCTGACATTTTCGTCCATGTAGTTCGGAACCGGAAGGCCATAATCGCCGTTTCGGTTCATCTCGACCGCTGTATCGACCGCCTGCAGGATCTGCTCTGTCGTGATGCCCGCGAGGATGAAGTTGCCCTTGTCGAGCGCCTCCGGTCGTTCGGTGCTGGTGCGGATGCAGACTGCAGGAAACGGACGCCCGATCGACAAAAAGAAGCTGGACTCCTCCGGTAGCGTGCCCGAATCGGATACGACGGCATAGGCGTTCATCTGAAGGTGATTATAGTCGTGAAATCCCAGCGGCTTATTCTGGATCACGCGCGGGTCAAAGACGAATCCGCGCTTCTCAATGTACTTTGCACTCCGCGGGTGGCAGGAGTAGAGAATCGGCAAGTCATACTTCTCCGCCATCGCATTGACAGAGTTCATCAGACTAAAGAAGTTCGCTTCCGTGTCAATATTCTCTTCGCGGTGCGCGGAGAGCAGGATGTACCTGCCCGCTTGCAGGCCGAGGCGGCTCAGGATATCGCTCGATTGGATGCTTTCGAGGTTCGCGTGAAGCACCTCCGCCATTGGAGAGCCAACCACATAGGTGCGCTCCTTTGCCGTGCCTTCGGCGTTTAAGTAGCGGCGTGCATGCTCACTGTAGCAAAGATTCACGTCGGCAATGTGATCCACGATGCGGCGGTTCGTCTCCTCTGGCAGGCACTCGTCAAAGCAGCGGTTGCCTGCTTCCATGTGGAAGATTGGAATGTGCAGACGCTTTGCGGCGATAGCCGAAAGGCACGAGTTGGTGTCACCCAGTATCAGCAGCGCGTCCGGCATCTGCTCCGATAAAAGCTTGTAGGATTTCGCGATGATATTCCCGATCGTTTCGCCCAGATCCGCGCCAACCGCGTTGAGGTAGAAGTCCGGCGCGCGAAGGCCAAGATCGTCAAAAAACACCTGATTCAATTCATAATCATAATTCTGGCCGGTATGAACCAGTGTTTGGTCAAAATAGACATCGCACTTTTTGATCACGGCAGCAAGCCGGATAATCTCCGGGCGTGTTCCGACGATGGTCATCAATCTCAGTTTCGACATTCTCTTCCCCATTCCGGCATTCGATGCCGTACACAAATTGATACTCACAATTCGAATTATATGTAAGCTTCACCCGAAAACAACAGCGCTTACACTTCGAGAAAATACGTGTCCGGCTTTTCGGGGTTAAAGCACTCGTTTGCCCACATGAATGTCACCATGTCGGTTTCGCCGAGGTTTTCAATATTGTGTGTATATCCGGTCGGAATATCAACAACCTCCAGCCGCTCGCCGGAGACGAAATACTCATGTACTTTCTCTTCACCAACCTTGCGGAAGCGGATCACGCCCCGACCGCTGACCACTAGAAACTTCTCGTTCTTGGAGTGGTGCCAGTGATTGCCTTTGGTGATGCCGGGCTTGGAGATATTCACGGAAAACTGCCCGCGCTCCGGCGTTCGGATGATCTCGGTGAAGCTGCCGCGCGCGTCCACGTTCATCGTCAGTGGATAGCTAAACTGATCTTCTGGTAGATAGGATAAATAGGTCGCGTAGAGCTTCCGCGCAAACGCATCGCTCATATCCGGAACGCTGCGCGCTTCACGGCTGGCACGAAACGAAACGATCAAATCGGCAATCTCGCCAAGCGTGATGGTATGTATTGTCGGCACGGCGCAGAAACCATCTGAGCGAAGATTTGCTTTCCCTTCGAGTGCGTGAATCAGCTCCGTGACGACATCATCGATGTAGACAAGGTTCATCACCGAACTGCGGTCATTGATGATAATCGGCAAATCGTGCGCAATGTTGTAGCAGAAAGTCGCCACCGCGCTATTGTAATTCGGTCTGCACCATTTGCCGAAGACGTTCGGGAAACGATAGACCAGCACCTGCGCGCCGGTCTCCTTCGCATATTGGAAAAACAGGTCTTCCCCAGCCTTCTTCGACTGCCCGTATGGATTCCCCAATGCCGCCTGCGTCGAAGAGGACAGCATCACAGGGCAGGTGTTATTGTACTTTCTCAGCTTGTCGAGCAGCATCGAAGCAAACCCAAAGTTCCCCGACATGAATTCTTCCTGCTCTTTCGGTCGGTTGACCCCCGCGAGGTTGAACACGAAGTCGGCTTTGGCACAATACTCGTCCAGCAGCGCCGGATCACTCTCGACGTCATACTCCATTAAGTTCAGATCAGGATCGATCGCGAACAACTTATCCTTGCCCGCTTTGATGTTGTTTAAAGTCGCGCAAAGATTCTTGCCGATAAAGCCGTTTGCTCCAGTGATCAGTATGTTCATTTTTTGCTCTCCCAGGCGGCTAATTCATCCCGGATGTATTGCAGCGACAATAGTTTCTGTTTGACCTGCTCCACGTCGAGCAGTTGCGTGTTATTTGAGTTGAACTCGCTCAGCACTACACGGCTAGTGTCGCCTTGTGTAAAGTACTTATCGTAGTTCAGGTCGCGTTTGTCGCACGGGACCCTATAAAAATCGCCCATGTCTGACGCATGGGCGCATTCCTCGTTGGTCAGCAGGGTCTCATATACTTTTTCGCCGTGTCGGATACCGATGATCTTGATCTCGTCCTTACTTCGGAATAGCTCCTTCACTGCTTGCGAGAGAACCCCGATGGTACACGCCGATGCCTTTTGCACTAGTATATCACCAGAAACGCCGTTTTCAAAGGCAAACAGCACCAGATCAACCGCCTCGTCCAGAGACATGATGAATCGTGTCATGTTGGGATCGGTAATCGTGATCGGATATCCTGCTTTGATTTGCTCAATCCAAAGCGGAATCACGCTCCCGCGCGAACACATAACGTTGCCATACCGCGTGCAGCAGATCTTCGTTTTGTCCGGAGAAACTGTGCGGCTCTTTGCCACGATGACCTTTTCCATCATTGCCTTGCTCGTGCCCATCGCGTTCACGGGATATGCCGCCTTGTCCGTCGAAAGGCAGATGACGGTCTTGACGCCCTCGTCAATCGCTGCCGTCAGCACGTTATCCGTTCCAAGCACATTTGTCTTCACCGCTTCCAACGGGAAAAACTCGCAGCTGGGAACCTGCTTCAGTGCAGCAGCATGAAAGATGTAATCAACCCCATGCATTGCGTTCTTCACGGAAGCGAGATCGCGCACATCCCCGATGAATAACTTGATCTTGTCAGCCACTTCCGGCATCTTCGTCTGGAAGTGATGCCGCATGTCATCCTGTTTCTTCTCATCACGAGAAAATATGCGGATTTCGCCAATATCGGTGGTTAAAAAACGGTGTAGGATGGCGTTGCCGAAGCTGCCTGTCCCTCCGGTGATCATCAATGTTGCTCCGTTAAACTCACTCATATGTTAAATCTCCTATTTTTTCTTGTATAGCACATCAAAGTAGTCGTTGACACTTCTCGATGTTCTGGGCTCAAAGCAATCATATTTTTCTGGATGCTTGAACATATCCAGCGCTCTCACAAACCCATTCATGGATGTAATCGTGATGATATCGCACCCGGCCTTGAAGGCGTAGACAGCAGATGTGAAATAAACGTCTGCTATATTGTAATCCGCCTTCACGCGGGTCTTCAGGAAGTACCCCAGCCTATCATTGAATTCCTTACAGGTAAGATTCCGTTCTTTCCGTTCGTTCATCATGATCAGATAGTCTGACCTTTTCAAGACTTCCTTCCGGATACCCAACCGCGCCGCCTGCTCCTCAAGCTCCATCATCAGATAATCAAAGCACATCTTCGGTTCTTCAATGCTCTGTTTCTCTGTCAGTTGCAGTTTCAGGATAGCCGCCGATGTCCGGCTGGCCATGCACCGTTCGATTCCTACCTTCCTGTTCTCGAGTCGATGTCTTTCCACCTGAGCGGCACAACCCTATCAAGAGGAATCCCACAGATCAGGAAGAAAGCGAAGACATATCTATGGTGTGTCTTACAAGCTGTCAGGAATCCGTAAATATCCCTGTCCCTGAGGTAGTTCCTTTCGAACTGTGACTCTCTCGCTCTGAAGTAGGTCACGCCCTCTGCAGGATTGACTTCTAGTAGTTCTTTCCGGATCGCGTAGTCGTACATGCGCCTCATAGTCCGAAACATAGTGTTCACGCTGTTTGTCTTGCATCCACCGTTTACGATCGCCCTGCCAGCAGCTTGTATGTTTTCTGCAGTCACGCCCGCCGCAAGCTTATCGCCGATGTAGGGGAGAAACTTCTCTACTTGATACTTCAGGCTGTTTCTCTTCCTCTTGTCCCAGCCATGGACTTCCGGATCATCCATATATCGTTGACACAACTCTTTGTAGGTCAGGCTTGCCACTCCGAAGAATTCATTGACTTTCTGTCGGACTTCATCCTCTGTCTTTCCAATGAACTGATGCTTCTTACCCGACGGATATGTGAACTGTATGGAGTAACCCGTCCATGTAGCGGTCGTCTTGGGAGAGATCCGATGCGTGCTCAAAATTTCAACTGCGGTTGCCATGGTTATCTGCCTCCTGATACCTTTCCATCAAAGCTGTCAGATAACTCTGCCTTTTCTCTGCGGCATCATGCCACCCTTCATTCGTCTGATGGAGATATTCACGGATGACTGTGGATGTGTAGCCATGCCCCGCGGTCCGCTGTATCTCATCCAGATTCTCCCCGCATCTGGTCGATATGGTCAGGTATGTGTGCCTTAGTGTGTGAGGAGTAATGTCCGCTCTGCCCATTTCCATCTGAATCTCGTCAAGCTTACGCCTAGTGTTTGTGTACGAGAGCGGTTTCCCAATCTCTGTTGTAAAGATCAGACCGAGTCCATTGCTGTACTGTCTGGTCTTCTCATACTGCTGCTGATAAGACTTTGCCCTCTCGATGAACGCTAGCGATGTCTCGGATAGCTTCAGCTTCCTGCTGAGCCTCGTCTTTGTGGCCGGGAGTAGCACGCCATCCTTCATCTGGTTGACAACCTTGATGGTCTTCAGTTCGTGGTCCAGATTTGCGTAGTCAAGAGCAATCGCCCCCCGGATTCTGAGCCCGTAGCACAATGCAACTGCAAACATATACCCATACATCGACTCCTCACATAGCTTGAAGAACCTCTTGATCTCTTTATCCGAAAGGACATGTTTTTCGGCATATGGTCCATCCTTGCCCTTGAAGTCCTTCACAATGTTGTGCTCGACAATTCCTCGCTCCAAGGCATACTCAAAGATGGACTGCAGGCGGGTGAGCAGATAATAATCCGTGGTATTTCCCATGAGAGAGAAGGTCTGCTTCAGCGCCTGAATATCTGAGGGAGAAACTTCCTTAATAGGCTTCTCTCCAAAGCAAGGTAATGGATAAATCTCCATGCTGTGCCGGATTGACTTTGAGGTATTGTCCGCTAATACTCCTTCCTGTGTGTTCGCAAACCACTGCTGATAGACTTCCCGGAAGGTCTGGTTTATTTCCGACGTACCGTTATGAAAGTCCTCTTCTTCTGCCAAAATAAAAAATAGTTCTTTTGAAAGATCCCGCAGTCGGCTCTTCCTAAAGCCGTACTTCCCAAAGGCATACCGCACTTTGTTCTTCTGCTCCCTCGTCAGGCCTACAATCGGCTCCAGGCAAGGGTCATTTGCTTTGTTGAGCGGGCTCTCTGTAATCAGGCCGCTGTCCACGGCATATTGGAACACCATCCGCATCACAAGATGAATCTGTGTAATCCAGGTTCTGTTTGTGTTGACTGTATTGAAGAACCGAAAAATCTCTCTGACATCATTCTGGTTTATCAGTCCAATCGGTTTCTTCCCAATGAACGGATGGATAAACGCTGAGAGAAAATGATAGTAGAGATTATTGGTGACTTCTGCATAACCCTGCTGCCGAAGCCAGCTGCAGGAGACATCCACAAACAAGGAGTCTCTAGCCAGCTCTACTTCCCATCCGGCCAGCATCTTTTTCTCATGTGAGAATACCACTGGACTGTAAAGATGCAGCGACTTATTTTCATATCCCTCACCCTCGAGCTGATCCCATACGGTGGTCAGCACGCGGAAGGTTCTCTCGGTAAAATCCGGTCCTTTCTTCATAAGCCGGTCCTGCAGAAAGATCGCATCTACGTCTTCTTCCCTGACGTCCGCGATTTCTTTCTCACCGATCACAGGAAGAATGTACAGATCCAGCGCCTGCCGGGTCGTTTTCTTCGTGCTTTTGATAAGATCCTGCTTACGGAACCAGTCCCTGGCATAAGTTTCAAACTTCATAGCAATAGAGGAATTCGAAAATCATAGAGGAATTACCTTCAGCGAGCTTTCAATATGTTGTGGTTGTTAAAATGATTGACCACAATATTTATGACGTTGTTAAAGGACAAATTTGAATGTAAATGTACACACGAGACTGCCGGTTCCGCCGGTTATCATTAATATTTTATTTTCAAAAAGTGACATGACCTACCTCCAGAATATCTGCAATCCTCTTACATGCGAATCCGTCACCGTATGGATTACTTGCGTGAGACATTGCATCATATGCATCTTTATTTTCAAGCAATAGTTTGAAGTTATTATATATTACTTCTTCAGCAGTTCCGACAAGCTTTAATGTACCCGCTTCAATTCCCTCAGGACGCTCTGTTGTATCACGCATAACGAGTACCGGCTTTCCGAGCGACGGTGCTTCCTCTTGTATTCCACCGGAATCTGTGAGTATCATATAAGAGCGCGCCATGATATTATGACAGTCAAACACTTCAACAGGGTTAATTATATGTATCCTGTCACAGTCACCGAGTTCTTCGTTTGCTGCTTGTCTGACAACAGGATTCATATGTATAGGATACAATGCCTTAACA
>JAEHHG010000173.1 GCA_019248075.1 Candidatus Gracilibacteria bacterium S5_H10 | reverse complement strand
GGAGTTTATAGCCGAACGAATCGGTAAACAGTATCTAATCCCTCTGCTCGGGGTTTGGGATGACCCTGCTGCGATCGATTTTGCCACGTTGCCGCGGCAGTTTGTGCTCAAGTGTACGCATGACTCGGGTAGTGTAATCGTATGCACAAACAAAGATACGTTTGATGTGCAGGCGGCGTGCAAAAAACTGCGAAAAAAACTCGACCGGGATTATGCCGTGCCGGGGCGCGAGTGGCCCTATCGGGATGTGCCGCGCAAGGTGATTGCCGAAACCTTCCTGTGCGATGCGGCGGGGCATCCGGCTGTCGATTACAAGTTCTTTTGCTTTGACGGCAGGGTACAGCTTGTGCTCGTTTGCATGAATCATGAAAACAGGCACGCGGGCAACTATACGTTCTTACGCGACTTTACCTATTTCCCCGTGTATCAGATGGACGAAAAGGAAGGAAGCGAGCAGATTGTGCTTTA
>JAEHHG010000172.1 GCA_019248075.1 Candidatus Gracilibacteria bacterium S5_H10 | reverse complement strand
CCGACTTCCGCACCTGTGAGCCGCTCTACCTCATCATAAGCCAGCATCTTCGCCTTGGTTGCAAACTGGTCTTTAAATTTCCGGTTATCTATGCGCGCGTCTCCTGCCGCAACGATGAGCACGCAGCCCTCGCCCAGCGTAAAGGACAGCGTCTTCGCGATTCTGGCCGGACGAACGCCAAGCGTTTCCGCAGCGAGCTCCACCGTTGCAGAACTCGTTTCAAATTCCCAGACGCGTTGTTCCATACCCATCTCGCAAAAATACGCCTTTACTCGCTCGATTGCCATCCCTGTAATACCTCTCGTTCCCTCATGCTTCGCCATAAAAAACAAACCGGCGTTTCGTCTATCTTAAAGACTTCCACGCCGATTTGCAAGTATCACTAGCGATATTTGATTATACTTTCGGAAGAGCGAATTTCTCGGAGTATTCCTTTACGTGCATCGAGAATTCGGGGCTGCCATCTTCC
>JAEHHG010000171.1 GCA_019248075.1 Candidatus Gracilibacteria bacterium S5_H10 | reverse complement strand
AAAAGGTAATTATGTTATAACATTAAATGGTATTGATAAACAATATCTTGGTGAATATGCCGCTAAAGTAAAAGCGCTTAAGAAACCAGAACCATACAAATGAAAATGAATCAGATATTTTGAAGATCAGATTAAGTTAAAGCCAGGTAAAGCAGCTAAGAAATAATAATTAGATACAAGATATAAGACGCAAGATACAAGATACAAGCATCAAATTCTTTTTTTACCTTATCTTTGTTTCAAGGTCTCATGAAAAATAATTGTTAAAGTAATAAAATTATAATTATATAGTAATACCTCATGTTCTAATTCAATCAACCAATGCTTTTACTCTTCCGTGATAGAGATATCCATTTCTATCAACAGTCGCTTTTTCAATTCCTTGTTTTTTCATAAGTGCTGCCAATGCTTCTCCAGCTTTCATAGCTGTATCAGTCTTTGTTGTTCCTTTGACAGTCTTATCGCAAATATG
>JAEHHG010000170.1 GCA_019248075.1 Candidatus Gracilibacteria bacterium S5_H10 | reverse complement strand
GCACGGTAGTAAATACCGCCCGATAGTTTGTTTCACATCTACAGCCGCCGCTACAGTAGCTAAAGTTATTACGATTTCTAATTACACGCTTACAGCAGGCGATATACTGGCGGTAACTTTTACTGCCGGTAACTCAGCATCGGCTGTTACTCTCAACATTAATAATACAGGTGCAAAGAATGTCCGCTTTAATGGGGCGAATGTAACTACAACTACAATGAGCATAGCTTCTCTCGGTGTAGTTATGATGTACTATGATGGTACATATTTTCAAATGATTGGCTCTCAGAGAACTTCTGATTCTGATACCTACAACCTCATGTATTGGGGAGCAAACCAAACAGCTGGTGCAGCAATCAATAGTTACAAACTTGTAATGCAAGGCGCTGATGGTAAATGGTATCCATTAACAGTTGAAACAGGAACTGGAACTACCAAAACTGTTCAAACAACTCAACTAATGTTGAATAGTCTTAT
>JAEHHG010000169.1 GCA_019248075.1 Candidatus Gracilibacteria bacterium S5_H10 | reverse complement strand
TTTTTCAAAACTCTTGAAATGTGGAATCAGGAACTATACTTTCATGATCAGTTACTACACCATTAACGAATAGCTGGGTAGATTGACAGATTTCTTCACCAAGTACGAGTATATCATCTGATCGATTTACTAATCCACAAAATAGTAGTGGAAATTTACTTATCAGCTGATCCAACTATATCACCTTAAGATGACCGCAAATATTTGATATCAGTAAGATGCCAATAAGATATATTTTCTGATCAGAAATTTTAAAACAGACTATTCCTGTATTTTATGATGAAATATGAGGATCATATATTACCTATGGTAATGATTGATATGATTATTTTACTCCAAAATATGTTGCAGAGCCAGTATCTAGCTTACCTCTTGAGCAACAATTATTGGTTGAACAATATTTTGGATCTTGATCTCTCTATACAGAAAATCGAGCATACAATTGATGTTCACTTTCTGCTTTCCAAGTAAAAATAC
>JAEHHG010000168.1 GCA_019248075.1 Candidatus Gracilibacteria bacterium S5_H10 | reverse complement strand
CTACGCTGATCCACTTAAACAAATAGCTGCATCAATTTTTGACATATCACTAGAGCAACTAGATGAGTTTAAAAACAACAAAACTGAACTCTGGCGCTTTGATGATTTTGAAAATGCATATAAAGTTACAGACTTCAGAGAAGTTCTTATGAAGATAGGAAACGAAGCTATTAAGCCAGTATTCGGTAACGATGTTTGGCAAAAGCTTATGTGGGAAAAGATTGAAGAATCAGAAGCTGACATAATTATAATACCAGACTTCAGATTCACGGTTGAGCACATTCCAAATGCTGTTACAATAAGAATAATCAATGATGATATTATTAACGATACAGATCATCCTTCAGAAACAGAGCTTATAGACTTTGATTTTGATATGTCAATTGATAATACTAATTATCGTCAAACACAAGAAGAGATTTCTTACTATTGTGAACAAATGATTGATAACTATATCAAGCAAAAACACGGAGATCTATTA
>JAEHHG010000167.1 GCA_019248075.1 Candidatus Gracilibacteria bacterium S5_H10 | reverse complement strand
GAAAGCGGAGGAGGTTCATGCGAAGCTTTACAAAGAAGCATTGGAGAACTTGGATCAAACGGAAGAGGTTTTCTATTATCTATGCCCTGTATGTGGAAACATAGAGAAAGCTCGTCCTGACAAATGCAGTATCTGCGGTGTCCCGGGGGACAGGTTTATTAAGTATTAATATTTCTAATAAGTAAAAATCTAGGAGGTAACAAAGATGCCTGACTTTGGACATCCGTTTTCAGGACTTGCGAAAGAAAGAAAACTTACTGATTCTGAGCTGATTAGAGCAATTCGATTCATGGTATCAGCAGAATATGAAGCGATTCAGCTGTATATGCAGCTGGCCGAATCGACGGACAACGAACTCGCCATCGACGTGCTCAAGGATATAGCCGACGAAGAACGCGTTCACGCGGGGGAATTCCTGCGGCTCTTGAAAGAACTTGAGCCGGACGAGGAAAAGTTCTACCGCGAAGGCGCGGAGGAAGTGGAAGAAGA
>JAEHHG010000166.1 GCA_019248075.1 Candidatus Gracilibacteria bacterium S5_H10 | reverse complement strand
ATTGCACGCATGCAGGAAGGCGTTTCACCCATCTACGAAGTAGGGCTTGAGGAGCTGCAAACTAAAAATATCGCGGCTGGCAGGCTGTTTTTTACAACCGATTTTGCCAGCGCGTATGCGGACGCGGACGCAATCTTCATCGGCGTTGGAACGCCAGAGCAACCGGACGGCAGCGCAAACCTACGATACATCGCCGCCGTTTGCCGCCAGATTGCGCACAGCGTGGTGCATGATTGTCTTGTTGTCGTCAAATCCACCGTCCCCGTTGGAACCAACGATAAGGTGGAGCAGTATATCAAGGACAACCTCACGCGGGATGTCAAAGTTCGCGTGGCGAGCAATCCGGAGTTTCTGGCGCAGGGCAACGCGGTGTACGATACCATGCATGCCACACGCATCATCATCGGCACCGAGGACGAGGTTGCGGAGCGGATGCTGCAGGAGATCTATGCGCCGTTCGACCTGCCAATTGTTTCGGTTTCCCGGCGTTC
>JAEHHG010000023.1 GCA_019248075.1 Candidatus Gracilibacteria bacterium S5_H10 | reverse complement strand
TAGTAAGTTTTGTCTGCAAAAAGGTAAACACTGCAGCCAAGATAGTAAGCAAAATATTTTTTGTTCACAAAAGATCCATACCAAGAAAATGTGTCTTGATTACTCCATTAGTAAGGACATCAGATCATATGAAACGAGCACCAAAACTATTGAAAAAACTATAGAGCCATTCTTGCGGAATATCTGCAGCGGCCATATGTCTGATAACATAATAGAGTCAGATAAACACAGGGATTTGGATAAGCATCATCAGACATCATTTGAAAGCGCCCTTTCCATCAGTCTTGAAAACTTTCATCGTTTCTTCAGACAATTTTTTTGGATCATCTTTATATTTTTCTTGAATTTCAGTAAGCTTTGGTTGAAGTGCTCCCATACCTTTTTGCATATCATTTCCTGCTGATGATTGTTTGATCATAAGCAATCTGATAGTAATAGTCAAAAGCACAATAGCGATACCAAGATTACCACCAAAAATCGCTAAAAAAATCGCCAAGATATTGAAAATAGGACGATACAAAATTTCTGTAAACAACATTCACAACATAATCAAAATTTTATTATATAAAATTTTTTATTCTTTGTTACGTACCCTCTTTATTTGAAAGAGGGAGGTATCCTTTAGGATGGGAGATTTTACGAAAGTTACAAAATCCTCCGTCCGCCTTGGCGGACACCTCCTTCCAATAAAGGAGGAACATCTTTTAGTTTTAAGTTATATAGTCATCACTTCTTCAGATTTATTCTTTACAAGATCATCGATCTTTTCGTTCATAATCTTTACCAAAGCATCGATATCTTTTTCATTTCTCTTGCTTTCATCTTCACCGATTTCTTTTGCATCAAAGATAGATTTGTTATTTTTCATCGCATCTTGTCTAGCTACTCTGATACGTCATTTGACTTCTTCTCCCATTGCTTTGACTTGTTTGGTGATTTCAACTCTTCTCTCTTGCGTCAACGCAGGAATCCTGACAATCACATAACTTCCTTCATTTTGAGGAGTAAGTCATACATTAGCATCATAGATTGCTTTTTCGACATGTTTCAGTTCATTTTTATCTCGTGGTTCGATTTTTATTGTCTGAGCATCCATCAAAGTAACATGAGCTATTTGAGGTACTTTCATAGGACCATAAGATGCTTCGACAGTAATATTTTCTACTAATCCTGTTGATGCTCTTCCTACTTGCAATCCTTTCAATTCAGTTTCAAAATATTGAATTGCCTTGTCCATCAATTGGCGATATGGTGTCATATCCATAACTTTATTACATAAATGATAAAATGATAAACTTTAATTTGATTAGTTTTCTGCTTTGAGCTTTAAGCTTTAGGCTTTGAGCTACAGTATAATAGCAAATCAGACAGCGTTTGCAATATAAAGAAACTTACTTTGCCCCTTGTTCCTAGTCGCTTGTCCCTTATCCCTTGTATTTCATCAGGATTTACTTAGTATATACCTGTTATTTCAAATTATAGCGTAATGAACGAAAGCGTTCTCACTCTTACCATGTCCTCCGCGTGCACATTAGGACAATCAAGAGTGCACCGGACTACCACACTACAAGATGGACACGTAAGAAATAACGAGAGCACTTTTTTAATTTTTACAAAAAAAATGGAATTCAAAGATTTAAACCTTTCAGAACAGACACTAGCAGCACTCACAAAAAAATGATTTATTGCACCATCTCCGATCCAAGAAAAAGTTATCCCTCTCTTGCTTCAAGGAAAAAAAAACGTCATAGGACAAGCAGCAACCGGTACCGGAAAAACTGCAGCTTTTGGTATTCCTTTGATAGAAAAACTCACTCCAGGCGGTAAAGTCCAAGCACTTATCCTTGCACCAACCAGAGAACTTGCGACACAAATCGCAGAAGAGATAGATTCACTTCAAGGAAACAAAGGACTCAAAGTGATGGCAATCTACGGAAAACAATCCTATGAACTTCAACACAGAGCACTCAAAAGAGGAATTGATATCCTAGTTGGGACGCCAGGAAGAATCATGGATCATGTAAATAGAAAAACATTGATTCTGAAAGATATTTCTTATTTCATTCTCGACGAAGCAGATGAGATGTTGGATATGGGATTTATCGACGATATCGAAACAATCTTCAAAGAAACAAATCCTGATAAAAAAGTGTTGTTATTTTCTGCTACTATGTCCAAAGACATTTTGAAAATCGCTAAAAAATATATTGGTGAATACGAATTAATTGAAATAGAAAACAAAGACACCACAGGAGAAAATACTGATCAAGCATATTTTGAAGTACAAGAAAGAGATAAGTTTGAATTGCTTCGCAGAATCATGGATACGGAAGCAGGATTTTACGGTATCATTTTCTGTCATACAAAAGCTGATGTAGATGGATTAGTTTCAAGATTAAATGATGAATGATATAGTGCAGAAGGACTTCACGGCGATCTTGCACAAAAACAAAGAGAACATTTTCTGCAACGTTTCAAAGACAAAAAAGTAAACATTCTTGTCGCTACAGATATCGCAGCTAGATGAATCGATGTAAACGATGTGACACACGTTATCAATTATGCAATTCCACAGAATGCTGAAAGATACACCCACAGAATAGGAAGAACAGGAAGAGCTGGAAAAGAAGGAACAGCAATTACCTTCATCACACCAAGAGAATATAGCAAAATGTCATACATCAAAAAAGTAAATAAAGTTGATATAAAAAAAGGAGTAATCCCAGATATCAAATGAGTTATTGAAAAGAAAAAAGATAGATTAAAAGAAAGTATTCAAGGTGTTTTGGAAAAAGAAAGTCATAAAAATTATGTAGAAATTGCTGATAAGTTGATAGAAAACAGCGATCCTCGTGACGTAGTTGCAGCACTTTTGAAGATGCATTACGAAAGCGATTTCGATCAAAGCAAATATCGCGATATCGTAGAACAGACTAGAGAAAATAGATTTGCTAGCAAATCTGGAAGCTGAGGACAAACAAGATTATTTGTGGCATTAGGAAGAAGAGAATGATACACAGGACGTTCACTTTTGGAGATGATCACCAAAGAATCTGGAGTCGAAGGAAGGGACATCGATGATTTGAAAATGATGGACGATTTTTCGTTTATCAGTGTATCACCAAGCAACGCAGAAAAGATTACTGAGGCTTTTGCCAACAAAATCATCAACGGTAAAAAAGCAATCATCAATAGAGCAAAAGAGAGTGACTGAGGAAGCAATAGATGAGGCGATAGATGACCAAGAAAATCATTTGGAGAAAAATCTGCTTATCCTAGAAGAGATTGAGATAGACCATCGTATCCTAGAAAAGAATTTGGAGAAAAAAAAACATACGGAGATAGATCTTCTTACCCTAAAAAAGAGTTCTGAGAGAAAAAATCGTTCTGAGCCAAAAAAGATTTTTGAACTAAAAAATCATTCTGACCCTCGTCCACGCATGTGGAAAAAAAAGATTTCTGAAGTAAAAAAACATTTGGAGATAAAAAAGATTTTTGAAATAAGAAAAGTTTCTGAGATTATGCGCCAAGAAAATCATTCAAAAAATAAGATTATCCAAAAAGACTCTGCTCATCAGCGGAGTTTTTTTTATTGAAAAATTGAACTATTTTGCCAACCAGATGTATGACAAGACGCTCCCCATATTCGAAGCAATCAATCCTCAACGAACCGGAATGGGCCCCCGCCTAGGCGGGGTTGGAGGTGAGATATATAGTCCATTTATGATGAAACGACAGTTTGTTGGGTTTGCATCTGGAAAGCGTTTTTGGATACTTTTGCCGCTTAGCAAAAGTATCCCAAGCGGAGCGTTTTTTAGAAAAAAGAAGTGTATACAAAACACGTCAGCTTTTTCTCATTGAAAAAATTCCTCAAATAACTACAACCTAATTCGTAATTCGTAATTCGTAATTCGTAATTCGTAATTCGTAATTCGTAATTCTTTAATTCGTAATTGAGATCATGTCCTTAGCGAATAAATATCGTCCGCAAACCTTCGATACTATCATCGGTCAAACACATATCACAGAAATATTAAAAGCCCAGATGAGTACGCACAAGCAGATTCATCACAATTACCTATTATTTTGACCGAGAGGAACAGGAAAGACAACTGCTGCTAGAATTTTAGCAAAAGCGATCAATTGTCTCAATCCTCAAGATGGAAATCCTTGTAATGAATGTGCAAATTGTAGAATGGTCAATGAAGGTAAAACATTGGATTATGTAGAGATAGATGCTGCTTCACATACTGGAGTCGACAATATCAGAGAAGAAATTTTGGATAAAGCAGCATATCCACCAACCAGTCTCAAAAAGAAAATCTATGTCATCGATGAAGTACATATGTTAAGTAAAGGAGCATTCAATGCACTATTGAAAACTATTGAAGAACCAAGAGACAATGTATGTTTTATCCTTGCAACTACAGATATCCAAAAAGTTCCTGAAACCATAATTTCTCGTTGCCAAGTCTTCAACTTCAAAAAAGTGGACAAAAAAGAGATGAGTAAACATCTCAAAAGTATAATAGAACAAGAATCACTCACATCAACAGATGAAGCAATCGAATTGATCGCAAAAATTTCTGAATGATGCGTTCGTGATGCAGTGAAATATGTAGATCAAGTAAGTGTTCTAGGAAATATCGATGAAGCACATATCACAAAGTTTCTTGGAGTAGCATCAGAGACATTGATCAAAGATTTTTTGAGTTTAGTACAAAGTGGCGACGCAAAAGTGATTTTTGAAAAAGTAGATGCCATTCACAACCAGTGAATTGATTTGCATAATTTTGCCAAACAAACACTGATGTATATTGATCAGATTTTTCTTGAAGATATAAATTTTTCTACCCAAATGGCTGAAACATTCACGGATATTATCGGAAACATAAGAAATTATCCTTATCCTGCGATCATCTACAAAGTCGCAATCCACAAACATCTAGAAAAAGACACAAAAAAATAGACAAAAATAAAGAGTTTTAGGCGGTATATAAAAACAATGGAAGAGAGAGAAAACAGAGAAGAAAATGAAAAGACTTTTGAAAACATTCTTGCTCAATTCGTAGAGAAGATTGACAAGATTTCAATAAAAAACGCACTTAAAGAAAGCCTTATAATAAACAGAATAACAAGTGACACCATTTTTTTGATCACTATCAGCAAAGTCGCCCAACTACTTTTCAGTAACAACGAAAATATGAGATATATCGAAAACAAATTCAGCGAAGTCATGGAAAAACAAATGATCATCAATGTAACATTCGAAAACAAGGAACAGTACTTTGAAAGGAAATTGGAAAACAAATAATTATTTACTGATTTTTCTACCATAAGCAGTTAACAAAGCTTGGATATTTTTGTAATGAGATTTATTAAGCTTAAATTTATTTTTCACTTCTTGAGGCAAACATTCCCAAAAAAGATGTACAGGTATTTCATATTTCTTTTGTGATAAAACAAACGAAAACATAGAGTTATCATCTACATAAAAATTTCTATCAGTATAAAGAGATACTTTGTCAGCAAAATCAAAATATCTAAAAAAATCTATAATTTCTTTTGAAGATATTCATTCATATGAAATTTCTTTCAATTTAATGATTCCAAACGTTTTTGATTCACAATATACTTCATATTTTGAAGGAGTAGATAAGTTTTCTTGGAGTGATGAAGCATTTTTTTGTATTGATAAATCAACTAATCATTTATGATAGTATTCAAGAGAAGTATGATCGACACCACGATTTCCATTAAGTATTCTTTGTTTATAAGCTCATTTATTTCGTTTCATCATAAAATAATCAAATAAAGTGATTTGATTTATAAATATTTAGATTAAAATGTCAATACAACTATTTTAGGTATGCTTTAACAATTCTGATATTGAAATGAAAAGTTTTTACTTCTTCAAATGCTATACGATCACCAAAATCTTGACGTAAAATATCTACCTGCCACGTCATCATTTCTAAAAACATAACTAAGTTTTTTGGTTGCAAAACAAATAATTGTTCAAACATTTTTCTATAATAATCCAATCCGTCATCTCATCCAACGAAGGCTGGTTTCGGTTCTCGTTTTTTGACATTATCGGCTACATTTTGTTCAAAAGTAGCTTCAGGTATATACGGTAAATTAGCGACAAGAATCGTAGTACCATCAGGCAATTTACTAGTTCAATGAACAAGAAAATCAAGTAAATCTGATTGAAAAAAACATATTTTCAGATCACTTTTCAATGCAAGGATTTCTTTCGTATATGTTTCAAAATTCTTTTTGGCGATTGCTAACGCATTCTCAAAATAATCAGTAAATATCGCTTCACCAAAATACTCAGGATTTTGCAGCAATACAGAAATTCATAAAACTCAACACCCCGTTCCTATATCTAACAAAAGATTTTCTTTTGGCTTCAAACTTCAAGCTCCAAGCTTTAAGCTGTTAATATATTCCGTCACTGCATTTATCATATATTCAGTTTCTGGTCTAGGAATAAGCGTAGCTTCATCAACAAAAAATTCCCTACCAAAAAAATCTACATGACCAAGGATATATTCCAATGGTTTTTTATCTTCTACATATGACTTGTAAGCAGCAATTGTTTTTTGTATAATATCATCAGGAATCTCTTTGTCCATATTTGTCCACAATTGTTCTTTTGAACAAGAAAGAAAGGTACAAAGAAGTTTTTGAAGGACAAACTTTTCTTTCAAATCTGTACATCAAAGAAGATCAGATAAAATCATTGATATATCAAAAAAAATAAATCATAGAATATTCGTTTTTTATTTTTATATTTCTTATGGTTAAACTCAATAAGACAAAGACTGTTCATCATATTTTGCCTGAATTTCACAAGATTCTTTTAGAGATTGAAAAACATCCTCTAATTTTTAGAATAATACCTGGAAGAATTTCCAGACAACAAAAATGATCATCTGAGCTTCACTTCAAAATATCTTATACCACCACAAGTGGCATCAAATGTATCATGAGCAAAGGCGCAACTGCACAAGAGCTCTTCATCATTTGTAATCAAAAAGATACGAAAGAAGTCATAGAATCACTAGATAGTTTTATCGTTTAGTCTTCAATAGTGAATATAGTCCGACCAATTATCACAAGTATCTTATTAGTATATGTACGAATTTGGATCATAAATACAATTTTTTCGCAAAAAAAAATCAAAATTTGAATAACGCTCAAAATATTCGGTCTTGCTGCAGTAATTGTTGGTTCACTTTTTGCATACACATACTTATTATCATTTATCGGCCAGCAGGAATTGGCACTAACAAATATAATTGATAGCAAGAGTCTAATATTGTTTGTAGCATATTGTACGATATTCGTACTCTTGGTAACAGTGTTTTTCAAAAATCGATATAAAAAAATCACACAAATACTTCTTATCTGATCAATTTTCTTCATTGCGCTCGCTTACGGAGGATTCCTTATATGAATAAATTCCTTGATCCTCTATTATTTGGTTTCTGCATATGCAGAAGAATACATGAAATATTCATGAGGAAATAACGTATTTTTAGCAAACAAAGAAACCAACGAAAGCAATCTAATCTTTTTTTGTATCTTAGTATGATTGTGATTTAGTGCAGTAGAAAATTTGTTATACGTAGTAAACAGTCTTTGGAACAATGAAAATGTAAATATTATGAGCATGCTTATTGGTAGAGGACTAGTGAGTACATTGATTCATATCGTTTCAACAAGTTTGATAGCATTCATCACGATCAAAATAAAAAAAAGAAACAGTAATATCATACCAATTATCCTAGGTATCATTGGTTGATTTTGAATTCACAGCATATACAACATAAGTTTGCAATATAAACTCAGCTATATCACTATACCGATGATTATACTCGCTTTCTTTTTGATGACCTACTTAACTTTTCAATCTGACATCATATATAAACAACAGCAATAATTAATTTCTCATCATCCTCAAGACTTCCATAATATCCTCGCCGGCCAGAAACTTCTGGTCGAGTTTTTGTAATAAAGCATCTTTGATACTAGTTGAACATTCATTGATAATACGGTTCTGTACTAACAAATACGCTTCGAATTCTTTGGTCTCCTCGTGCATTTTCAATGCATCATACATGATATATTTGATTATAATATAAAAACTTATTTTAGATGAGACACAATGAAAGCTTGAAATTTTCTGAAAGCTTTCATGATGTCGAATCTATAACGACGATTTTTGATCCATAAAGTACAAGTATCAACGAAGTAATTTATGAGTTCAAAATAAGTCGGTATAAAAAAAATCCACCCGTGATTGGGGGATAGAAATTTTGAGAAACCTCCACTAAGATAAAGTTCAGTGAATGAATTTCAATAGTTTATTTTATAAAAATTATTAGTAACGGAAAAAACTACCGGTTAAGGTAGTTTTTCGTGATCAATAGTAATAAAAAGAGATAAAGACATGGTCGGGTAGGTATTAAGTTTATTATAGGTTAGAATGGTGGTCTATCCCCACCTTCCGGTAGGGATACCTTGTTACGACTTAACCCCAGTCATCGGTTCTCTCCTTAACCCGCATGGCGAATCTTTAGAGAGCCCCAACTCCCATGGTTTGACGGGCGGTGAGTGCAAGGAACAGGGACATATTCACGGCGACATGGCTGATTCGCCATTACTAGCAATTCCAACTTCATGTAGTCGAATTCCAGACTACAATCCGAACTGAGGGTAGCTTTGAAGATTTGCTCCACCTTACGGTATCGCTTCTCGCTGTAACTACCCATTGTATGATCTATGAAGCCCCAGACGTAAGAGGCATGAGGATCTGACGTCATCCTCTCCTTCCTCCCGCTTACGCGGGCAGTCTCGTTAGACATACTAACTAACGATGAGGGTTGCGCTCGTTACTAGACTTAACTAGACACCTTGCGGCACGAGCTGACGACGACCATGCACCATCTGTGAAAAGCTCCGTATTGCTACGGATATACGACTTTCATCGTAGACACAATCCATGTCAAGTCTGGGTAAGATTCTTGGCTTATTATCCAATTAATCTAGATCATCCACTGCTTGTGTGTTCCCCCGCCTATCCCTTTGAGTTTCATTCTTGCGAATATACTACTCAGGCGCCTTGCTTAACGTGTTAACTTACGGCACCTCCATAACTTTTGAAATAACAAATGCTATCACAAAAGTTATGGAGACACCTAGCAAGGATAATTTACAGCTTGAACTACCGGGGTATCTAATCCCGTTTGCTCCTCAAGCTTTCGTCCATCACCGTCAGAAGTATCATAGTTAGCTGCTTTCGCTTTCGGCGTTCTTTCCGATATCAACACATTTCACCGCTCCACCGGAAATTCCACTAACCTCCAATATTCTCTAGATATATAGTATCTATTCCCTTTCCACGATTGAGTCGTAGTATTTGAAAACAGACTTATATATCGGGCTACGGACACTTTACGCCCAGTAAATCCGGATAACGCTTGGGACCTACGTATTACCGCGGCTGCTGGCACGTAGTTAGCCGTCCCTTATTCTTGGTGTACCGTCATTCGTCTTCCACCAAAAAAGGAGTTTACACACCGTAATGCTTCATCCTCCACGCGGAATCGCTGCATCAGGCTTTCGCCCATTGTGCAAGATTCCCCACTGCTGCCTCCCGTAGGAGTATGGACCGTATCTCAGTTCCATCGCGGCCGGACATCATCTCAGACCGGCTACCCGTCAAAGGCTTGGTAAGCTATTACCTCACCAACTACCATGATAGGACGCACCCTCCTCCAAAAGCGATAAATCTTTCCTCACATCGGAATTTCACCATCGTGAGCATATTGAGAATTAGCTACATCTCTATAGTTGTTCTCAACTTTTGGGCAGATTAAGTACGCGTTACTCGCTCGTTTGCCACTCTTTGTATTGCTACAAAGCGTTCGACTTGCATGTGTTAGGCGTTCCGCTAGCGTTCATCCTGAGCCAGGGTCAAACTCTTCAAAAAAAACCATGCTTTATCTCTTTTTACTACTATTAATGATCACACAGACTAGTTGAATCGATCGATAAACCAAATGTCATACATAGAAAGAGGGGATAATTGGGGTGAAGAGTTTATCTCTCTCTATAACAACGAAATGTTTATTACAATTTGATCTATTCATCTACTGTAATGGTGGCGTTAATCTACTTTCCCAGTACTGACAGTACAAGTATCATCGACCGGCAAGGACTTAACTTCTGTGTTCGGAATGGGAACAGGTATTTCCCCAAGCCGCATCAACACCACCGTTAGAGTAAATGAAAATCTCACTATAATGAAGAGGTCATTTAGTTCAATAGCATAATATATTACGTTTAAAAAAACAATAAATCTCGCTCGATCTATTAGTATGTCTCTGCTAAATCCGTTACCGGACGTACACATAACACCTATCAACCTCATAGTCTATAAGGGATCTTACCTCCGAAGAGAGAGCAATCTAATCTTGAAGCAAGTTTCCCACTTAGATGCTTTCAGTGGTTACCTTTTCCAAGCGTGGCTATCCAGCTGTGCCGTTGATACGACAACTGGTTAACTAGAGGCTTGTCCATCCCGGTCCTCTCGTACTAGGGACAGCACTTCTCAAATTGCTTACGGTTGCAGTAGATAGGGACCGAACTGTCTCACGACGTTCTGAACCCAACTCGCGTCCCGCTTTAATAGGCGAACAGCCTAACCCTTGGGACCTTCTACAGCCCCAGGATGCGACGAGTCGACATCGAGGTGCCAAACGGAGCCGTCGCTATGAACGCTTAGGCTCCATTAGCCTGTTATCCCCGGAGTAACTTTTATCCGTTGAGCGGATCCCCTTCCACATGGAAGATCCGGATCACTTTAACCTACTTTCGTATCTGTTCGACCTGTTAGTCTCACAGTTAAGCTTGCTTTTGCTAATATACGTCCACCACGGTTTCCATCCGTAGCAAGCAAACCTTTGTACGCCTCCGTTACTTTTTAGGAGGCACCCGCCCCAGGTAAACTGACCAACTGACACTGTTTCCCAGTTTTATGGGATTAGAGATGCTATATGCGTTGAGTGGTATCTCATTGGTGACTCCGCCCAGACCAAAGTCCAAACATCAAAGTCTCCCACTTATGCTGAGCAACACATACTACAGCCCAATATCAATTTACAGTAAAGCTTCACAGGGTCTTTCCGTCTAACTGCAACTACCCGGCATTTTTACCGGGAATGTAATTTCACCGAGTCTAAGATTAAGACAGTGTGGAGATGGTTGTGCCATTCATGCGCGTCGGAACTTACCCGACAAGGTATTTCGCTACCTTAGGACCGTCATAGTTACGGCCGTCATTCACCAGTGCTTAACTCTCGAGCTTGCACAAGAGAGCATAACATTCTGGCATTGGACAGGCATCACTTCCTATACATCCTCTTTCGAGTTAGCAGGAAGCTGTGTTTTTGATAAACAGTCCCCCCCACGTCATTCGCTGCGACCCCGCATTGCTGCGGGGCAGGGCTTATTGCTAACTTACGCCCGCTAATTTGCCAAGTTCCTTAATCATTAGTTATCTCGATTGCCTTAGTATTCTCTACTACCCTACATGTGTCTGATCTGAGTACGAGTTATATACACATAAGTTTAGCGGTTTTTCTTGGCACCAGAACTATGAGAATCAATCAATCCGAAGACATCAATTCCGATCAGGCTCGCGAATAAGAGCGGATTTGCCTACTCTTACCTCTCCAATTGCTTGGAGATCTTGCCATTTCGACCCACATTCTTAGTGGGCTCTCACACATCCCAATACGTCACCACATCACTGCATATATAAGGGCTGGAATATTAACCAGCTATCCATCGACACCCCGTTTCCGGGTGAGCCTTAGGTCCCGCCTAACCCTACGACGATGAACGTTGCGTAGGAATCCTTAGGGTTTCGGCAGCAAGGATTTTCGCCTTGCGTCGTTACTTATGTCAGCATTTTTACTTCTTTATAGTCCAGCCGAAGCTCACGCCCGACCTTCAATCCGTAAAGAACACTCTCCTACCGACTATACGCTTTACGCGTATGTCCTTCAACTTCGGTATATAGCTTAGCCCCCTTACATTTTCGGCGCACCTTCGCTTGTCCAGTGAGCTGTTACGCTTTCTTTAAAGGATTGCTGCTTCTAAGCAAACCTCCTGGATGTTTAAGCAAAAGCACCTCCTTTTCCACTTAGCTATACTTTTGGGACCTTAGTTAGAAATCTGGGCTGTTACCCTTTTGACTACGAAGCTTAGCCCCCGCAGTCTCACTCAACAATATTCCTCATAGCATTCGAAGTTTAACAAGGTTTGGTAATGTCTTTCGACACCCCTAGCCTTATAAGAGCTCTACCTCTATGAGATCTTCATTGCTGGCTGTACCTAAATACATTTCGGAGAG
>JAEHHG010000165.1 GCA_019248075.1 Candidatus Gracilibacteria bacterium S5_H10 | reverse complement strand
TTTCTTTTCGGCATAGACGCCCTTCGGGTTTTCGCCGGTGGCGGCCTTCATGGCGATGGGGTCACGCAGTGTCATTTCTTCAATGCTGCGGCCATAGGTTTTCAGCGCGGCAAATTGCCCGCCGATCACGTTTGCGCTGCCGGGTCCGGTGACAACGGTCGTCACGCCCGCCTCGCGCGCTTCCTTAAAGCACGGGTCAAACGGATTGAGCCCGTCCACTGCGCGCAGTTCCGGCGTGATGGGGTCGGTCATCTCGTTTCCGTCCGAGCCCTCTTCGCCCATGCCGTCTTCCCACATACCAATGTGGCAGTGCGCGTCGATGAGCCCCGGAAAGACATTGCGCCCTTCCAGATCGATCACATCCGCGCCAGCTGCTGAAAGCGACGCGCCAACCGCGGAGATTTTACCGTTATCAATCAATATATCGCCAAGAAAGGCGTCTTGCGTCATCGTGTGAATCTGTCCGTTTTTCAGAAGAAGCATAATACTCTCCT
>JAEHHG010000164.1 GCA_019248075.1 Candidatus Gracilibacteria bacterium S5_H10 | reverse complement strand
TACCCGCGTTCATTTCAGGATGGAAACGGGGACGGTATTGGCGACCTCAAAGGCATCATCCGCCGCTTAGATTATCTTAAGGAGCTCGGCGTTGATGCGATTTGGCTCTCGCCCATATTTGATTCACCTAATGATGACAACGGATATGACGTGCGTGATTATCGCGCCATCATGGCGGAGTTTGGAACCATGGAAGACGCGGAGGAACTGATTGCGCAGATGCACGCGCGCGGCATGCGGCTCATCCTCGACCTTGTGGTCAACCACACATCCGACGAACACGAGTGGTTCATCGACTCCGCAAATAACCCGGACGGCCCGCACGGGGACTATTACATCTGGCGCAAACCCAAGAACGGCGGTCACCCGAACAACTGGAACAGCTTTTTTTGCGGGCCAGCATGGGAAAAGGTGGATGGCAGAGACGATGAGTATCTGCATCTCTTCTCAAAGAAACAGCCGGATTTAAACTGGGAAAACCCGAAAGTGCGGGATGAAGT
>JAEHHG010000163.1 GCA_019248075.1 Candidatus Gracilibacteria bacterium S5_H10 | reverse complement strand
AATAGCTATACACTAATGCATAATTTATACTATAAAAAATATAGTCATGAAAAGTATCCAAATCGTTGATCAGCAGGTGTATGCATCTATTCTTGCTGAACAGAAAAGGCAGTCTGAGGGTATGGAATTGATCGCTAGTGAAAACTATCAGTCTCCTGCAGTGCTCGAAGCGCAATCTTCGGTGTTTGCAAACAAATATTCTGAATGAACTCCCGGCCGCAGATACTACGGAGGACAGGAAAATACAGATATCGTCGAACAACTCGCTATCGATAGAGCCAAAGAAATCTTTCATGCGGACCACGCAAACGTGCAAGCATTATCATGAGCGGCAGCAAATTTATGTGTCTATTCTGCACTTATGGAGCCAGGAGATACTATTCTTTGAATGGACCTCACGCATGGATGACATTTGACGCACGGAGCTCCCGTCACCTTTTTTTCTAAAGTATTCAACTTCATCCGCTACAAAACCAAAATAGATGGAAAGATAGATTTTGA
>JAEHHG010000162.1 GCA_019248075.1 Candidatus Gracilibacteria bacterium S5_H10 | reverse complement strand
GAGGTCTTGGGGATGATGATGTTATCAAACCAGACGTTGCTGCCTTCCTTGGGCACGACGTAGGCCAGATCCGGATTTTCTGAGATGCAGTAGACCGCGTCGCCGGAGTAGACCACGCCCATGGCCGCGCTGCCGTTGATGAGCTCCATCTTGATGTCGTCGGTGAGGTAGGCGCGCACAAGCGGTTTTTGGGCGATCAGCGCTTCCTGCGCGGCGAGGATATCCGCCTCGGAGCGGGTGTTGATGTCGAGGCCAAGCTTCTTGAGCGTGATGCCGATGGTATCGCGCATGCTGTCATACATCAGAATCTGGCCTGCATACTTCTCATCCCACAGGATATTCCAACTGTCAACGGTATCGGTCACCATCGTGGTGTTGTAGAGAATGCCGACGGTACCCCACATATACGGCACGCTGTAGGTGTTGCCGGAATCGAACGAAAGATCGAGGAAGCGGGGGTCGATGGGTTTAAGGTTCGGGAGATTATCCGTGTTGATGGCGTACAG
>JAEHHG010000161.1 GCA_019248075.1 Candidatus Gracilibacteria bacterium S5_H10 | reverse complement strand
AATTCAGGCTCAACGTAATCGCTTAGCGGGGAATTGAGCTCGTTGCTGGATTGCAAAACTAAGATAGCGGCACCAAACCGGTTGTCGAAGACAAGGGTGTTTTTAATCAGACCATAAGGAATGTCGACAGCTGGAAGCCCGTACCACTCTCTCCACTCGCTTTGTGGGATTTCGGCAATGCGCTGTTTTGCTGCCTCGGCATCATCAACATAGTATTGCACTCCAATGACAGCTTCATTTATTTGCAGGTTCACTTCAATACTGCACTCTGCAAAGTCTGTCTCGATATTGAAGAAATCTTTGACGGAGGCCAGGGCGGACATGTTGTAACTGTCGCGTATCAGGTCGGTGTATTTTTCCAGATCTTTATCGGGCACATAATACTTCAACTCGATGCGACATGCCCCGTTTTCGTGCTTTTCGTCGTGTGGTTTCTGCTGCCAGATTGTTACGATACTGCCGTCTTTTGCGGAAAACTCGCTGAACCCGTTCTTGGAATACTCATC
>JAEHHG010000160.1 GCA_019248075.1 Candidatus Gracilibacteria bacterium S5_H10 | reverse complement strand
TATACTTATTCGTATCAAACGAAATGTTTATATGATTAATCCAAACTTTATAATTCCACCAGAGAACTACAAAGAAGCTAATGATGAATGGGAAAAAATAATGAATATTAAAAAGCCAAAACCAGGAGCAGAACAATGACACGAGAAGAAACTAAACAAAATCTACATTACGGTTTACAATTTGGAACATTAAAGCCACAAGTTTTTATAGATTCAATATTTGATTATTTTGAAAATAAGAAATGTCCAAACTGTAGATATGCTAATCTTGATAGCGCCAGATATCTAGCTATACACAAATGTTCAATGGGTGTATCAGCTATTGATTATGATTTTGGATGCACTTATTGGAAATCAAAGGATACTAAATGAAAGCAATAGAAATTTTAAAAAAGAATGAAATGGTTAAAAAATATGTAGAGCCAAATTATTTGATTAAAGCAATAGAAGAACTTGAATCATTAAAATGTTGTCAAAATTGTAAGCATTATTCTATGTTTGATGGAA
>JAEHHG010000159.1 GCA_019248075.1 Candidatus Gracilibacteria bacterium S5_H10 | reverse complement strand
ATTGTGGGGTGTTTGTTTTATAACGATTTTCGTCCACTTAACTGCATTATTTGCAATCAGATCGACATAATAGAAATAAAGAGTCAATTATTGCAAGCAGATATCACACGAAATATCGTTGATATTGCGGGAAACAATATTGAACTTACTATAAATATAAGTTGAACTTGACAGATTCTTCTTCGATAATGTACTGTTTAGAAGTTGTGACAAAATCTCAAATTAACAACTAAAGTATTTTTTCTGTCGGCTGTATGATATCAAATTTCCGACAATTTTACATACTGTGGAGGCACCGCGGATATGCTGTTTAACTCCTTCATCTATGCAATTTTCTTGGCAATCGTATTCACTTTGCACTGGCTGCTTCCGCATCGCTTCCGCTGGATCATACTGCTGATCGCTAGCTATTATTTTTATATGAGCTGGAATCCCGAGCTCGTGGTTTTGATTGCGCTTACGACTCTTGTTTCTTACAGCAGTGCGCTTCTGATTTCGCGTTACCGCA
>JAEHHG010000158.1 GCA_019248075.1 Candidatus Gracilibacteria bacterium S5_H10 | reverse complement strand
CGGCGGGTAAAAATCCGGCAAACGCCATTTGGTTTTGGGGTGAGGGCAGAAGGCCTGCGCTCACGCCGTTGCGCGAGAAAAACGGTCTTCGCGGCGCGGTGATCTCCGCTGTGGACTTGATTCAGGGAATCGGGCGTTGTGCCGAGATGGATGTCGTTAAAGTCGAGGGTGCAACCGGCACCTATGAAACCAACTTTGCAGGAAAGGCGCAGGCCGCGATCGAAGTTCTCTCAAACGGGGCGGATTATGTTTATGTCCATATTGAAGCTGCGGACGAATGCGGGCATCACGGCCAGTTGAAAGAGAAGATATATTCGATCGAGCAGATCGACTCGCAGGTGATTCAGCCGGTTTACGCATACCTCGAAAACTGTGGTGAAGATTACGCAATCATCGTGTTGCCGGATCACCCGACGCCGCTTAAGATTCGCACGCATTCAGCGGAACCGGTACCGTTTGCGCTCTATAGAAAAGGCGATCGGGCGGGGAAGAGCGTTCGTTATACGGAA
>JAEHHG010000022.1 GCA_019248075.1 Candidatus Gracilibacteria bacterium S5_H10 | reverse complement strand
TACCAGCCATCAACGAGGTGCTCAAGGCGGTTACCGCCAACTACACCGCACAGCAGCTGGTCAGCCAGCGCAACGAAGTCAGTGTACTTCTGGATGAGAACCTCAACAAAAAGCTCAATCCTTACGGCATCGTGATTGACGACCTCAACGTCGTCAACTGGGACTTCTCCGAGGAGTACATCCGCGCGATCGAAGCAAAGCAGGTTGCTGAACAGAACCTGATCAAGACCCGCACCGAACAGGAGCAGGCGCTCGTCATCGCCAACACCGAGGCGCAGAAGCAGGTCATCGCGGCACAGGCCGAAGCGGACAAGATCAAGCTGCTCGCTGATGCAACCGCAGAGAGCAACCAGACCATCGCATTGTCGCTCAGCGATATCTTAATTCGCTATGAGCTGCTGCAAAAATGGAACGGAGAATTGCCCAAAGTCACCGGAGGCGCAAGCACCTTCACCGACATCACAGGGTTGCTTCAGTAAAAAACAAACAACACAGCATAAAAGAGGCGGGGTTTTCCCCGCCTCTTTGCTTGTTTTACAGAATGATTAGAATGTTTGTTGCGCGATGAATTCGGCAATTGCCGCTTCTTCCGCTCCGCCGGAATTCAGGCGTTCACAGAGTGCGCCGCTACCGTAAGCGCATCCGGTCAGCATCTCTTCCACTCGCTGCGCAAGCGTCGCATCCATCGCGTCCGTATAGCAGGTTGCCGATTCAACAATGCCGTTCTTCACATTTAACAGCAACTCAAAGCAGCCGAAGTCAAATCGATTTTCAAAAGAAACGTTGAACGCGGGCGTTGTGCCAAACTTCCATTCCCAAGAAGCATAGGTCTTGCGCTTTTGCTCCAGTTTCTCTTTGTCGATCAAATCCCAGCTGTGCGGTTCGTAAGCGCCATATTCAGCTTCAAACGCATGCATGAGCGCTTGTTTCATTGAAGAAACGGTTAACTCCGGATTTTTCAAGCCAAGATTGGTCACGCGGCTAACCACGCTCTTAACGCCCTTTGACTCCAGCTTCATCTGCGATGGTGCAAGATACCGTCCCAGTCGCGAGAAATCGGCATTGATCAGTATCGTGCCGTGATGGAGTGCGGTATCATTGGAAAATCGAAACGCATTGCCGGAAAATTTCTCTCCGGTCTCCGTTAAAATAAGGTCGTTTCTACCGGTGAACGATGTCTCGATTCCAAATGTTGCAACGGCGCTTTGAATGACGCCCAACTGCCGCACGAGATTATACTCGTCTCGAGGCATCAGAAACGTGAAATTCAGATTGCCCAGATCGTGAAACACGGCACCGCCGCCGCTCGATCTGCGCGCGAGCTTGCCATCTTCGTTTTCCAGCAATTCCACGCGGCACTCACGCCATGCATTCTGGTTTCGGCCGATGACGACCGTGCGCTCGTTTTGCCAGAGATAGAACGTTGCTCCTTCCCCTTGCGTTTCAAACAACAGTTCTTCCAACGCAAGGTTCTCATATGGATTAACGCAATCCGTGCTGAAAAATCGATTCACCGGCGATTCTCCCTCTGAATGAAATTATTTGCAGTTCGCGAGGCTTTCTTTTGCGGCTTTGACCACGTTTTCAACCGTAAAGCCGAACTCTTTGAAGAGAATACCAGCGGGTGCGGAGGCGCCAAAGTGGTCGAGGCAAACGGTTTTGCCGTCGAGCCCGACGTAGCGATCCCAGCTGTAGGAAGACCCTGCTTCTACTGCGACACGTGCGCGAACTTTTCTAGGCAAGACGGATTCCTGATAGCTCACGTCCTGATCGTCAAACAAATCAAGGCAAGGCATGGAGACGACGCGCGCTGCAATCCCTTCCGCTTCCAGTATGTCTGCGGCCTTGTAGATGAGTTCCACTTCGCTGCCGCTCGCCATGAGAATCACGTCGGGCGTTCCGCTCTTTGCATCTTTCAGAATATAGCCGCCTTTGTAAGCGCCATCACCTGTCTCTGCATACTGCGGGAGGTTCTGGCGCGTGAGAGCAAGCACGGAGGGCTTGTCGGCTTCAAACGCCATGATGTAGCTAAATGCGGTCTCCTTTGCGTCTGCCGGGCGGAACACCAGCGTACCGGGTGTTGCGCGCAGTGCGGTCAGGTGCTCAACCGGCTGATGTGTCGGTCCGTCCTCGCCAACTCCGATGCTGTCGTGTGTCATCACATAGACGACCGGCTGGTGCATGATTGCGGAAAGACGCAATGCAGGCTTGAGATAGTCGGTAAATACAAGGAACGTTGCGCAATAGGAATGGAACCCGCCGTAGAGCTGGATGCCGTTGCAGATTGCCGCCATGGCAAACTCGCGGATGCCAAAGTGGATGTTTGCTCCCGTGCGGTTTTCCGAAGCAAAGAAACCCTTGCCTTTGAGTTCTGTCTTGTTGGAAGGCGCAAGGTCTGCGCTTCCGCCAAAGAGATTTGGCATATATTCCGCAAAGATATTGAGGATCTCGCCGCTTACCTGACGTGTGGCTTTCGGCTCGGTTGAGCTCCAGAGACGCGCATCTGCCTTCAACGCTTCCGGCAGCTTTGTCTCATGCCAGGCAACCCACTTTTCGTAGAGTTCGGGATACGCCTTCCTGTATCCTTCAAACATCGCGTCATAATCCGCATGCTGTTTGGAATAGCCCGCCTGCAATTCGGCAAAGAAGTCCTTCACATCACTCGGCACGGTAAACGGCTGATCGTCGCAACAATAGAACTCGCGCATCGCCTGAATTGCTGCTTCGCCGAGCGGTTCGCCATGCGCACTTGCGGAATTGGCTTTCGGCGTGCCGTGCGCAATTTCAGTGCGGACGATGATCAGGGACGGATGCGCTGTGTCCGCTTTTGCGTTCACAATCGCTTGTGCAATGGCATCCATATCTTCGCCATTGGCAACGTGCTGCACTGTCCAGCCGTATGCTTCAAACCGCTTGCCGACATCTTCGGTAAACGCAAGATTCGTGCTTCCTTCAATTGTGATCTCGTTTCGATCGTACAGAAGAATCAATTTCCCCAAGCCAAGGTGTCCGGCAAGAGATGCGGCTTCCGAGGCAACGCCTTCCATGAGGCAGCCGTCTCCGGTGAGCGCATAGGTATAGTTGTCAACAACGGGATATCCCTCGCGGTTGAATTCTGAGGCAAGTCGCGCTTCCGCCATGGCTAGACCAACGGCGTTAGCAATACCCTGTCCGAGCGGGCCGGTGGTGGTTTCAACACCAACCGTATGGCCAAACTCCGGGTGCCCCGGCGTCTTGCTGCCCCATTGACGGAACTTCATAATTTCTTCCATCGGCAGGCCATAGCCAAACAGATGCAGCAAAGAATACTCCAGCATGGAAGCATGCCCGGCGGAGAGCACAAAGCGGTCTCTGCCAGTCCATTTGGCATCTTGGGGGTCGTGTCTCATCTGCTTCCAGAGTGTGAACGCCATGGGCGCTGCTCCAATGGGAAGCCCGGGATGTCCGCTGTTTGCCTTCTGCACGGCTTCTGCCGCAAGGAACCGTATGGTGGTAATTGCTTTCTGTTCGATCTGTGTCATATATCAGGATTCCTTTCCTTTATTACGAATCATTTATGATCTGCTAGAGTGTGGATGGTGATTTTATAGTGAAAACCATATGGGAAAAATATATAAGTATGGCGACGAGTATTATATCATACACGCCGCCATATTTGGATACACTCAGTTAAATGCCGCACATATTTTCACGAATCTGCTCCAGTTCCGTACAATTGTGCTTGCATACATGTCCATTCAACGGCAAAATGCGCTCATGGATAGCGTCAACAATCCATTCCGGCTGCGGGAAGAACGCGTTCTCCAACTCATGCGCCGGCGTAATCCAGTTCTTCGCGCCGACGACGATGGGCGGAGCGTCGAGATAGTCAAACGCGAGTTCCACGATGTTGCTTGCGAGGTTGCGCATAAAACTGTTGCGCTCGCAGGCATCGCCCGTGACGACGATGCGCCCGGTCTTTTTGATGCTCTCGATCACAGGCTGATAGTTGAACGGAACGAGCGAACGCGCGTCGATGATCTCCGCTGATACGCCGTATTTCTCCTGCAGTATATCCGCCGCCTTGGTGGCGCGGTAGAGCGTCGCGCCGATTGAGAGAATGGTCACATCCTTGCCAACGCGCTTCACATCCGGCTCGCCGAAGGGAATTTCGTATTCTTCCTCCGGAACGCCTTCCGTATGGAATGTTTCCGCAACGTCATAGATGCGCTGGCTCTCGAGGAAGATGACCGGGTCGGTACCGTTGAGCGCGGACTGCATGAGCCCTTTTGCATCATACGGCGTCGCCGGAAATACAATCTTGAGGCCGGGAATGTGCGCCATGAGCGCGCTCCAATCCTGCGAGTGTTGCGCGCCATATTTGCTGCCGACGCTCATTCGAACAACAACCGGCATCTTGAGCATACCAGCGCTCATCGACTGCCATTTGCAGAGTTGGTTTAGGATTTCATCTCCTGCTCTACCCAGAAAATCGCAATACATAAGTTCGGCAATCGCCCTTCCTCCGCTCATGGCATATCCAATTGCGGCACCGATGATGCCAGCTTCCGCAATGGGCGTATTGAACAGGCGATGATACGGAATTGCTTCGGTCATGCCACGGTAGACCGCGAATGCGCCGCCCCAGTCGCGGACGTCTTCGCCAAATGCAACCAGCGTAGGATCTTCGTAAAACTTGTTGATTATGGGTTCCGCGATACCGTCGCGCAGTTGATAAACGCGGTTTTTACTCACGGGTTTGCCATCCGCTTCCAACCCAAATCGGGCTTTCTTGGAGAGTTGCTTAACGCGCGGGCATTCTTCACGCGGGAGCAATACATCCGGCTTACGATCTGCATCAAATGCGCGAACAGTCTGGTTGGAGAACATAAGGTTGCCGATGTAATCGTTCTCTGCGCCATAGATGTCGATGCGCGGGGACACGGTTTCATCGATAGAGAGCTTCATGTTGCGCAGCATGTTGTCTTTAATCGTCGCCCAGATGGCGTCCAACTCTTCCTGCGTCGCAATCTTTGCTTCTATCAGCTGGTTACCAAATGCAACGATGGAATCCTGTGCTTCCCATGCTTCTATCTCTTCTTTGGTGCGGTATGTGCTGGAGTCCGACGGGCTGTGCCCGCTGAAGCGATAGGTCACGAGGTCTAAAAGCACCGGGCCTTCCGCTTTCGCCACAGGAATCTTCCGGCGGTATGCGTCGATGACTGCAAGCGGGTTGAATCCGTCCACGCGCTCCGCATGCATGGCGGAAGGCATCACGCCGGCAGCAATACGCGCGACCATATCATATCCCATGGTTTCACCACGGGTCTGGCCGCCCATGCCGTAGAAGTTGTCGTTGATGTTGAATATGATCGGCATGCCGCCGCCGTTTTCGCCCCAAAGCGTGCGAACCTGATCCATTGCGGAGATCATGAGCCCTTCCCAAACGGGACCGCAAGCGATGGAACCGTCGCCAATGTTGCATACGACCACACCCGGCTTTTTGTTACAAAGTTTGTAGAGTGCTGCACCTGGCGCGATGCTGCCGCTGCCGCCAACGATGGCGTTGTTCGGGAATATGCCAAATGGCGTAAAGAACGCGTGCATGGAGCCGCCAAGTCCCTGATTGAATCCATTTTTGCGTGCAAATGTTTCACACATCATACCGTAGAACAGGAAATTGATGGCAACTTCCTTGACCGTCTTCCCGCTGTCTTTGATGACGGAATAGGTGCGCCCGCCGAAAAAGTTCTCCATTATCTCCATGAGCTTTGCGTCATCGAGAATCTGGATGGTGCGCAAACCTTTTGCGATGATTTCGCCGTGGCTGCGGTGCGAGCCAAACGTGAAGTCATCCAGTGTGAGCTCATATGCCGCGCCGACATACGCCGCTTCCTGCCCGATGCCGAGGTGCGCGGGGCCGGGATGATTGTACTGTACGCCGCAGTATTCGTTCGTCGTTTTGATCATGTTCAGCATGGTCTCGAACTCGCGAATATATGCCATGTCGCGATAGATGTTTAAAAACTCTTCTTTCGTGTAGTGTTTCTTCTCGTCCTTAACGGATTTCTGATATTGGTTGACCGGAATCGAGGGGATCGTTAGAGTGTCCGGTTTTCTGACTGTATTGGGATCGATGAAAATCTGTTTTGCCATTGTTTGTCTCCTCGTGCTTTTGCCTTTAGCGAATATTAATATTGAAAAACCGCTTCGCGAATGATTTCAGATACCGTCGGATGCGGGAAAACAATCTTTTTGATTTCGTCAACCGTCATGCCAAGTTCGATGAACGTGCCAACCGTTACAATGAACTCGCTGGAATAGTTGCTCAGCGCCTGCGCGCCAATTACCTGTCGCGTTGCATTGTTGACAATCAGCTTCATGATTCCGTCTCCGCCTTCGTTTTCAGCCAGATAGCGACCTGAAAACCGCATTGGAATCTTAACGCAAGCAACATCGATTCCCTTTGCTTTTGCGCTCGACTCGGTTTCGCCGACAGCTGAGAGTTCCGGATTGGTGTAGAGCACGCCGGGCACCGCCTCATATCGCATTGCGTCCTTTTTGCCGAGCATCACGTTGACCGCAACTTCACCTTCACGATAGGCGGTGTGCGCCAGCATGGACTTTCCGTTGACATCACCAGCCGCATATACCTCGGGTTGGTTGGTTTTCATGTGTGCGTCGGTCACGATTGCGCCACGCTCGGTCAGAACATGGATACTTTCCAGGCCAATGCCGTTTGTATTGGCGCGACGCCCGATGGAAAGCAGCACTTTGTCGCAAACCACTTCGTTGACTGCGCCGTCTTTTTCAAATTTCACGGCGTTTGCGGTAACCTCGGTCACCTTGGCGGAAAGTTGGAACGTTACGCCGCGCTTTTCAAAGCTCTTTTTGAGAATTGCAACGAGTTCCGGGTCGTTTTCTCCAGCGATATGATCGAGCATCTCGATGACAGTCACTCTGGAACCGACAGAAGTAAAGTAACTCGCCAACTCCAGCCCGATCACCCCACCGCCGATGACGACGAGGTGTTCCGGCTTTTCGGTCAGCGCGAGAATCTCACGGTTGGTGCAGACAAATCCGGAAGCTAACCCTTCCTTGAGACCCGGAATAGGAGGCACGGCAGGAGAAGAACCGGTTGCAATCAGCAAACGTTTTCCGGTATACGTCTCCCCGCCTGCTTCAACCGTATAACCCTCTGTATTTTTACCCGTGATCACACCGCGCGAATTGACGAGCGTCACGTTGTTTGCCTTCAGCGCCGAAGACACGCCGGCCACAAGCGTTTTGACGACTTTGTTTTTACGTGCTACTACTTTGGCATGATCGATCTGAATATTCTCAACGGTGACGCCGTATTTATCCCCATGGGCCGCGCTGTCAAAGATTTTTGCGGAATAGAGCAGTGTTTTGGTCGGAATACAACCTTCATTGAGGCAAACACCGCCAACGCTCCGCTCTTCAATGCAGAGTACGCTTAGGCCTGCGTGCCCCGCACGCTCGCTGGCGAGATATCCGGCGGGTCCTCCGCCCAGTACAATTAAATCAAAAGTCACGGTGTTTCCTCCTCATCCAATCAGGAGCAGATCAAAATGTTCCAGCGCTGTAACCAAATCTTTCAGGAATCGGCTTGCAGGCGCACCGTCAACCGCGCGGTGGTCATATGTTAGCGAAAGCCCCATCGCAGGGTACGCCGTGATCTGGCCGTCCACGGTGCGGATGCGCTCGGTGATACAATTAACGCCCAACAGGGCCACCTGCGGCGGATTGATGACAGGCGTAAAGCTTTCTATTCCATACAACCCCAGATTGCTGATGGTGAATGTTCCGCCCTGCAGCAGATCGGGATTGATGTTGCCGTCGATTGCAGCTTTTGCGATCGTTCTCGATTCCGCTGAAATTTGTCCAAGCGACTTTGTTTCGGCTGCAAACAGCGTCGGAACCAGCAGCCCGCGCGGGGTATCCACCGCGATGCCAAGATTGACATGCTTGAAATAGCGCATCTTGTCGCCAATCATATGCGCGTTCAGGCCTTCATATTTGGTCAATACGCGGGAAACTGCAAAGAGGATGATGTCGTTGATGGTAATCTTCGGCAATTCCATACTCTCGGGCGCTGTCTTTAAGCTTTCACGGAACGCGAGAATCTTTGTTGCATCGAAGCTTGAATTATGCGTCAGTTGTGCCATCTCTGCAAGGCTGTCGTGCATGGTCTTGGCGATCATGCGCCTTAGATTCGGCAGCTTGACTTCGTCATACTCCAACGCATTGATTGTCGAGGCCGTTGTTGCAGACTTATCCGGAGCCATCGGGGATTCTATAACGGATGCAGTGCCGCCGCCCATTCGTCCATCCTTTGCGAGCGCAAGAACGTCCCGCTCAATCACTCTGCCGTGCGGGCCACTGGGGGCTGCCTGCGCGGGATCGACGCCAAGTTTCTCTGCTGCGTTCTTTGCGCGCGGAGATACTCCCTCTGCGCGAGCAGCAGTTGCCTGTATGGCTGGCGCAGCTTCCGCAGCGAGTGCTGCTTTTTCCTCTGCCGCGGCAGGTGCTGCCGACGCTGTACTTTCAGGCGCAAACTCGGCAAAGGATTCACCGGGATTTCCGATGACGGCTACATTTAATAAAACAGGAACATCATCATCCGCACTGTAAAACACGGCGAGTAGTGTTCCGTCAACTTTTGCTTGTTCTTCAAATGTGGATTTGTCTGTTTCGTAGGAAAACAGCACATCTCCGACGGAGACTTGGTCCCCTACCTTTTTCTTCCATTCGGTGATGATGCAGCTCTCAACCGATTGACCTTGGCGTGGCATGATGACCGGCGTTGCCATAATTTGCCTCCTTGCGGAATATTTGTTAATCATTTTCTTTTATATGTTATATTATAACATTTCGAAATCCAATGTCAAGAGCAATTCTTGCTCCAGAAGCGATTTTATATTAGATTTATTCACCATACAATGACAATTCTAGTGCCAGTAGCGATTTTATATTAGATTTATTTTCTTAGATAAATAAAATACGCTTCCTATCATTGTGAAGCGCATTTTGTAGTTAAAATAATGTTATTTTTTGTTATTCAAGTTTGCTCTTCATGCATACGATGGATCGCTTTGGCACACCCGCCTCTTCGCAAACCGTGTCGCACTTTGCAGTGAAGAGAAAGAACAGGTTGCGCTTCACTGTTTCGCTTAAACTTTCAAAATTCCCCTGCCCTTTTGAGAGAACAACGTCTGCACGCGCAAATTCCTCTTGAAACGATTGGCTTGTTCGCGGCAATATCGTTCCCGGGGAGCTGTCACCATTGTCGATGACGCGCACGATCTTTTCTAGGCTTGCTTCCTTTGCGTCTGTATACGTTACGTCGTTGAGCACGGGCGAACCCTTTACCACATACGTGATTTTGACATGACGAAACTCTGCTTGTATGCGCTCAATAAGCAACCGGTCAAACACGATCTCGCCTGCGTTATCGCCCAAATAGAGCATTGTTGTTGCTCGACTGAGTTCATTGCGCAAGATCGTACTATCGTCGATTGAAAACTCCGTATTGGCGATTTCGTCGATTTGTGCGTTTTGATCTTCCAGCGAAACCGGATGCTCCAAACCGTAATCGATCAAATTACCAGCGATGGCATATTTGAGCGCAACATAGAATGGATCATCCGCACGCTCTATCTTTGCGCGTGTCTGCGGAACCATCTTCATCGCCTCGCGGTTGCAGAGCGACTTGATATCCGCATAAGGATCTTCTTCGCCGACATGCCCTAATAAGATTTGCCAGAGTTCTCCCATGGAAACCGGCGTACAATTGTCGTAATCGGCAGTTTGTAAATAGTCGAGGGTATCTTGCATCGCAGCTTCTTGTATCGACAAAGGAAGATGCAGCATCTTGGTTACGTTTTTGACCTGCGCAATGATGCAGGTTACACATTCTTGTTGCAGTTTCATAACGAGTATTCTAACCGACGCGCGGAATCATTGCAAACAATTTTAGAATCAATTCCTCGGTGTTCGCAGTAAAACCAACTCTTCAAAACGTTTTTGTGTCGGCGACCCGCTCAACTTCTCTTTTTGAGGAAAGTTCAGATCAAATTTGCATGCGGACGTTTCGTTTATTTGAAACGCCTTGTCCTCTTCAAATCGCCCCGCCTTGCCAATCAGCGCGTCGGGGACGAGTTCCAACGCCTGCAATGCAACGCAGTAATAGTCATCCGACGAACCGATTCCATAGTTTTGCGCCGCTACGAACCCAAAGCGTTGATAATACGCCGGATCGCCATAGATCAAAACCGCGCCGTGTTCTTGCTCACGTGCCAAATTCAGCGTATGCCGAATCAAGATAGAGCCTACACCCATATTCTGCCAGTCCGGCAATACAGAGATCGGCCCGAATGAGATTACCGGATAATCCACGCCGTCATCACAAAGAATTTTTGCACGAGTGTACATGATGTTTCCAACGATGTGCCCCTGCTGCTCCGCAACATAATCGAGTTCCGGCAGAAAGCAAGCTTTTTTACGCAAGATATGCGCCAAATAGTGCTCATCACAACCGGGCACATGGTGATTCCAAAATGCCTCTCTGGTAACATGTTCTACTTCACGATAGTCTGTTTTTGTCTCTAGTCGAATGATGAAATCGTCCTTCGTCATGTTTCCTCTTCCCAAATAATAAAAATGCCACAGGTAAACAATACCCCGTGGCATGATTTCTTGCAAGTATTTAAGGTATTCTTGCGCCGGAAGAGAACTCGACCGGGTTCCATTGTTGCTGTGCTTTTCTCCAACGATGATAGATTGCGGCGGCGACCCATCTGCGCGGAAGCAATTTCCCAAAAGTGTTTAACACCCGATTCAGTGTGCCGGGAACAAAAACGCCGCCGCGGTTTTCCAGGCGTGTAAGCGTCTTTCTTGCAACTATTTCTAGCGGATTGGTTGTAGCCCCGCCCCAGAATCCTTGTGCTGCAATGCCGTTCATCGCCTCTTTGGTTGTGGCAAGTCCGCCGGGACATAACGCTAGTACGTTCACTTTTTTATCTTTGAGTTCTTCTCGCAACGCCATGGCGATATCCAACAAGAAATGCTTTGAAGCGGCATATGTCGCTTTCAGCGGCATGGGGTACATGCTTGCAAGGCTTGAAGTAAACAATAGATAGAACGGTTTGTTTTCTCTGCGTCGGGATAATATCGCATGTGTAATTCGCAGCGTTGCCTCGTTGTTGAGCGAGATGATGCGGATGATGTCGCGCCGCTCCCGCTCCAAAAACGCGCCTTCAAAATCTAGGCCAGCAACATTGAGCAGCATGTCAAATCGAATTTCATAGAAATCAATCTTTTCCATGAGCGCATCTACGCTCTCATCGCGGGTTAAATCGCAAGCCGCTGTCGTAACGGTAATTCCAAATTGCCGTTCTAATCCGGTTTGAATGTTCTTTAGCCCGCGCTCGTTGATATCCGTCAAAAACAGGTTATATCCGCGCGTTCCGCATTCATTCGCGAGCGCACGGCCAAGCCCGCCGCTTGCGCCGGTGATCAGTACATTCATGTGTGCGCCCCTTTCTCAGGTTTTGATCCAAACCGGATATTTTACATCGCATAGTGTTTCGCTCAACGCAAAAAGCTTGTTTGCGTTTTTGGTCGTCACCTGTCTGCTGTAGCGGTTTGGCTTGCTCAAATAATAGTACAGCTCTCTTGGTGATGGCCTCGTTTCACAAAGGTAAGAAAACGTTTTTGCGGGAACTTCCGGATTGGCACCGTGTTTTTTGCGCAGTTTCCAAATCCAGTCCACAAGGCCTCCCGTGCATTTGTTTCCAATATCCGTGCAAACAAGCCCGGGGTCGACTACAAAGGAGCGAATTCCGTCACCCAAATACCGGTCGTTCAGCCCTTTTGCAAACAATATATTGCTCAGTTTGGATTGTTTGTATGCCGTCAGCGGGTTATATCCGCGAGTCAGCATCACGTCGTTCCAATGCATGCGCATATTCTTGTGCGATTCACTTCCGGTCATGATCACTTTTCCATCCGCGCGTTTCAGCTGCGGCAGCAGATGATACGTCAGCAAAAATCCGGCGAGATGATTGAGCGCAAACTGCTGCTCGTATCCCTCTTCTGTCGTCGTATACCAACTGCGTACACATCCGGCATTGTTGATCAGCACTTCCAGCCGATTTTCGTTCTCTTCGGCAAGAATTTCTTGCACCTCTTTTGCAATGCTCAGCACTTCCTGCTGCTGCATCAAATCACCAACCAGAAAGTGCACCTTGCTATTCGGAGCCAGTGCTTGAATCTGCGTTGAAGCGGCTTCACACCGTGCTTTATCCCGTCCGATTCCGATGATATGGTAGCCCTTTTGAGCGAGCTCCGCTGAGGCTGCGAATCCGATGCCGGAACTCGCGCCCGTAATCACTGTTGTTTTCATGGGTTGCCTTTCTTTTTTTGTCTGCATGATCTATTCAGTCGTTAGTCTATTGGATTGATCAATACACTGTACGCGGATATCCAAACCAGCCCAACGCATGCCAGAATCCAAATGAATGCGTGTAAAGGGTTAAAATTGCATATCCCGCGATAAACGCGATGGCGAACACCAGAACCGCCCAGAGCATGATGCCGCGAAGTGCGCGCCGCGTTTTGGGCGTGAATTGCGGGCTCATCGGCAATAGCGGCAGCGCTTCGTCCTTGACAAGATTCTTTC
>JAEHHG010000157.1 GCA_019248075.1 Candidatus Gracilibacteria bacterium S5_H10 | reverse complement strand
GTCAGACTTCCACTCCGCTTTGATCGCATCCCAAACCGCAGTCTGCTGTTCCTGTGTCCAGGTGTCGGTTGCAGCCCAAACGTGATCTGCACCTGCGGCATAGATGGCGTCAAACACATCGCTGTACTTGGTGTAGATATCATCGGAGGTCTGCGTCTGATAGTTCTTCAGACCGATGATGTTATAGGAGCTGAGGGTTGTCGAGCCGACATAAGACGGGTCGGCAAATACATAGTACGTGAAAATCATGTCGTCGGCAGTAACCTCAACGCCGTCGGAGAACAGGATGCCCTCCTTGAGTTTGACGGTGTATGTCGTGACATCCGCTGCTTCGTCATAGCTGACGGAGACGTCGCATGGCCCAGTGTAGGTATAATCCGTTCCGTTGTACGAAACCGTTTCACCCTCAATCGCATTGTACACGATGCCACCCACACGGTCTGTGGTCAGCATGGTAAGCTGCGTAAAGGTTTCAACGTTTTTGTCGTACACGGTGTCGGCAAAGAACG
>JAEHHG010000156.1 GCA_019248075.1 Candidatus Gracilibacteria bacterium S5_H10 | reverse complement strand
CCGTAACCTCAAAAAAGCGCGAAAGTTTGACAAGCGTGGAACGCTTGATATTCTCCGTGCCTTTTTCATAAAAGTTGACAATCGTCATGTAAGGGATGCCGGATAGGCGGGAAAGCTGGGACTTGTTGATGCCGCGTTCGGACATCAAAATGTCGAGCTTTTCGGTCATCGTCATTACAAATCACCCCGCAAGAAGGATTGGTTGTGTGGATTGCTACGCTTTTCGGTTGTGCGCCATATCGCCATCATAACGAATGGAACAGGAAAACGCAAGAGGATTCTACCATACAACGTAGCAAAAACGCAAATTTTGTTCAAAATTTGTTCAAATATGAATAAATTTATCTCGCAGTTTCGATAAACACATCATTTCTCGTTAGAAACAAGATGCCTTTGCATGTGTGGTAGAAATGCACAATCCCGTGACAGCCAACCGGATTGTGAACAATGTTGAATTGATTTCTACCAGGTGTGGATACGCTTGCTTTTTACCCGTAAAAATGGTATGGTAACAAAAAACGG
>JAEHHG010000155.1 GCA_019248075.1 Candidatus Gracilibacteria bacterium S5_H10 | reverse complement strand
GGTCCGGTCAATTTGTCCTCCGGTATTCCATAAAAGAAATCATTATCTTGCGGCAACAACTTCAGCGCCGGATCGGATTCGATCAATCCATATTCGGCACGAGCGTAAACCGGGTCTGCAACATCAAGCGGATAGCGATACTCTTCGGAAAACGATTCGTATAGGTCTTCTTCAACGGCGATCGCGTTTCGATTATTGAGCGCGGGTAGCGGCGCGTTTCGATTGATTGAAACGGTAGCATCACCGTCGAATCGATGCAAAAACAAACGCTGCACTTGCCATGTGCCATAGAGCTCGAAGGAGGCGCGGCCGGATCGGCTGTTTGCAGCTTGCTTAACCGCGTTCCAAAGCGTGCGCGCGGTTACGATATGGGACGCATTTCCATATTCGCCGTCCAACCCATGCGAAACGACGACGGCAGGACGATATTGACGAATCACGCGCGTTAAGAAGGCCAACACATTCTGTTCGCCCCATATGCTTTTTATTGTGTTGATGCTATCGGCATAAATACTGGAAAAG
>JAEHHG010000154.1 GCA_019248075.1 Candidatus Gracilibacteria bacterium S5_H10 | reverse complement strand
GCTTTTCAAACAGAGATCCTATCTTATAAAAAACTAAAGGAGTATCTAGTTTATGGCACGCGAAAAACTCACAGGCATCTACATCCCGATGGTAACACCTTTCAACAAAGATGAGTCCATCAACTTCAACGGAATCAAAGAAGTGACGGATTATCTTGCAATCAACGGCGTCACCGGCGTAATCCCCTCCGGCAGCACAGGCGAGATGGTCGCTCTGACCCCGGCAGAGCAGATCGCAATCAACACCGCAACCGTCAAGGCAGCCGCAGGCCGCATCAAGGTTGTTTGCTCAACCGGCGCATACCGCACCAAGGACGTCGTTGAAATGTCCATTGCGGCGGAAGCGGCGGGCGCCGATGGTGTCATGGCTGTTACCCCCTGGTATATGGCGCCAAACGAGAATGAGCTGCTGAAACATTACGAAACCGTGCGTAAAGCAATCAATATTCCGATCATGGTTTACCACAACCCCTACTACTCCACTTGCCTGATGAGCGACGAGTTCATGGCAAAGCTCTATAAC
>JAEHHG010000153.1 GCA_019248075.1 Candidatus Gracilibacteria bacterium S5_H10 | reverse complement strand
CACTTAATCAGATCGGGTATTGCTAAATATACCCCGAAAACACGGGATTTTCAGGACAGGCGCAAACTCGTAGCAAGGGCTACTTTCACGTATTTCGAGAGAGATACACATATCGAATACCGGAAAACCTACACAGCCCCGACATACACAACCGCTGAGGCATTTCATGACATCGCCCCCAGGATAATTATAACCCTATAAAACCCGAACCACATGTATAACAACAGGCAAATTACAGTGCTACTTTCTGATCTCTCATACGAGGGGAAAGAAACGGTTTCGACGATTAGCGAACTAAATTTCTCACGTTTACCCAAATCAAAAGACGGCTCTCGAAAATTACCGGGCTCAAAACTGGTGCTGGTTGAGCGTATTTCAGCAACAAAAGCCCGGCAGGTTGAACATGAGCGTTTTCGCGAAGAATACGATCAGCTTATCGCCGAAAAATATAACATGCCTTTGGACTGGCGGCAAAATCGCTGGTTTGTCGAGCAGGTTCGGCCACATTTATAAACCCTATAAGGA
>JAEHHG010000152.1 GCA_019248075.1 Candidatus Gracilibacteria bacterium S5_H10 | reverse complement strand
GTATTGTTGCAGCATATAGTTACCGAGCGAATGGATTCGAATCTTCATGCGATGGCCCCTCGCTTTCCTTCGTTTAGAATAACACAATATCGTACTGTGAGATAGACGGCGGAGGTTGTTTCAATGATTACCAATCTGTGCGCGGGCGGTTTGTTCACAGAAAGTTCATAATTAATCGTGTCACAGATCGCTGCGTAGAACCGTCTTATAAGCAGATCGAAGTGCTTTGGCAGTGTTGCTTGGCGGACCTGGTACGTCCGCTGCCGGCAGAGTCAAGGTGCGTAGAGCGGCTGAAAAGCCGTACTCTGGTTTCGCCGACCGCCTGCTTTGCCCGGACGTGAGAGCTCTCTCCTCACGACGCACAGAGCAGCAGCGCCCGTTACGGTATGGGTCGTCGGCTGGCGATGCGCGTCGTAAGCAACGGCATCCGGCATATGCGCAAAGGCGGGACCCCTTTGTTGCGCCGGATGCCAGCGTGCGCGGTTTCTTGCCCGCAATTCCTGCGTGCGCCATGCTTTGTGCAAC
>JAEHHG010000151.1 GCA_019248075.1 Candidatus Gracilibacteria bacterium S5_H10 | reverse complement strand
TGTCTTTCCTTTATATTTTCCAGCAATCATAATCACAGGATCTCATGCTCTTAATTTTTTCATGATAATAGTAATAAACAAGAATAAATATTTTTTCTAAAGTTTCATTATACAATATTTTAAACAACTTCTTCAGCCATATTAGTGATAGCTTTATATCACATTTGTCTGAGTTCCTTTGCAACAGGACCAAAAATTCTTTTTCCTATTGGTTTGATTTCACCTTTAGCATCCTTACTCATAAGAATAACAGCATTATCACCAAATCTTACATAAGTACCATCTTTTCTAGGAATTTCTTTAGTGATTCTTACTATCAATGCTTGAGCTACTGTTCCCTTCTTTATAGCGCTTGTTGGCAATGAAGATTTTATAGCAATCATGACTCTATCACCGACGGTAGCAGTTTTTGCACTAGATCATTTAAGAATTCTAAATATCTGTCACTTTTTTGCTCAAGTGTTGTCAGTTATGATTACATTTGATTCATTTTTTAACATGAGAGAATACTAATTAATATAAATAA
>JAEHHG010000021.1 GCA_019248075.1 Candidatus Gracilibacteria bacterium S5_H10 | reverse complement strand
ATGGAGAGAAGTTACCGAAGACACAGACAGATTTAACATATGAATTCATCGGCCTTATCTGACGGATAGATCCCATAAGAGAGACAGTTCCACAAGCGATTCAAGAATGTTATCGCGCATGAATAAGAGTGATAATGATAACAGGTGACTACCCTACTACCGCACAACACATTGCAAAGGAGATCTGATTAGCACATCCGGAATATGTTATTTTGGGAGAAGAGCTTATCAGTCTATCAGAGAAAGAATTGTTGAAGAAAATAGAGAAAGCAAATATATTAGCGAGAGTCGCACCGGAAGAAAAACTCATCATCATCAATCTTTTAAAAAAACAATGACACTTTGTAGCAATGACAGGTGATGGAGTAAATGACGCACCAGCATTGAAAGCAGCACACATCGGAATAGCTATGGGACAAAGAGGAACAGATGTCGCTAGAGAGGCATCTGCTATAGTTTTATTAGACGATGATTTTTCATCGATAGTACATGGCGTCAGAATGGGAAGAAAAATTTTCGATAATCTAAAAAAAGCAATGATCTATATCGTTAGTGTTCATATTCCTTACGCAGGAATGATAGTCATACCAATATTTTTAGGGCGACCGATCATATTATATCCTATCCACGTCGTCTTCATGGAATTGATTATCGATCCAGCATGTTCCGTTATTTTCGAAGGAGAAAAGGAAGAAACAAATATTATGTCACGCCTTCCTCGTGATCCAAAAGAATCCCTTTTCGGCAAAAGAACATTATTCTTTAGTGTATTACAATGATTGTTTGTATTGTTTATGACATTAGTAATCTACAAAGCATTCATACGATTGTGACAATCAGAAATAATAACAAACACAGCAACATTCATCACACTAGTAATAGGAAATCTTTCATTGATTCTCGTTAACCGTTCACGAGAACACAGTATCATATCTATGTTAAAAATAAAAAATGCAGCATTATTCCCGATATTAATATGAACGATACTGTGTTTGATTATGATGGTATACATTCCACCGATAGCGAACATTTTTCACTTCACGTCTATGGGAATATCATATTTCCTTCTCGCAATAGCTGGATGAATCTTCAGTGTACTACGATTTGAAATCGTTAAATTTATAGCCAAAAAAAAGGAGATAGCGTTATTAAAAAATTAAATATTTTTCACTAAAAAGAAAAAACAGGTTTCTCTACCTGTATATATGACAGAACCGGCAGGAATATGTCCCGCAGGACTGCGGGGTGCAACCCGCGACGCGGAGCTTTGCCACACACTTCTGCATGGTACCAACAAAAAAAAACCAAGAAGCTCAAAATTTCAAATTCTCTTGGTTGTATATATTTCTCAACTTTTATGCTGAATAATTCTTTGCTCAATATTTTCAGTATATCAACAATAATATTTATCTCAATGTAAAATATATATTCTTTTTTACATTTTAAATCAGGACCGGCAGGAATTGAACCCGCGACGCGGAGCTTTGGAGACTCCCGCTCTACCACTGAGCTACGGTCCTATTTTTTGTCCAAACAATAAGCCTGATTCTGTATAAAGTATAATGTATCTATTCCAGCTTATAGCCGGCATATTGCACTTTTTCGCACAAGGCGAATAAGCTTGCACCAGGTATGGTTTACCACTCGAATCCACATCATGGAAACTGAGAAGAAGTAGCTCGTCAAGACGAACACCTTCACGTTGCATCTTTTCCCCGCAGGACTGCGAGGTAGTTTACGTTTCTGTGGCACGTTCATTTACCCTTTCGGTATTCAACATCCGTTAGATATTACCTGTTTTTTGGTGTCAGGACTTTCCTCCCGCCTAGGCGGGCTATACAAAATTTGGACCAATTCCTTTTAGTGAAATATAATAAAAATTCAATTGAAAAATAGAGCAACAATATCTATCATTATTTTTTATCTAATAAATTATTCCTTTGAACAACAGACACTACATAATAGTTGATATAGAAACGACCGGACTCAGCAAAGATAGACATCATATCACAGAAATAGCCGCAGTACAATTTGACGGAAAAACAATACTAAAAACATTTCAAACACTTATAAATCCACAGACATCTATCCCCTCATTCATCACCCATCTCACCGGAATAACCAATGACATGGTACAAGATGCTCCGACTATTGATCAAGCCTTGCCAGATTTTTTTGATTTTATACAAGATCATATACTCGTAGCACACAACGCAACCTTTGATTATTGATTTCTTAATCACAATAGTATTATACACCTAAACTCACGCATAGAAAACAATATTTTATGTACAAGAAAATTAGCAAATAGACTCGTATCAGAATTACCCAGCAAACGTTTAGAATGTTTATGTCAGCATTTCAATATCACCAATGAAAGCGCACATAGAGCTATGGGAGATGTAATGGCTACCGTCAAAGTATTTGAACAATTTTTGCGTCTTCTCAAAAAGAAATGAATAGAAGACAAATCAGAAATTTTACAATTCCAAAATTTTGCACTTCATAATTGTATATAATATTTTTTTATCAAAATTATAATACATATTTTACACAAATATATTTTTTTATTTAGCACCAATAAGAATTTCCTTATCAGTAAATACTACTAAGCGCTTAGTATATTTTTTTGAAACTTTATCTTGGACACAAGTAATAAGGTTAAGATGCGATTTTTCGTCATTTGAGTAAAAGACATCTGAAGCATTAGCATCCAATGGATAGACTTTGCTTTTACGCACAATGAAAGAAATCATTACACCTTTATCATCCAAAACAGATATTTTATCACCCGTGACCAATGTATTTAATTTATTGAACACAGACACTGCTCCATTTTTCCATATTCCATAATGTCCAGCCATGACAGCACTGCCCTTCTCTCCCGGACGCGGTCAGAGATTAAACCACGCTACATCATACGGACCCTTCGTTACGTCCATCGCTCCATCATGTGTAAGACCCAAGGATTTGATAGGAGCATCTATCTTTAGTTTTGAAATTTTGAGACGAAGGGGAAGTCATATACGCACCTCTTGTGTAATTTTACTGCTCGTAGGCGATATTGCTTTAGTATAAGAAGATTGACCTGGGACGCCAAATGCTAAGAAAAAAATAAGTAGCGAAAAAAATATAATGACGATAACATTAATGAAAAACAATGATCATCGTAATGAATTTTTTAATTTCATATATTTTTCAGAAGACTCATAAAGTTATATGAACTATATATCACGTTTTCTAAGAGCTACAACAAAAGAGAATGAAAAGATAAGAAAGATACCACCAAGTAGAGCAAGCTTTCATGTTGAAATACCCATAAGTCATGTCTTAGGAAGTTTAGGAACAAACGGTGTATCAGAAACAGAAAGTTCAACAACAACATTAGCAAAATCAGTATCAAAAACAGTAACACCATTTTCTTCACCTACAACTGTAGCAATATTTCTCGTAGTAACTGAAATAGCATCTGAACACGTGTACGTCCATACTTCATCAACATCAAGTAGATTATCACTGTTAACATCACCACCAACAGAAGTAACAGGACTACATTTATCATCAGTAACCACTACATCACTTATAGCGGTATTACTTGGATTAGTCACTGCATAGGTATAAATGACATCACCTCCTCCATAAGGAAATGGAGTCAAACGATTTGCAATTTTTACAATATGGATGGATTGAGTAGTTGCAACAGGCAATAATCAGCATATTCAATCATAATAACTTGTAGAATAGTCTCAATTAGGACAACTATCAATCAATAATGAGGATCATCAACCTCATCAACCTGATGGTGTCGGTGTTGGAACAATATAGGTATTAAGAACAGTACATGTTTTATCATCACCACTGGAAATTGCAAAATTTAGACAATTACCAAGAAGAAGTGAAAACGTAGTAGTATAAGAAGTATTTGAAATTTCAGTTACCGTATATACACCTGAAGAAAGCAAATAAGAAGTACCAGGTGTTCAAAGTCATAGTCCACTTCATGCAAACACACCCGTTGATGTATGTACAGAGATGATAAAATCAGAAGCGACGGCAGTTCCACCACCTAAATTGATGACATTCTTAATAACATGAAGTGTACCAGTTCCAGAAGGAACTGAACATGTAGGTACAGTAATAGTATCATTATTTGTTGTAATAGTTGTAGCGAAATTCAAAGCTCTTCCTTCCCATGTTACATTATTACCAACAGTAATACCAGCATTATCAATAACCGTTCCTTTGAATATAGAGTCAGCACCGAGTGTAGTAACAGTTGGTGTCCAAAAAATATCACAAGCATCAGCACCACCAGCTAAGGTGATTATAGAATTAGCTACCGTATTTAATGTACCAGTGATTCTGAAAACATATGTTCCAGCGCCATTCAAAGTAATTCCTCCTGCTCCAATAGATGCAGCAGCAGTTACACAATATACACCAGGTGTTAATGGTTGAGGTAAAAGACTAAAGTCAGTAGCAACAGCAAAACTAAAATCACATGGTTGACTATTGAGATTAGCTAAAGCAGCGTCTTGATCAATTCCTGCTTGAGGAGGTTTAGGAGTAACCGTTGTACCATTGATAGTTGGAGGTGCTACAGGCGGAGTCGTATATCCAACATCTCCATTAACAGTTCCTGCTACGATATTGGTATACGTACTAGCAAGAATACCATACGTTGCTGCTGTTCCCAATGACGGTGTCGTAGCAGCGAATGTCGATCTGGCAAAACCAAGTACGACAAAAACGACAATAAAAATTCTAGTAAAAAATTTCATGAGTATAATAAGGTTACGTATAAAACAGAGTCTTTATTTGAGATAAACATACTCTTATCAAACGAATATACCATAGAGTAGACAGAAATACGAATAGACATAACAATATAATATCTAAATTAATCAACATTTGTCTATTTATATCTAAAAAAAGATACATTATAGATAATATGCAAGATTTATCGATTTTTTAAATAATCATTTTTTTCTCTTGATTATGAAATATATTTCATTATATAAAAAACATACGTGTTTATTTTTACCTATAAAAATGGCAAGAACAAAAAAAGAAAGAAAGATAACCTGTGTACCAGTTTGCCAACTCTTTGGTCCTCTACTTAACAAATGAGATAAGGAAATTATTGAATTAGGACTAGATGAATATGAAGCAATAAGATTATCCGATCATGAAAAATTATCAATGATTGCAGCCGCCAAGAAGATGAAAATCTCTGCACCAACTTTCTGCAGGATACTCAGAAATGCTCACAAAAAAATTGCTGATGCACTAATTAACAGCAAGAGTATTAAAATATGTATCCAAGAATGTTCATATATAAAATAAAAAAAAATAATAAATAGATTTTTATATCATATTTTTTCATCATGTGTACAGACAGAAACGAAATCGGACTCAGACGAGAAGACGAAAACGATTTTTATACAAAAGACCCATTAACCATTTTCAGACCAGACGATAGGACATATCCACAAAAGAAATGATTCATCTCTGGAGAAGTGGTAAAACTAAGGATCATAGATAAACCATGAAATGATCTAGAACATATCGCTCCAAAGTTTTCCGATATTGTAAAATTAGTCAAAATACAAGCTATCAAAGTATTAGACAAAAAAGAACTCAGTGAAAACGATTTTGAACATAGCTTATCATACGTACAATCACCGGAAGATGTGACAAAATATATCAAAAATATCTATGATAGAGATCCAGAAATCATCACTAAGATCGAAGTAAAAGATATAAGCAACGAAAAACTTGTAGACAACACACGTGAGATAAAAGAACGATTTACCTCATGACGCATACAATTTGCAGAATTACCAGAAAACAATGTAAAAAATATCGATGAGCTTTTGCAAGCCAAGAATTTTTCTATTGCATTCATCAATCACGATTATGCAGGAATAACACCTAAGATGTGGAATCATATAGCAAACAAATATCATTTGGACATCAAGACAGCATTTGTTGTCGCCGACCCTCAAGATTTCGAAAAAATATTGGACATGCTCCAAAAAAGCGATAAATATATTTGAGGAGGGCTTGGTGTTTGATTTAAAGATACCTGACGGAAGACTGTCAAAGAAAAAGAATATGGATTCATAAATCCTGTAGCCGACGAAATGCAATCCATCAATTTCATTGCACATTTCTGAGATGAGATTCACTGAGCAAATTCAGATGCTTCAGGATACACAGATAGTTTAGCAAACACATTCAAAGAGATAGGAGAAAACATAACAGACAAACATATCATTATACTCTGAGCAGGAGGAACTGCGAGAGGAATTGCATTAGAACTTGCTAATAGATGAGCCGGTAGTATCACCATACTCAATAGGACAAAAGAAAAAGCACAACATATAGCAGACAATCTAAATCAAGTAAAACAAGGAATAGCAATAGCAGGCGATGAACATATGATCTTCGATCTGCAAGACAACCATATAGATGCTATCATTAATCTTTCCACAAAATGAGCGGATGGAGACTTTGCAAGGTATTCAGGATTGATTTCAACAGAATGAGGAATAGAAAAAAATATTTCTGATACCAAGGCAATATTAAAGAAACTAAAAGCAAACAATCCTAATCTTATCATAAGTGACATCAATCTCACCAAGACACAAACAACACCATTATTGGATATTGCAAAAGAAGGATGATTACCGACACTTGACGGTAAACTTATGGTCATATATCAATGAGTCCAAGCAATATGGACAGTTTTCGGAGATAAAATCATCCAAGCTGGATGAACAAAAGAAGAAGTTCAGGAAGAACTACTTAAAGTAATTAAACATTAATAAATTAAATTAAAAAAATAATAAGGATAAAAAAATTAGTAAAGACAAAAAAAGTTTGGTTAATGCCAAACTTTTTTATTAGTAAAAAATAGGTTGATAACCAAAAGATATCAAACAATATATTTAAAATATATTTAAATAGCTATAAATACATAAGTCAACAATAAATAAATAAAAATAAAGAATAAAGCTACAAGGTTTTTGCATATCTATAAATCTGGAGTATAATAATACTAACATATTTACTTGTCGTATGGATTCACTACACAGTACCTTGGTACAGGTAATTATGTTGGAGGTATTTCCTCCTTAAACACTATCTAGATCTTATACCCAATAAGATTGGATAGACCTAGAGAGAGTATCGGGGCTCTATATATAATCTACATCAATAGTCAGCTCTGTTGATTATGCTTGTGGGCTGTATGAAGCTCATCCCGGTGCTCTCTCATTAAAAAACTCTTTGGGTAACAACAAAAGGTACAAATAAAATACAATATAAAAAAGGGGAAAACACTGATGGTATCCATCCAGTGTTTTTTTATTTGTAATAGTAGAACAAAAAAATAGTATTCACAAAAAAACATCAAAAAAAACAAAAAACATGAAAAAAATCTGGGAACACATCGACATCAATGACTTGGAGAAAGCAATAAGCAAATTTGTTATTATCACCTATTGGGGAAATGGCAGAAACTTTTTGCTTGCAAAAGTAATAAGTAAAACCCAAATTAATGAGATCAGTGAAAGTAACACTGAAAAAATCGATCTTGCAAATTTAAAAAGCTATTTCTTCAACCACGAAGCGTATTCGATCAAAAGAAAGCTAATTTTCAAAGGGAAAGAGTTACAAATCAATGTAGGTAACACTATGCCTGCAATGGTATCTGATATCAAAATCATCGATAATACTATCATCGAAGAGATGATCAAAGAAAAAATCCAAAAAGAAAAAGAATCCGTAAAAAAAATGAGAAATAACATCAATAATCTCAAAAAAAACATGAAAAAGTTGGGATTTACCTGCTAAATATTCTCCCTGTATTTTTACAGGGATTTTTTTGTTTGTAATCACTTTCAAAAAATCTACAATACACAAATACAAGAAATATTGTTTCAAACTCCTCACATATAAGCGAATATGAATTATCACGTAATACATGACAATCCCGAAGAAGACCTATTAACAAGGCTATTCAAAGTAAGATGAATCGATGACAATATCGACTCTTTTTTGGATCCTAAATTATCCGATTACCGATTGGATCCATTTTTGCTCAATGACATGGATAAAGCGACAGAAAGAATTATCGCTGCAGCAAAAAATAAAGAAAAAATAATGATATTTTGAGACTATGATGTAGATGGGATAACATCAAGCTTTATCTTATATGAATTTCTTACAAAATTTTTGAAATACAAAAAAGTAAGTATCCAATACCCCGACAGGATCAAAGAATGATACGGAATCAAAAAACAGCACATCGATGATATCAAAAAAAAGTGAGTAGATCTTATCATTACCGTAGACAACGGAATAGCTTCCCTTCAAGAAGCAATCTATGCAAAACAACAATGAATAGATCTTATCATCACAGACCATCATCAAGACTTAGAAGAGATTCCTGAAGCAATAGCAGTCGTCAATCCCGTAATTTCTGAAAAATATCCCTTCAAATGACTTGCATGAGTAGGCGTAGTATTCAAGCTCATCTGTGCCTTGTTGAGCAAGTCCAATTTTGATCAAAAGCAGAAAAATCATATTTTCAATTATTTTATTCCTGTAGTAGCGATCGGAACCGTTGCCGATGTAGTTCCTTTGATAGGAGAAAATAGGGTCATTGTAAAAAAATGATTGGAGCAGATGAATTCACGCAAAGATTTGCCAGCATCACTCAAATGATTTTTGGAATTTTTGAAAATAAAATGAACGATAGAATCCTATCATATAGGATATATTATCTGACCAAGGATCAATGCAGGAGGAAGAATAAAATCACCTTACGACAGTCTATATGCGCTCCTCTATTCAGGGAAAAAACAAGTAGAATATCTAGAAAATCTGGAACTCATCAATACAGAAAGAAGAAAAATCCAAGAACGTATGTTCAAAGAAGCAGAATCGATGATCCAAATAGAAGAAAAAATGTTGATCGCATTCCATGAAGAATTCCACGAGGGAATCGTAGGTATCGTATCAGGAAGATTAACAGAGAAATATAATAAGCCATCTATGATCATGAAAATAGATCAAGAAAGACAAGTTGCAATAGCGAGTTTGAGATGACCAGAATATTTTAGCGTCATAGATATGCTCAAAGCAAATACCCATCTATTAGAAAGATTTTGATGACACAAATGAGCTGGATGACTGATGGTAAAACTTTCCAACTTAGATCAACTTATCAAAAATATGCACACCCATTGCAATCAGTGTATCAGTGAAAAAGATATCGTCAAATCAGTCAAGGTCGATACAAAAATATATGAGCATGAATGGGACAATGATGTTTTTGACAAAATAGATCAGCTTGCTCCCTTCGGTGAAGGGAACAAAGAACCGATATTTTTATTGGAAAACGTACAAATAAACAAAATAGAAAAAGTAGGAAACAAAGCAAAAAGCCATCTTAAGCTCCATGCAACATTTTGAGACAAAAAAATCGTCAGTATGTTCCGATGAAAAGGAGATGAAGTTGAAGAAGTCATTCAACTCCATGGAAAATCACCGATATCGCTTATAGGAAAACTTAGAAAAGACACATTCAACGGATGATTTTATATAGAGTGAGCAGATATCAAGTAGCAAAAAAAACGAAGTTATCTTGAAACATACTCGTGAATATATATGCTATAAACGATAAAAAAAATAAAGTCCTCAAAAGAGGATTTTATTCATTATACAATAATCTCTGCAAAGCAACTATTCTCATTTTATCTCTATGAAACAAAATGAACCAACAAGAAGTCGATCAGATCAAAAACATTATCATAAATATTGAGGAAAAAAAATGAAGTATCCCCTATTTTTCTGATTTAGAAAACCATGAAGTATTTGGTCCCATATTCAAAAGTATAAACTCTGATGATAAAATAGAAATTCAACATATTATCAATGATTATATTGCTGATAAAATAGAAAGTATGACAAAAACAAAATGAGGACAATTATTCAAAAGATTTTTTGAAGCATACAACGAACTATTTTGGAAATTCAGGACAATGAACGAAACAGGAGAAAGCAAAGATTTTCAAGAAACAGGCAGACAAGTAGAGCAAGAAATGTTTAAGCTCGAAGGAATTCTCACCGAAAGAATGCTCAAGCAAGAAAAATGACTCGACAAAGTCATCGACTCATTTTACAAGATCGTCTATACATTTTTCCCAAAATACAATCAGATAGACTAAGTTTATAATGTAAAATAGTAACAAATTAGAGATAGTATTATCACTATTTTTTCTGTAAACGGTATTACAACGCCAGGTGCACGCCACGAAACTGTAGTCAATTCTTAGATAAAGAAGTAAGCGGGAACGAAACGAAGTGAGTCCCCGTGATACTACGGGGCGAACAAGTGAGATGATAGAATAAACATAGTAGAAATATTCATGCTAAGTATTGCACCTGGATTGAGTTTTTTGGATACTTTTTTGGTCAAGTAAAAAAGTATCCCCAGCGGAGCATCTATTTTATAGATAAAATACACTACATTTATTTCACAAAATGAAGAAAAATTCAATTATATTTCTGGACTTGAACAACGTTCACTGTGCTACCATCGTCTAACTTTATGATCCCTTTATCGCTTGATTGACCTCAGCTTTCTGCATAGAAAGGAGTTGTATCAAAAATTAATATTCTCTGTCATTCTATTTCAAAATCTTTCAGCAATTGTATACTATCAGATTCCAAAGCATCGTATCAAATAAATTGTGTAGGAGCAATTCCCTGCGTATAGCTTGCTCGATCAGTTCATTGTTTAAACATATCCTTTGATCCTGCACGAGATCTTTCTTGTTGTGCCTGCATTTCTTGTTCAAATCATTTTACATCGACAGAGAGTCAATGCTCAGTTAACAACTCTTTAGTGAGTTCAAAAGGAAATCAAAAGGTATCATACAGTTTAAAAACATCTTTTCATGGAATAATTTTATTGTTTGCTCAGGTAATAAGTTCATCAAGAAGCTTTTGTCCGTGCAATATAGTCTTTTGAAATTGATGTGTTTCTTTTATGATAGCCAGACTGATAGCTTTTGTGTCTGCATTAGCTTCTATGAGTCAATCTATAAAGGTAACTATTGTAGTAATGAAGACATCAAGAACATGTTGGTCTACAGATTTCAAAAGCATAAAATTATAATACATTCTTCTGATCAGTCTTCTAAGCACATATCATCTTCCTTCATTGGAAGGGATAACATCATTGGCAATAAGAGAAAATGCTGTTCTGAGATGATCAGCTACAATCCTACACCTTCTTTCATTTCCGCTATACGTGATATCCAGAGTTCTTTCAATCAAATTAATCAATGGAGCAAAAATATCAGTATCAAAAACTGTTTCTTGTCATTGTAAAATTTTTGCCATTCTTTCAAATCACATTCCTGTATCTACATTTTTATTTTTTAATGGAGTGAGCTTTCCTTTGTCATCACGATAAAATTGCATAAAGACATTGTTCCATATCTCTAGCCGATTATCTTCATCTGTTTTTGGATTAGATCATTTTGGAGGTAAAGCTTCTTTCCCTACTCGATAAAATATTTCCGTATCAGGTCCACATGGTCAGACAGGACCAGGACTTCGTCGATTATTTTCTGCTCACATATATGCGATCTTATCTTCAGGCATTCAAACAGCTTTCCAATATCCAGCAGTTTCATCGTCTTTTGGCGTAGTTGCATCTCATGCAAAAACAGTAACTGCCAATTTTTTAGGATCAAACCCAAGCACGTCAACCAAAAATTCTCGACTTCGCTGAACTGCTTCTTTCTTGAAATAATCACCGAGTGATCGATTTCCCATCATTTCAAAAAAGGTAAGATGACTTGCATCCCCTACTTCATCAATATCTACCGTTCTGATACATTTTTGGATATTAAATAATCTTTTGCCAAGTTCATGTTCTTTACCAGAAAGATACGGAATCAATTGTTGCATTCCAGCAATAGTAAACATTGCAGTACTCTCTTTACCTCAGATCAATGAACTCTCAGGAAGATATACATGGTTTTTGGACAATCGAAATTCTTTCCAACGACTTCTAAGCTCTCTACTTGATATTTTTTTCATAACAACAAAAACAGTAAAATAAACATCTCTCTTATATAACAAATTAGGCATTTATTACAAGCAATCTCAATAATAAATAGAAATATTCATGTATTGACTTTAAATAGATAATATGTATAAGTAATAAAAATAATACAACATGAAAACACAAATAAAAAAAATTGTTACCACGATAGTATGGATCATTACCATAACCTCCTCAAGTATGGCACAAAAAATCGACATCGATAGCAACAAAACAATCGACGTCTTAACAGATTTTTTGAACATCAAAGACAAACTGATTACCTACAAAGACACAAATCTTTGGATATGTTACGACAAAAAATGGGAAACAGCTACCATCATTACTAACGAAGAAGAAAACTTTATTATACACTACAAAGGAATAATCACCGGCAAAAATTATTTTGACAATTACAATCCCTTGTACTGTAAAAAGATCAAAAAAGGTTACCACTTTACGATAGTGATGAACGAAAAATGGTTTTTTACCATAGATGATAATGGTTCAGGAGGATTCTACATAAAAAACAAAGATGGAAATATCTGTGTAAACGGAGAACAAGTCAGTGTAATGACTCCCGAAGAAATGCAGTACTTTGGTAACAAACTCTATAAACTACTTTGGTTGATTCGTTGAATCAAGCAAAAATCCAGTTGCAAATACGCAACTGGATTTTTTTATATATACAATAGATAGAAGAATACTAATTAAGTTGTTTGAGTACTTTGTTGTCGGTAATACTATCGATAAATTCATACAACGCGACTTTGTTTATACCATCAGATGATAAGATATACATTTCTGGTCTATTTCCACTAGAATCTGGAATATCGATATCGATAACTTTATTTGTCCCTAGATCAAATTTGAACATAAAGACATAATACAACCCATAATTATACGGATCCGAACTCTTTGCCGGACGAGTATCATAGATAGTGAATGTCTGATTTATTCTATCAAACAAGAATACATATTTGGAATTTACAGAACTGATAACTTTTACATCATTGGAATATTGGAGTGTTTTTTTATCTCCTCACATAAGTTTTACTTCACGAACGCTGAGCGTAAATGCTGTTGGAGGATCTCTTCGGAATTGATAGAGTTTTCCATCATTCCATGTCAAGAAAGATCAATCTACCGCAAAGCTAGCAAATCATGACGAGAAAGAAAATCCTGTCATGTTAGGAGCCAGATAATATTTTTGTCCTCCTTGATATATAGTCTGTGATCATAAGGTATTGCGGTATCTTGTCACCAAAGTAGTATTACCTGCAGAGCTTACATTGTTTTCGAAGACATAGAAATTAGCTTTTCCATACGTTACGACTCCTGCAATATTTTTGGAGAACGGTTCAGCATCCGTAGTAGTGACCGGTTGAGCTCATTCTTTGCTGACAGAATAAATGCTTGCATTGTTAGTGAAACAATATAATCCATCTTTTAAGAGATTAAGATTACATCATTGTATAGCTTCAGTCGAAGGAAGATTATATTCGATAAGCGATCCTCTCATATTATCATCAAGCGAACCAACTAATGCTGCTTTGCTTCCCGCGATGATCATATTTCTCCATACATAGAGTCATTGGAGAGTACCGATCTTTGCAAGCTCTGAGGTATTGAGCGTAAGTATTTTAGTTTTTTTGCCGAGTGTCTCATCATCAAACTTGGTCAAGTTACTTACGTAGACAATATTAAATCATTTATAATATTCTGATTGCAATAATTTTCTGAACTGAGCGACATCTTCAAGCCATCTTCCTTTACTTTCCAAGACATCCAATTTACTCAAGATTTCATTATATTTTATAGATTTTTCTTCAGACGTCGGATCCATTCATTGGAACATAAACAAATCTTTTTTGATATCTTCTATAGTAAGATCAACCGTCACGCCATCAGAAGTCACAAAGGTATCGGTATTGTTTTTTAATACTTGAGAAAGCAAATTGATTGCCTGAAGATAAGATCGCATATATGTGAGCAGAAAATAATCGACGAAGTCCTGGTCCTGTCTGACCATGTGGACCTGATAC
>JAEHHG010000150.1 GCA_019248075.1 Candidatus Gracilibacteria bacterium S5_H10 | reverse complement strand
CCTCGAAAATGAAGGCTTCTCCCTCGTCACCTTCGACGGCGCATGGATCAAAGAAGCGCATCGGCATGACCGCAAGTTGCAATATGGACAATATGTCAACTCGTCTGTAACAGGCGCCTCCAGCAACCGGCACAATCCGGGATTCCTACTGTATGCCGATGGCGCAACGGAAGCGCACGGGCACGTGTATGGGTTTAACCTCGTCTACAGCGGCAATCACTTCGGGCTTGCAGAGCTTGCGCCATTTGATCTGGTTCGCGTTCAACTCGGCATCAACCCACATTGTTTCGATTGGGCTTTGCCGCCGGGTGATTCATTTGAAACGCCGGAAGCCGTCATGACGTTTTCGCCAAACGGATTCAACGGCATGAGCGCGCAGTTTCACGACTTTGTGAACGTTCATATCGTGCGCGGCGACTGGAAAGGCAAAGAGCGTCCGGTATTGATCAACAACTGGGAAGCCTGTTTTTTTCGATTCACCCGGAGTAAGCTTCTTCGCCTTGCGCGGCAAGCAAGGCGGCTCGGCGTAGA
>JAEHHG010000149.1 GCA_019248075.1 Candidatus Gracilibacteria bacterium S5_H10 | reverse complement strand
GGTTCCTGCTCCACCAAAAGTCCAATCCATATTTAATAAAGAGTCATATTCTTTGTGTTCTTTTTCAAATAATTTTAAATTCAATTTTGTACTCTACTGTAGAAAACGTATGAAAAGGATGAGAAGAAAAGGAACAGGAAAAAAAAGTAGCAGCGCCTATAAAAGAGACAAAAGTAGCTTTTCAAGATCATTTTCACGCACCAGTAAAATGACACAAAAAAAGATCAGAACTTCCTATCCCAGCTATCATCAGCTTTCTTGTAGCAATCGCTATCTTCTTTATATTTCAATATAATAATGCTGCCATAGAAATCATGTTGGTATTTTCTTTGCTTCTTGGCTTCATTGTATTCGTCTCTCTTACTTTGATATTCAAACATCGTATCACCAAAAGTTTTTGGAGATTATTATGAACAAAAATATATCTGATCCTTTTACTCATAAGCATCGCTTTCACTGCATATGACTACTATCAAGTATACAAAGATTTTAACGCAACATTCCAAGAATATATTGCACAAAATTTTCTTGG
>JAEHHG010000148.1 GCA_019248075.1 Candidatus Gracilibacteria bacterium S5_H10 | reverse complement strand
TACATGAGAAGCGGATTATGAAGGACAAACACCTCATCGAACTCATCGATGTATCGAAAGCGTATAGCGGAGACGTCGCGCTTTCGCATGTCGATTTGTATATCAAAGACGGCGAGTTTTTAACCCTGCTCGGCCCTTCCGGCTGCGGCAAAACCACCATGCTCCGCCTCATCGCGGGGTTCATCATGCCGGACGAAGGGCGCATCGAGATGGACGGCGTGGACATCGCTAATACGCCGCCGTATCTGCGCCGCGTCAACACCGTGTTTCAAAAATACGCGTTGTTTCCGCACCTGAATGTATTTGACAACATCGCATTCGGGCTCAAGCTGCGCAAGGTGGATAAGGACGTCATCAAAACGAAAGTAGACGCCATGCTGGAGCTCGTCAACCTAAAGGGTTACGGCGCACGTTATGTTGAGCAGCTCTCCGGCGGGCAGCAGCAGACGTTGCCATCGCCCGCGCGCTGGTCAACGAGCCGCAGGTGTTGCTGCTGGATGAACCGCTCGGCGCGCTCGACCTCAAGCTCCGCAA
>JAEHHG010000147.1 GCA_019248075.1 Candidatus Gracilibacteria bacterium S5_H10 | reverse complement strand
TCAATTTCCTTGCCACTACCCTTGCTGGAAGGTTCATCAACGACCGCAAGGTTGTTGGCAAGCAGGTCGATTACCTCGGCATGATAGCTGCCCAGCGCAATCACGTTGAGGCCGGTGTCGCCTAGGCAGTACACCACATTTGCCTTTTCAACGCTACCTGCAATCTCCTGCGTACGCGCATAGGCCTTCGCGCAGTAGTCGGAGAGGGTTTTTGCTTCCTCCGGCATGTTCAGCAGCTCGCCGAGCTTTGTATACGCGTCCGCCATGGTCGCCGTTGTCGCGGTGATGTGAACAAACGGGATGCCCGTCTGCTGTTGGAGCGCGTCAAGGTCTTCCACAATGGTATCCTTTGGTTCACCAACGTCAATGACAACCTGCGCGCCACTTGCAAGCAGGGTTTCAAGGTTCAGCTCACCCTTGCCGCCGTAGAGCTGTCCCAGTTCGGGCAGGTTGTAATATTCCGTTGCAAGATACTGCTCGGCGGCTGCGTCCCATTTGGATGCAACACCGACAAGCTTATCCGGGCAAAGCGCA
>JAEHHG010000146.1 GCA_019248075.1 Candidatus Gracilibacteria bacterium S5_H10 | reverse complement strand
TTCGGACTTTTACCCCGACCTGCTGGACGAGGATTTCATCTCCGCCATCGCGCTTGTGCACTCGCGCTATTCCACCAATACATTCCCCAACTGGGAGCGCGCGCAGCCGTTTCGCATGGTTGCCCACAATGGCGAAATCAACACGCTCAAAGGCTGCGAACACGCGGTGCTCGCCGCATCCGCCGCGATGAACGGCGGAAGGCTCTCCAAGCGGTTTGCAGATATTTTGCCGATTCTGGATACGGACGGCAGCGACTCTACCAAGTTTGATAATCTTTTGGAGTTTCTCGCGATCTCCGGCAGATCGCTGCCGCAGGCGCTGTTTATGATGATGCCCGGCCCGTGGTCGAAAGACCCCACGATGGATGAAAACCAGCGCGAGTTCTTCCGCTATGCCGCGTGTCTCATGACGCCGTGGGACGGCCCCGCTGCCATGTGCTTTACGGACGGGCGTCAAATTGGCGCGGTGCTGGATCGCAACGGACTTAGACCCGCGCGCTGGGTGCTCACACGGGACAACATGCTCGTGCTCGCCTCGGAGAG
>JAEHHG010000145.1 GCA_019248075.1 Candidatus Gracilibacteria bacterium S5_H10 | reverse complement strand
GAATCGCCCGAGAGTCAATCGGCACGATCCTGCGCTCCGGGCACAGCGCGCGCATGATCTCCACCGCGCGCGCATCGGAGGCTGCATTCTCGCCGCCGAACTGCGGCAATAAAATTGCATCATTGGTAAAATAAAAATTCACATAGCTCGCGGCGAGCCGTTCGCCAATCGTCCGCATCTCTCCGCCCACGTCCTCCGGCTGATTCAACAAATCCTCCTCCGTCACGCAGACGGGGTGGTCGGGAACCGGCAGTTTGTGGATCATAAGCTTGCGGTCGCGCGCATCCGTTTCACGCGAAAGATACGCATAGTCCGCCTGACTCATCGCATATTGCGGGTCAAGTTCGTCGTCCGTCCACGCGAGCACGACCTCGCCGGGACGGATGAACGCGCAGACGTTGTCCACATGCTCGTTGGTCTCGTCGTTGTAGATGCCCCGCGGCAGCCAGAGAACCTTCTGCGCGCCGAGATAGTCCTTCAGCTTCTGTTCGATCTGCGCCTTATTCAGATGCGGGTTTCTGCCCGCGCTGAGCAGGCAGCTTTCAGTGAC
>JAEHHG010000144.1 GCA_019248075.1 Candidatus Gracilibacteria bacterium S5_H10 | reverse complement strand
CCTTCTTTCGCTGCGTCAAACGCGCCGACCGCAAAGCCGATGACCATCACGATGACGCCGACCAACGGCAGAACCCACTTGAGCACGCGCACATATTCGTCATAAAAGGCGGGCGAAATCAGATAGCGCGGGTGTGTGCGGTATTTTTCCGCAAGCGATGCGGGCGAACCGAGTTCGTAGAGCACCTTTTTTACCGCTTCGTCGCTTGCCCCGTCCGGCAGCATATCGTAAATATTGGCGCGTAATTCTTTTTTTACGTCCTCGCGGTCTTTCTCCGGCAGACGGCGCGCGACGTCGTAAACATAGCGCTCAATCAGATTATTGTTAGACTTTTCCATTGTCCTCTCCCTTTCCGCAGATAGCCTCAATGCTCCTCTGCATGTTCCCCCATTCGATCATCAGCTGCTTGAGCACATCTTTGCCCTTTGCGCTGACCGTGTAATACTTTCTCGGCCTGCTCTCGCTCGTGTCCCAGTCGCTGGTTAATAGTTCCTGGCTTTCGAGCCTTCGAAGCAGCGGATAGAGTGTGTTTGCCTCAATATCGATGTGC
>JAEHHG010000020.1 GCA_019248075.1 Candidatus Gracilibacteria bacterium S5_H10 | reverse complement strand
CGATGTTCACGGGTTCGGGGTCGCTCCACTGGATGAACATTAGGTCGCAATATTGGTCAAGCTCAAATCCTACGACTTTCAAAAATGGGAAACTCGTTTTCCAGTGGTTTCCGTAAAATCCTTTTGAGTAACTTTTTTCAGGCTTTTCTTGATGACCGCATATCGCTCCATCTTCGTCACGAGCGATCCACAAAGCCCCGTTTTTCTTCGCATCCAGCAGCGCGCCCTTGTCGGCGGTGGTCAGTCCTGCGTACATGTGGGTTCCTCCAGTTCTACAACGATGATTTTGCCCTCTTTCGTTTTGATAACCTTAAACCGCTTTGACGGAAACGGTCTAATCTTTTGACGCTCTCTCATGCCTTTTCTCCTTTCGGTTCGTAGCGGTCAGCCTTGTCTCCCCAAATGCACCGTTCACACTCCCAACTGTCGGCTTCATTTTTACACTCGTAGCACTTGGGCGGCTCGTTCGCCTCGCGGTCAAGTGCGGCGCGGAGGACGGTGAGGATAAATTCGTCAACATCCTTCGGATAGCAATCGTCCTCGAACTCAATTCGTTTGCGTTGAAGGTCAATCGCCCGTTCCAGTTCTTCCCGATTCGGTTTCATACGCCCTCAAATCTTTCCCGCAAGCCGCAAGCCCGCGATCACAAACGCCGCCAGCACAATCACCAGCATGTAAAATTCATAGCGTGTCATACAAGCCCTTTCACGGCAGCATGGTAAACCACAATGCCCGTTATCGTGCGCAACCGCGCAAAGAACGTCGATTCCGATATGTCCAAGTCGGTGCAAATCGTGTTGCGGCAGTTCGTGTTTCCATCGCGTCCGTGTGGGTCACCGACCAGATAGAAGTTTCGCTCCATGATCTCCGCAAGGTGCATGTGATTCGCCTTGTCTTCCTCAACGCATTCAGCCCATGCGCTTTCAATCACGCAGCACCAGGCGCGTTTCTCGGCAAGGTCTTTCGGCATGGATGCGAGTGCGATTCCTGCCCGGGCGGTTGGGTCACTCGGAATATTGCTCCTGATTTGCGCTTCGTATGATGCGCTGCTCCGGCACGTTGCCGTTTCCTCAAACCGTTGGAGCTGCACCTTGTAGGATTGGTACGAGAACAACCGCGCATGAACCTCTGTGTCTCGGTCTGTCCTAGCCTTCATGTCTGCAACCCCCTGCGCAAAATCGTATTCACCGCCTTGTTTCGGGATTCGTACACGCCATCTTCAACCAGTGCGTCAATCCTTGCCGCAACGTCGCCCAAGATTCGCACCTGCACGGGCGGCTTGGTTGATTCACGCTTGATTCTAACGAGCTGTTCCCCGTACAGAACATCGAACATTTCCGCGCTGTAAGCGTCCGCAACCGTGAAGCCAAACTCGCGCATCAGAACTTCATCGGCGTGTTTGCGTTCATCGTCGCTTAGAATCGCGCTTCCGTTGGTGACTTTTGAGAACCACCCTCGGTTTATCTCGATGGCATCCGCAACGGTGTTTTGCGAAACGCCCGCGTTGGCTATTGTTTCTTTCCATTTGTTCGCTATTGCCACGGCAAACCTCCTAGAATCAATCGTGGGGCAATTTCAGGTGTTGTAACACCTTCGTATCGTCGTGGACGTACTTGGCGAGGGTGATGACTACACGTGGCTCTGCGTCCGTGTAGCGGCGTTGTATCGAAAGCTCGATCACGTTTGAATCGTCCGTGTACGCAACGCCGTTGAGCGCGTCCAGTATCGCCTTTGCGATATTGTCCAGATCAGGGCGGGAGGTCGGTCGTGTTTCGCCGGAAACCATGGACGGAATGTGCTTCTTCGGCGTGGACTTCGGTATCGGGCAATGCACAACCAACTTTGCGACCAGCGCGGAATCCTCAAACCATGCGCCCTTTGTCTGCTCTGTGTAAGACATCTTGACGAGGTTTTCATAGTTGACGGTCGCTTGCGGTGTGTATGCGTAGCCGGACTTCGTGAATCGCGGTCTGCCTTTCGCAATCGGTCTACCGTAGACCGTGAATGAAATGCCCGATATGCGAATACGCAATATCCGGTTGCCAGTGCCTTTATAGCGGGAGCGCACATCCAGATAGGCACGACAATAGGCGAGTAGTGCTTGATCACCTTTATATGCTTTCGACGGAGCAGGTGCAACACATTATATCGCTTGAAAAGCATTGGCAGATAAGCTACGCGGATGGAATTTTGAACGACATTTTGAAAAAGTTGAGCGAGAACAGCCCGTACACGGAAGGAGAGACCAAGTGAGCGACGAGAAAGAGATTTTATACTTCAAGATGAATCTGCTTCAAGCGGAAATCAAAATGAACGCCATGATTGCGGAAAACAAGATGCGAGAAACACGCGGAGAAAATACTATATACGGCGAAAAAGCGTTTGACGATTTGATTGACGAGTTCAGAATCCACCACAACGCGTTTCCGGTTTAGGAAGGAGTGCTAAATGAGCGAAAAATATATCAGCGCTAGTGCGTTGAAAGCGCATTATTCATGGCTTGGAAAAGACGCGACACTATCACCGAAGGACGTTGCAAAGTGGGACGGGGAGCTTCTGGTAATGGGTCTTGGATACGTCATTAACGCGCCCACCATCGAATCCTCGCCCGACTGGACACCGTGCGCCGAGGGGCTGCCTACGCCAGAACAAGCAGTGATCGACCATGATTATCAGAAGTTTTTTGTAACGTTGCAGAATCTTGATGGTAAAAGGTTTATCGAACGTTGCGCGTATCGGTGTGAACGATGGTGGATGTTTGACTACCAGTGCTATGTGGACGAAACACACGCTATTGCGCTGGCATGGATGCCGTGTCCAACAACGCCCTACAACCCCTACCGCGCCGACGACACCACGGGAAAGGCGAAGGAGAATTAAATGGATAAAGCATCAATGGACGCAGCGTCGGAAGTCGTTTTCCGTAAATGGGAAGCGCAATATGACGAATATCGCGCAAGCATGAAACAAAAAAGAGAAGAACTAAAAGGAGAATGCAAATGGATAAACAAATGATCGCACTGCCCATCAAACTCGGAGACACCATCTTCACGGTGGTTTCGGATGAAACGTATCTGTACGGCGTAGAAGAACACGTTGCAAGCGCGTATCTCATTAGGGACGGCAACGGCGAAGAACCTATGATTTCGGCGGTTGGATACGTAGACGAAGACGGACGTTTTTGCGAGTATGATTCCTTCGGCGCGGGAACGGACAGAACTGGGGATTGGCGCGGCGCGTTCGCTGACAAGGACGCTGCGCGAGAACTCGCCGAGAAGCTCAATATTGACAACGCAGCGTTTCGCGCTAACTGGCTTGCAAAGCGAGGACTAGATGGAAAGTAAGCTGATGCCGTGCAAGTGCGGCGGTGAATCGGAAACATTCGAATCCGTAATCGGCTGGAACGAAACAAGGTTTGGCGTTAAGTGCAAAAAGTGCGGACGGTCAATGGAGGATAAGATATTCAGCAAAAATCCTCCGACGAAGCTGGACTGGGAGCGTGTCAAAGCCGCTTGGAACAGGAGGAACGCCGATGACCACAAGTGAGCCGACCACGAAATTTGATATGGGTGCAGATGAAATTCTCGCAGAGTTTCTAAAGCCAGACGCGCCGACCACGTGCGAGATCGTGCGGGCGTTGCGATTCTGTTACGAAAGTAAGGAAATCGAATGCTACGAGTGTGTATGCCGAGTAAGCGGAGGCGCCAATTTGTGCCGAATGGACAAACTTGCCGACCGCCTCGAAAACCAAGAGCGCGAGATTGTGGAATTAAAGATAGTCTGCGAAACCATTTACCAAGAAAAGCAAGCAATGATCGACTGCCACAAGCCCAACCTTGACAAGATCACCGCTCTGACCGCCCGCGCAGAGCAAGCCGAGGAAAGAGAAAAGGCGGCGGTTGATCTCACGGCGATAAATATTATGCGGCACATCGCTAAAGAAGATGTTGAGATCACTAAATGGAACGAACCGTGCGTACTTTGCGAACACGATTATTCAGATCACGGGAAATGCGGCACGTGCGACTACGACAAGAACTTTGAACTCAAACATTATTTGCGCGGACTACCGCAGGACGGAGAGGGAAAATAATGCAAAAGTATGTCTTTATTTATGAGAGAGAAGAGAACGAAGATGGTTCTGCAAAATGTAGAATGCATTCAGAAAACGATGGATTCAACCAGCTTGAACTTCTTGGAATCCTTGAATGGAAGCGGGATGACGTGTTACGCCAACTCAATGGTGAGATCAAGCCGGAGAACGTAACACGCCATATCGTCAAGTCAGAGCAGGACGGAGGCGCAGAATGAGCGAGAAGAAACGGCGCGGAGTGACGAAGTACTGAACGCAAAAAAGAGCGGGAATAACCCCGCTCTTTTTCGTTATGTGTGTTTACTTGTACGTGTCACCGATGGAAACGCTTACTTTCATCCAGAGATCATGAATGAACGATGCGCCGCGCCCCATTGCCATGCCAGTGAAAACATACATGACGTAGAGCAAGGCCGGCTGCATTACGCCGAGCGGTTCAGCGATGTTTAGTTTCGCCAGAACCGCGATCAGTACGCCGAGCGCCATGCTGACAATCTCGGTGATCGAGAGCTTTCCAAGCATCTTTTCGCCCCATAACGGCTTGACGAGCTGCACAACGGCCTCAATTAAGATTGCGAATGTGAGAATCATAACGATGTTCATAGTGTGTTTATCCCCTTTCTTACTGTGCCCTGCTCTTTCGCACGGGCAATTTTTCAATGAGCGTGATTCGTGTTTCGTGGTCGTTCAGCGTGTCACCGTGTTCACGCGTGATGCCAAACAGATTGTCGTGCTGGTGCTTGTTCTCGCAGTTAATGTCGTTCATCTTCTCGCCAAGACTATCAATCGAACTGTTAAGTTTCGTGATCGTCGTGTTCAACTTAATCATCGGCGTGACAACTGCGGCAAATAGCGCAACTAACGCGGCAATCACAAGCACAATATCCCATTTTTCCATGTCTCAATCCTCCATTTTTTCAGTGCCGCGCTCGGCTAGATCAATGAGCTTTTCAATCTGCGCATCGGTGTAGTGGTTCGTGCGCTTGATTTTGACGATGTTTTCCGCTTGTGCCTTGCGCATGTAGTAGCGGATGACCAGCACCGCGATACCCGCGATGATACCGAGGATCACCGGGGCTTCGGTGAGCTTGCAGAACCAGCCCGCAAGCGTAGCGGTGAACGCGATGCCGCAGAAGATCAGGACGCTTGCCAGCGCAACCTTGCTTGTTTCGGGCGGTCGTTTCCGCTTCTTCTTCTCGCCGCCGCTCATTCCGTCACCAACTTCGTGTATTTCGGCTTGTTCGTGATGAATCCGTTTCCCTTTGGCGTTTCGACCGCGTACCAACCCGTATCCCAATCGTATTCACCGAACGGGAGCTTTTCGTTCTTAGACGCGGTGTAGATGATCTTGCCGCTGATGCCTGCCGTTGCGCGGACGTTGACACGACCGAGCGAGAGGACATATGGCGGGTCGATCTGGTCAGCTTCGGACGAATAGTCCTCTTTGATTGGCGTTGAGGGCGATGCAGACTTACTGCCATCTGACACAACAATCATCGTGTGTTTCCCTGCGGTCAAGTAAATGCCGCCCGTTCTCGCGTAGTCGCCGCTCGTAAGGTATTTCGGTTCACGGTGCGCGATGAATTTTCCTGTCGCCATGAACCGCGATTCAAGGTTTCCAGTATAGCCGACTTCGATCTTGAGGCCAGCGATCTTGTAGGCGGTAAACACGAGTACGGAACAGTCAAGTTCTGAATCTGCCGCCGCTTCAATGCTTCCCGCCGCGAGAATCGCTTTGTATGCCGTCGAACGTTGATCTTGATCGTAACCAAACGAATCATCGTTCGCAATACGCGTCGCGTTTTCAGCAGCAGCAGCAGCAAGTGCGATGTCGGTGCATTCGAGATAAACGCTCCACCCGCCTGTTCTGTCGTACCAGTTTTTTACGCCTACTTCTTCGCCTTTTCCTTTGCGTTGCTTTTGATCTCCTGCAACGCCGTCTCTGGCGCGGCCGTTCTCGTCGCTTGTTGCCTCTGCAATTCTTACTGCCATTGTCGTTTACCTCAATTCGCAGATAATTTGTCATAAAAAAAGAGCCTTTCGGCTCTTATTGGGGTCTGGTCGATGGTTTATGCGGTTTGCTTGCCAAACACCTGTAGCAGATGATTTCTCCCACAAGCTGTCACAAGCGTTTGAATGCCCGTGTGGTTGCCGTTTGGCGCGATGTACTCTTTGACCGAGAAGTAACCTTTGTTCTTCGCGGCGTATGGCACAAGCCGTTTCCGCGCGTCGCGGTACAGATACCCGCGCTCCATCAGTGTGATGATGAACTGCTTTTCGTTGACTTCAAGCAGCTTTGCCGTGTCACGCAGGCACAAAAGCCCCTCGCGGGAAACCATCGCGTCAAAGTACTCGGCTTTGGGCTTCATTTCGGAAGTCGCCGCTTCAAGCTCCTGCACCTTCTTCTGCGAGAACTGCAACGCCCTTGCCATCACGATTTCGGGGCTATTCCACTTGCGTTCAAGCTCCAAGAAGTATTGGCGGCATTCCTTGCCTTTGTCGGTGCGCTGGATCATGCACAGCTCTTTCGCCATGTCCAAAGAGAGTTGGTGATTGGTCGATGGCTTGCCCGGCATACCGTCCGACCTATCTTCCAGAATTGGAATATAGTCTGTTCCGCTGGAAAATCCGTATTCAACCATGCGGTTCATCCACGTGGTATAGTTGCTTTCCACGCCAAGCGCGGCGTGAAGATCTCGCCCTAATACGGTCGGGCGTTCGTTTGAGTAGTCCACTTTCATCAGGTCGTTCATGTTCCCATTCTCCTTGCAAGAATCATTCACATAGACGGCGGTTGCCGTCCTGACAACTTTGATGCACGGTGCGTCCGGCATCTGAACGTGGATGGTTGTGCTCATGGCATCAAAAAACCTCCATCATTTTATTTGATTGGAGGATTCACTCGTGGTATTATAGATTTACCAAGAGGGAAACCTCGTGGGGCAGTAAGACTTCGCATTCTCTTGGTCGGGGGCGCGAGGTCTTATTTTTCGCTTCCTATGACGATTTCAATTCCTTCTCTGACAACATCTGTGCGAGTGACTTTCTTTTTTTCGCAATACGCAGTCAGCCGCCTATCTGTTGCGGAATCGATCCTTGCCTTGACTTCAATGCTTTTCGGCTCTTTCGTCTTAGGTCGCCCTGTGCGAGGGCTCATAGCATCACCTACTTTCTGTGGCACAACAAAAGCATAAATGATGTGGCACAAAAAGTCAAGGATAAAACAGGAGGAATTTTATGAACAACGCAATCGCCTTTGTTGACGCGTCTGGAACATGGATGCGCTGTTGGAACTGCAATCACAGGCTTTTCAAGATCACCAAACAAGATGACCGTGAATGCGGCGTACAAATCGAAATGAAATGTCCGTCTTGCAAATCCGTGAATCAGATCCATTTAGACAGCGTTACCGCCGACGCTCCCATCAGTCCCCATCCATGACTTTGATCTTCCACTTGTCGCGGACGGTGTTCTTTGCTTCCTGCATCGCGCGTTCAAGCATTTCTGCGCGTTGTTCGTAGTTCGCAGACTGATAGAAGCTGGACATAATGATAGATTTTGCGGAGGAATAGACCGCCTGTCCGTATTCTTCAACATAATCCGTGTACTGTTTCGCGGTCATGTTGTACTGCTCGCCGTTCGCCCTGAAATACTTCTGCGGGTAGGACGGTATAATCGCTTGATTGCCTGTCTGCTCAAACACGCGGGTGATCTCGCGGTCTACGTTGTCGCGGTCTTTGATCTTCACCATACCGGGCAGAACAAACTTGTTTGCGAAGTCTAGCAGATAATCACCAAAGGAATCCTTGACAACCTTTTCGCCGGAAACGTCAACGAACGGTTCAAGCGTCGCTTCAAGCCCCGGTACTTTCTTTGCAATCGACCTTCCCCAATAATCGAGCGTTGCTCCTGCGGGGCTTGCTTTGCTCGTTTTCGTCGTACGCAAAATCGGGTCAAAGAACTGTCCGATCTTCGCAACTGCGGTCGGAAGGAACTGCGACGAATAGCTTTGCGCCGCGTTCGTCGCGATCTCTCCGATTGTGCCAAGCGTGGAATCTTCGCCGCTATAGGTCGTAAGGACGCGGTTGACGGACGAAAGGAACGACATATCGGTCAGCGGGTCAGCGATTCCGGCGAGCGTGTCAAAAATATCGCTCCACGACAATCCGTCACCTTCGCCGGAAAACAGCTCGTATGCCCTGGCGCCCATGAACAGCGGAATCGTCGCGGGGGCGATGTTCGCAACGCTGATCGAAACGTCACCGAAATTCAGCGAATACGGTTGATCGCCCGTAGATTCAAGATACGTCTCGTATTTCTCGTCCTTTTCGCCTCTTGCGCGAAGTACGCCGAGTTTCGCAAGAACAAGACCGATGCTCATTAGAATCGTTCCCGTTGTTCCGGCGGCAATATCATCAATCGCTTTGGCAACGTCTACCTTGCCGCTCTTGACCATAGAAAGCTCGACAAGCCCTTTAACCGCGCCAAGCGGCGAGTATTCAAACCCGCGCTTTGCGATGTTGACAGGGGTTTTCTTAAACGGAATCGCGCCCTCTACGACGATCTTACCCGCAATATTGCGTTCAGAAAGCATCTGCAACCAAGAGGCAAGCCAGCTATCATCACGAAATGTCGCTTTCTTCGCTTCTTCGATGGCGTAGTTCGCCGCTTCTCCGCGTTGCTTTGCCGTGATCGTGTCGGGCGTAAGCCCACGCGCAACCATAACTTGCGTGAATGAATCGATGAACGCCGGACGCAGGAACATTTGAACGTCCTCAACGTCAGAAAGCAGTTTGTTGTTCGTTTTCATCAGCGTATCGAGCAATGCAACGTTGGACTGTCTGGCGTACTTCCTCAAGTCGCTCTCGATACCGAATTTGCCGCCGCCCGTAGCGTCAACCTTGTACGTGTCCCACATGGACGTTGCATATTCGTATTCGGCGGCATTCTTAACTTTTGAGTAAACTGCGTGGGTGCGGTCGGATTGCTCCATCTTGCCACGATTAACCATGCTCGTTTCAATGCCGGAGGCGATGGCGTTCTTTGCCCCGCGTAGTCCAGACATCGCAACGTTGCCAACGATGTTCCGAATATGCGTTGTCGGGTTCGCGAGCATGGAGAAGTAACGCCAGCTCGACAATGCTTGCGAGATCGTGAGCGGGGTATTGTTCCCGATGTAGGTAAAAATAGCCGCTTCTGCCGTTTCAATCTCCTGCGGCGTTTTCGCTTGCGCGAGCTGCTGCATCAATGCGGGGTCTGCAACTATCGGCTGCGCCTTGCCGGACGCGATTACCTTGTTGTTGCGGTTGATGCCGTCGATCATCTTCTGAACATAAACCGCCTGACCAACGCCGCCGAGTTTTTTGAGCATCGCGTTTACTTGCACGGCGCGACCAGAATACGTTCCCATCATCGCGAGTTCCGTAACGAGGTCTACCACGTTTTCCGCTTCGCCGCGTTCGGCAGAATCGGCAAGGAGCTGCATTCCGGCAGCCGTCATTTTGTCGGCATCCTTCATGCTGATAGAACCCATCTTGGACGCGGCCTTGAACGCGGAAATGGCGTTCTGGTGCGTTCCGGCGGTTGCTATGAAATCCTGCGCTTCGGATAACGTCTGCGCGTTGGTTTTTCTAGCATACGTTCCGATCTCGTCCGTAACAATCATGTCCTGCAATTCCGGCAAGAGCGTATCGGAAATATGTGCGCTCTCCATAACGGAGCGCATGAATTTGGACACATATGTATCATCGCTTGTCTGCGTCGGAACTTCGGTTTCCCTTGCACGGGGGTTCATTCCATGCTCGATTGCGCCGTACTTCTGAATCATATCGCTTAACGACAACCCACCAGAAGAAAGGGCGTATTCGCGCCCGTTTGTAATCGATTCGCCGGAAACAGTGCTGCTCGTGGATTCGGACGGGTTCTTCCCCGCTTCGGTGAACGCCTTCATGTAAAGACGCTCTGCGGTCAATAAATCACGCGCATATGCCTTGTCGGGCGACTTCCGCGCATTTGCCTTTGCGATCTGGAAGCGCAACCAGTTTAAGAATCGACCGCCGATGCCGGATTGTTCCCGAACAAGATTGCTAATCGCTTCTTCGCTCGTCAGGAAGTTTTCTTCCGCGAACTTTGCAACCAATTCTTTTCTGGCTTCTAACGCGCTCATGTTCATCTTGCCGCCGGACATTTCCTTGTATGCGGCGATGATGCGATTGTAAAGATCGTCGCGAGAAACGCCCTCTTTGCGCTCCAATGTCTGAATAACGTGTTCCGAAAGAACGTTGTACTGCTCTGTGTTTTCAAGCGAATGCGTCATTTCGTGTGCCAGAACGCGACGAGCAACCGATTCGTTGACATTCGCAGATTCGTTGACCCGTTGTGCGCTGTTGAGGACGATCACGCCTTTGTCGTAATATCCATCCACAAAATCGTCCATGCTTTCAAACTGGACAGCTTTGCCAAGAGAACGTCCAAACTCTGCGACGCTCGCCTTTTCATCGTCGGTAAGCTCCACACGGTTTGTGGTCGTTTCCGCGCTCGTCTGCGTCACCTTTTCGGTTTCCGAAACGGTATTGTTCGCGGGGGGTACGTTTTCCGAAACGGTCTGCTTCGCCTCCGCTTCCGTCGCACTGATGATCTTCGACAGCGTGTTTGTGGGCTTGTTTTTCTTCACATATTCTTCCGCGTTCCCCGCACGCGCCGCACGCATCTTTTCAGCTGTTGTAACACCCCTATTTTCAGTCTTTGTGCGTAAGTCGAAGATTCGGTCGCGCAACTGTTGCGACTGTCCTAGGGCTTCTACGGCGGCTTCATACTCTGTGCCGGAAACGATGCCCTGTTGCGTCAATTCGTCAATCGTCTGCATGGCTGCGGCGAACTGCTTGTAATTCTGCGTGTCGGCGGTGTTCGCGGCGGTGCGCTCTGCCATGACAGCGATATCGTCAGCAAACAAATCAGCGAGAACGGCGTGATGCGCACGCACTTTCTCCATCGATTTTTCAATAGCACGGTTCTGCTGCTGCTTCACCGCTGCATATGCGTCATTCGCTTTCTGGACAGCGGCGGTATGCTTCGCCTGAACTTCGGACACTCTGCCGAACTTAATGAGGTTTGCACGAGCGCGAGAAAACTCTTCCGATGCCGGATCAACGCCATCAGCGCGAAGATAATCAAGCGCAAGTTCCGCGTTTGTCGAGTTGCGGATTTTCTTATCGAAATCCTTCTGCATCGCGTCCATGTCCTGCGCGTGCTGCTTCTCGCCGTTTATGAGCTGTTCTCTGCTCTGGTTGACGTTCTCAACCGCACTCTTGTACTCGGATATCTTCATGATTGCCTTGTAGCCCTGCGCGTATGCTTGTTCCTTGAACGATTCCGGCATGGCGTTGGCGAACGTAGCAGACACAAGAATGTCTTGATATTCCGTGTTGTATTCATCCGATTCGGTCATGTAGTCAGCCGTGATCCTCGCATCGTTCATTTTCGGCAATGACAACGCGCCGCCGAGCATGCCAATGAAGCCGCCCATAAGAGCTTGGTTGCCGAGTTCTTCAACGCTGAACGGCTGATCGTTCCAGCCCTGCTTTGAGGACATCAGCCACGATCCGGCGTAACTCGCTCCTTCTTCGGTTGCTTCACCGAGGAAAGACGCTGCGAGATTGATAAACTTCGCCTTGGTGAGCATGCCGGACGAGAGCGTTTTACCCGCGCTTTTGGCAATCGACGCGCTCATGTTCTTTCCGAGCACCTTGCCCCATATCGCGTCAGTCTGCCACGATTCGGTAAAGCCCTCCAACGCGCCCATGACAAGGGCGTACTGCCTCGCCTGTTTGATATTCGCGCCGCCCTGCATCGCTTCGTTGTAGTAGCCGCCCATCGCGTTCAGAATGAACGGTGTGGATTGTACGGTAAATTGCCCCGCTTTCGCGAGGAAGTTCATGCCTTTAGAAAGCGCGGCACTTTCAATCACGGGCGCAAGTCCTGTCTGTGCCGCAATCGCCCCGCCAGCCGCGTTGAGCAGATACATTCTCGCAATCTCTGCGCCGATATCGGACGCTGCGCTGATGCCCTGTGTCGCAAGGCTCTGGTTGGTTCTGCCGTAGTCGGAAACGAACGAGGTAAATTCCTGCACTTCTTTGGTGAAATCCCACGTATCGCTTCTACCGTCAAAGATGGACACAGCCATATCAGCAAGGCCAACGGCACTACCAGCAAGCCCCGCAATCACTTTCGGCGCGATGCTGCCGATGCCCTGATAGGCAATGACTTCATCCATGCTCTTGGCGACTTCGGGGTTTGACATTGAGTTTTCGCTAAACCAATCGGTGTACTGCGCCTGAAATTCTGGCGTCCAAGAATCCCACGTTTGCGCGGCCTGTTCGGGCGTTGCGCCGCTCTTGGGTGCTTCGACTTCAAGGTAATAGTTTTTTGCGGATTCGGACGGGTCAAGAACCTTGCTCTGACCGTTCACACGCACCGCTTGGTCAAAGTCGTAGTTCGACATGATCCCTTCGGCGGTTACGCGCTTTCTGGCAATCTGCAACAGCTCGCGTAAATCCTCCGACGCGCCTGTGCCTGAACGAGAAGCGTTGTATTGCTGTGTCGCTTCCCAATCATAGCCCTGATTGATCGTATTGGCTTGCGTGTTGTCTACGCCGGAATCAGGATAAAGCAGACGCATGAGGAACTTTCCAACGCCGCTCTGCTCGTCAGATTCGACGGATTCCTCAACCACGCCGATCTCATAGTTCGTAAGCCCCATATCAGCCAGAGCGACTTTCGCCGCGTCCAAGCTGTCGGGGTCGATGTTTTTACCGTCGTACTTGATGTAGGATTTGAACGTTTTGGTCGCGTCATCCTTTGAAACCGTTGTGAATGCGCTACCGTAGTATCCGTCGATAATATCCGACGCTACCAGCGCGTCTTTGCGGATTTTCTCCGCTTTCGCCGTTGCTCTGGCAAGTGTTTCGGATGCCATGCCGGACGCTTCCTTTGACGCAGGCATAGCGATATCGCGGGACGAACCCTGCGCTGTTCCGGCGTTCTGCGCAAGCATGCCGGAAACAAAGTATTCCAACGCCGCGTCAATGAAGGACGTACTCTTGTTTGCCGCGTCTTTTGCTGCCGCTTGCTGTTTTTCCGTGTTCGTTGCGTTGAGAGTGTCATACGCCGCGCTAATATCATCACGCACGGCTTTGTTTTCCGTGCCGCTGTTTATCTCCATGAGACGATTCTTCGCCTGACGGATGTGTTTGAAGTCAACGCCGCCATCGTACATGCCGCGCAAGATCACGGCAGGGTCGGCGTTCGGTTCTGCGTTGAAAGCAGATTCCGCGTACTGCCTCGCGGTTGCGCGGTCGGTGATCCCCGCATACGTTTCCGACTTGCGCTGTGCGTCCATTGCGTCGGCGTACTCGCCGAGCGTCATTGATTCGCCTTTTGCCGCGGCTGTTGCGTCATCAACGATTTTCAGTGCGCGGAACTGCCGTTCCAGCTTTGTATTGTACTGCGAAATGAAATCGTCATACGTGATCGCAAGATCGGTAGACGCTGCGGATTTATTCTCCGAGTTGATAGCCTTGATTCGCGCTTCGCGATACGCGGCGTTGTCGCTATATTTTGATTGATCGATGCTATCAGTCGTTTTCGACGGCGTATAGAGCGCGGCAACGTCAGCCCATTCGGGCTTTTCCAAAAGGTCATAGAACGCGTTCTGCCACGCTTCGCTACCAACGACCTGTTTTGTCGAGCTTCCTTCAATTCCAACCGCTCCGATTCCAAATGAGCCATCGGCGTTCGTTCCGGGCGTTGCAACGGTGTACGATTTAGAACCATTATCAATCCCGCGTCTCGCTTTCATGTCGAACACTTCCGCACCAACAGCAAGGTAGAAGTCCTGTATGCGGTTCTGCGTCGCTACGCGTTCCTCATAAGGCGTGGTGAAGTCGGATAGTTTCATCGACGGCGGCAATCCGGCTTTCTTCAACTGCTCGTCGGTGTAGCTGTCTGCATACGACTGTTCAAGCGCAAGCGGCATCAATCCCTTGACCTTCCGCGCCTGATCTTCGGTCGTGTACTCATACTTCCAAGTTTTCTTAAACTCGTCGGTGATGTACTTCTTCGCTTGATCGTCAAACTGATACGTGCCGCCATCGCCGTACCAATCCGAGTAATCTTTCATCATCGAACCGAGATACTTAGAGGACGGCAATCCCATCGAATAAAGTTGCTGATCGAGCTGATTATTGCCGTAGCTCTTTGCGAACGTAGACGGCATTTCACCAGAAAGAAGCCGCTGCGAATCCGCAACGGTGTTCTTGTAGTAGCTGTCAAAGCTCTTTTTGTATCGGTCTTGCATCCAGCCGATTTGAGACTGGGTTAGCGTGTAATCAACTCCGCCGTATCGTAAATTGTATGTTTGACCATAAGACGGAAC
>JAEHHG010000143.1 GCA_019248075.1 Candidatus Gracilibacteria bacterium S5_H10 | reverse complement strand
CTTTTTTTCGAAAAATTGAATAATCCTTTTTAGAAGCCGTAAATATCTATTAAACAATAATTCTTCGTGTCGTAAGGGGGATATATTGTTTTTTTTATAAAAATATATATAAATATCATCAAAGAACCATAATAACTCTATTGATATTATACTTTTTGTATATGTTATTAATCGATAATATAACTTATTTTATCTTTTTGAATATATTGAATGATTGAAACACGTTTATCAGCCCTAGATAAATTGATTTCAGAAATTGATTATGAATTACTTCATCCTGTATATTTTGTTAGTGTACTGTATCCTGATGCTGGAGAAAATAAAAGAAAAGAATTAAAAGATAGAAGGTTTCAATTGATGGCGGAAAAAGCTAAGTTGGAGGATATGGAATATATTATTAAAAATACAAATAACCAATCCAAAGAAAACGCAAAAAATTTATTAAATGAAAGTGATTTAATTAAATTAGATTCAAATAATCAGGCACTGAAAATATGATCACATGTTTTTAATGATTTTGATATGTTTTTTAAGAATTTAGGTATAAAAAACA
>JAEHHG010000142.1 GCA_019248075.1 Candidatus Gracilibacteria bacterium S5_H10 | reverse complement strand
TACACATTCGAATTGGTATTGTAACGGAAATCGGTGCCTTGGGCGTCGGCCAGCCGGGGTTCTTCGGGTCGATGCGCATAATCTCACCATAGAGAACGGCGAGAAGATCCGCAACGCTCAGAGAGCCGCCGAGATGGCCAACGCCCAAGGCACCGATTTCCGTTACAATACCAATTCGAATTTGTAGAGCGAGATCCTTGATCGATTTCTTTAATTCAGGTTGCACGCAACACTCACCTCCAATTGTGCCTAGTATAGCATGGCACATATTATAAAACAAGCATGTTTAATAAAAACATCAAAAAATGCAGGGTTAGGTATCTTTTTTGCGGCGCGTGCGCGTAATGGGCGGAATTCAACGCAAAATCATGGAGGGCAAGGTTGTCCCAACACCTTGCTGCCGAACAAAACAAAGAAAACATGAAAGTTTATATAATCGCAAATAGGGCTCGTTTTAAAGCTGTATTTATTAATTTTAAGTAGAATTCACGCTAAATAAAACGAGTAACTATTGGGTTTTTGCAAGTAGTTGACAAAAACACGGATGTATGGCA
>JAEHHG010000141.1 GCA_019248075.1 Candidatus Gracilibacteria bacterium S5_H10 | reverse complement strand
TCGTAAGGGAAGCGCGAAAAGAGTTTGCCCCAGTCGTAGCTTTGCTCGCGCAGCAGGCGCGCTAGCTCCACCAAATATGGCTCGCCCGTTCTGCGGTAGAGCCAGAGCATGGGCAGCAGTTGCTCCTGCCCGCGCGCGGTTGCCCACATGGCAAGCGGGCGGTTGGACATCTCTTTTAATTGATAGCGAAAATATCGATCCAGAAACGGGATGACGCGGGGGTCGTCCGTCGCCTCGGCATACTGCGTGAGCACCTTGAGCGCGACAATGCGCGGCCACCAGTCGAGGTTATCCGCGGGACCGAAGAAGCCGTCTTCGCGCTGACTAGAGAGCATCCACTCGATCCACGGTTGTGCCTTTGCTTTCAGCGCGTCGTCGCTGAGCGAATAAGCGAGCGGCACAAGCCCATCCAGATAATACGGCCCGCGCTCCCAGTTTTCGCCCGTGCCGCCGAGCCAGCCGGAGTTTTTGCCAAGATCTTCCCAAATCTCGTCGATGTGCCCGGTCAGCCCGTTTTTTTGCACGACGAATTCGCGCGCAAGCCAGCCGCGCGGTGAA
>JAEHHG010000140.1 GCA_019248075.1 Candidatus Gracilibacteria bacterium S5_H10 | reverse complement strand
CGCGTTGTATGGAGCGCAGACAACGATATCGTTCCCAACAAGCCTGTTTGCGTCGATCTCGGAGCTGCAAATCACGCCGATCTGTTCCGGAAACATCGTGTTCGTGTCGGTCGTGAGTGTCACGGCAAGCACAATCACGGTCAAGGTTTTAACAACGTCAAGCGCAAGCGTGACGGTTCGAATGTCTGTACACGCTATCGGGAAGTGAGGAACGCTGCATGAGCGAAGTCTTGAAGGATTTTTCCGCAAATATTGACCTGAAACAATCGCTTGTCAACGAAGATGTAAAGGTTGTCGAGGGCGATAACGGCAACGTTCTGGTGCTGAACATCGTGAAAGACGGTTCGCCTGTCGATCTGACAGACTGCATTGTCTTACTGGTGTTTGCGCACAGCGGACGTACCGTGTGGCAGGACAGCAGTTCGCCGGACGGCGGCATCACGATCAGCGGCGCTGACAATAACATCGTGACCGTGCGGCTTCACTCGGATTCTTACGCCCCGAACGGAATCACGGTATGTCAAGTACAGGTTTACAGCGGAACGAGCAACACAACGCTCGTTTC
>JAEHHG010000139.1 GCA_019248075.1 Candidatus Gracilibacteria bacterium S5_H10 | reverse complement strand
GCCTGTTTAAGAAAGTAGTGATTGCCGACTCTCTTTCCGTTTATGTCAACACAGTATACGGTAATCTCCCGCATTACAATGGGCTATCTTTCATTGTTGCGACAGTGTTTTTCGCGTTTCAAATATATTGCGATTTCTCTGGATATTCTGATATTGCAATTGGTTCAGGAAAGTTGCTTGGCATAAAGCTCATGAAGAACTTTGATAGCCCGTATTTTTCGCAGTCGATTCGGGAATTCTGGAGCCGATGGCACATCTCTTTGTCAACATGGTTCAGGGATTATGTCTATATTCCACTTGGTGGGAGTCGTAAAAAACTCCCTCGACATTTGTTGAATCTGATGATCACTTTCCTCCTTAGCGGCCTTTGGCACGGTGCAAATTGGACATTCGTCTGCTGGGGAGCGTTGCACGGCTTTTATATAATTATTGAAACAATCTTCCGCAAATACGTCTTCCATCATACAGGGAAAGAAACACCGCGAAAAACAGGAAGTGGCGCTTTGTCATTCCTGCAAATGCTATTGACATTCACACTAGTCTGCTTTGCGTGGGTATTTTTCCGC
>JAEHHG010000138.1 GCA_019248075.1 Candidatus Gracilibacteria bacterium S5_H10 | reverse complement strand
CCGCTTCTTTCCACCAAACATGTGCATTCGACTTCGTCAGCGGTTTTGTGTTTGCTTCCTGATTGAACAGGTCGATCATCGTATCGATTACGTAATCCGCATCAGGCATCGCCTTTCCTGCGAATTTCGGAATTGCCGAGAGTTTAAGCGACTTCACGATCGGGTTTAAAATCACTTTTTCATTGACGCCCGCGTATTGCACCAGCTGCGCAAGCACATCTTTTGCGATCGGGTTTTCAAGCAGTTCACTGACTTTGGAGTTGCGAGAGATCATTGGGATATATCCTCCATGCTGCGGCATTTGGCCGCATGAAATTTTTTGTTAGAAATCATTTATCTAGACATCTCATATACTACAACGAAAATCTGAAATTGAATGTGCGTTTTTCACCCAATTTCCATCCATTGTACTGCGATCTTGCCAAAGTTGTCCACGGCTTTGCATTCTATTTTCTTACGATCCCGCAAGCCGATATTGCGCAACGGGCAGATCTCTAGCTTGTTGCCCGACTTCTTCCAGATGGCGCATACGGTCCCGTTGAGAAGCACGGTTGGGAAAATAATGCCAG
>JAEHHG010000137.1 GCA_019248075.1 Candidatus Gracilibacteria bacterium S5_H10 | reverse complement strand
CCTCTACAGTCACATTTACGAAGCCGTTCACAACTTTGCTGTGGGCGATGTAATAAACATCAAACTTGCAATAGGCTCTCTCTTAATTCAATCGGGCGTATTTCGCACCCATGGTAGCATCGTCAGCGGAACCATGGTCATCATCGACCCGGAAAACACACCATTTGACAATATCATTTCCAGCCAGTACCCCGATGTAAACTATGCCATATTTCCGCTCAACAATACTCAAACGCTCAACAACATACCTGATACCTTTTATCGAATCGATTACTCCGACATCCGCGACAATCACTCAAAACTGGCAACCTATATCAACTACTTCCGCAATGGTAAGTTCCCATGGGTAGTTTCAGGCACACAAAACGTAGTGTCTTATGCCATGCTCAATCTCTTTTCGCCCTACCCTTATGTTGCCGCAATCATAGCAAAACTTTTCAGCTTCATCGGTTATTCGGTCAACAACAACCTGTTTGAAACCAACGACCTTAAACAACTTACCCTCATTCACAACACCATCATCAACAACTATTTCTATGACGAAACCCCATTCCTGCTTTCTGATTTCCTGC
>JAEHHG010000136.1 GCA_019248075.1 Candidatus Gracilibacteria bacterium S5_H10 | reverse complement strand
TTAATCATTATGATTTGGAGGGCTTCCCAATGGATGCGCCAGAGAAAAGCAGTAAAATCAAGGCGTTCTTTCAGCCAAATTCACGCTGGGCGGAGCCGTTGTCTCTCCTGCGGGAGTTGTTGCTCTTTGCCGGATTGGGTGAAGATTTTAAATGGGGCAAGCCATGCTATACGATCAATGGCGAAAACTCCATCATGCTATTTGAATTCAAAGACTCCTGCGCCATCGGCTTTATGAAAGGCGCGCTCATGAAGGATGAGGCAAAGATTCTCGTAGCTCCCGGCGAAAATTCTCAGGCGATGCGCATGGTGAAGTTTACCAATGCCAACGAGGTGCGCGCAAAAGCGGAGACGCTTCGCAACTACATCGCTGAAGCGATTGCAATTGAAAATGCCGGAATGGAGATTGAATTCCAGCACAAGAATGCCGAGATGCCGGAAGAGTTTCAACAGGTGCTGGATGAAAAGCCGGACGTTAACCTCGCATTCTACTCCCTCACACCGGGCCGGCAACGTGCCTATCTGCTGTATTTTTCCGATGCGAAGCAGTCCAAAACGCGGATGACCCGCATTGAAA
>JAEHHG010000019.1 GCA_019248075.1 Candidatus Gracilibacteria bacterium S5_H10 | reverse complement strand
GGTTATTTGCCTATGCTTGGTGACTTTCATCAGACTTCTCTTGAAAAGTTCTCTAGAAAGATGAAATTATAGAAACAATTTGAAATTTGAAATTTGAAAACCTCTTCGAGTGATTACGTTTCAAAATTGTAAATTAAAAATTCAAAATTTAAAATTATTTCAAAAAAATGATCTCTTCACATAGATTAGTTATCAAAGATGCGGCATGGCAGTTGATAGGAAGAATTATCAGTGCTGTTTTCTGATTTGTGACAATAAAAATAATCACTCCGTATCTTTGACCTTTGCAATATGGAGATTATTCCACTATCTTAAAATATTTTGCTATCTGGACAGCATTAGCTGATTTGTGACTCTATGTTTTGGCGGTGAAACGTCTCTGAGCGATCAAAGAACAAGATAAAGATCCAAACAATACCCAACTCAAAAGCGAATATGGAAAATTTGTCGGAACAAGATTGATTATTATGTCTGTAGTCTATATCGTAGCTATTTTAGTTGCATATTTTTTGCCGGCATATACATCTAATCCCCATCTTGTACGATGATTGCCTTTTGGTATGATTTTTTCTGCGAGTTTCATGTACGCATGAATACAACAATTACCATTGCAAATATTTTGGAGAATGGATAAACTTAGCCGATCATTGATTGTCGCTAGACTTTCGCAGATTGCTATTCTTGTACCTGTAGTTTTTTTCATCTTCAAAAAGATGACTTTTGATGGTACGACAGTTTCAATTATCGCGTTTTGTTGTATCATGTTTTCTGTCGTTGCGAGTTCAATCGGGCAAAATATTCAGATTCATTTAAGTTCAAAAAAAATTCTTCCGCTCAAAATACATTTTGATTGGAAATTCACCAAAGATATTATCAAAAGGAATCGGCAATATTGAGTTTCTTATTATCTTAGTAGTTTTCATACACTTATTGTTCTTTTGTTTTTAGGTTGGTTTTTCCCTACATCATCATGACATGATTATACAGGTGTGTGGGCATTGTCGCTTTCTCTGATTGAAATTCTTTTGATTATCCCGTCATCGCTTGGAAATAGTTTATTGCATAATATATCAAATTATTCTCTGATCAATAAACGCAAAAGTATCGGTAACTTCCTTCTCCTTATTTTTTGGATAGGATGACTGATTGCAATTAATTTTTGGCTTTTTGCTGATCATATTATCGTTTTGGTTTCGTGAAAAGCTTTCTTGTGAACCTTTGCTTCGTTATCTATGCGATGATCCAACCAAGTGCTTCCATTTCTTTGAATAGTGCTTTTGTGGAGTTTTATCAAACAAGTATATAATTACCTTTTTGTTGCTGTCGACAAACAAAATGTACTTCTTCCTATAAATTTAATTTGAGTACTTATAGGTATACCTTTGTGAATACGGATGATTCCTATGTATGGATTGCTCGGTTGAATAGTCACACAATTAACGATAGAATTTATTTTTATGATGGGTGCGATTCGAGTCGGAAAAAGAAAAAAAGTCCAACCATTGTTTTCTTTGCGTATTTGATGAAAAATCGGTATTCTTTTGTTATTGATGAGTATTGTTTGATATGGAATTAATTATTTCCGGACTTTAAATCTCCTATGGTTTTTTGTCATAGGTTTTGTACTCAATGGACTCGTTATCTATTTTTCTCTTCCTATGATTAAGAAAATTGCTAGAGGTTTGACTGTGGAAGAAACTGATGTAGATTCAGCTATTGTTTATTAGTTTTTTTCAATTGTTCCTATTTCCAAGAGAGGTTTTTCGTTAGTTTCTTGTATTGATGAAAGTTGTATTTTCACTTTTTCTCCTTTGGTGAAATTTTTTAGTATTTCTTTGTCTTTTCATTTGAATCTTGCAACAAATTCTTTGTTGTTATCTAATACTACAAAAGCCATTTTACCTATGATATTGCTAATTATTGCTTCTCTTTTGTCTTTTGTTGATAAATCAGCTTTTTCTACTTTAGGTAATGTTTCTATTCTCTTATGTAATTCTTCGTCTGATATGGTCATCTTATCTTTTTTTTCTGCATTATTTTCTATCTCTTTTTTATATTCTAAAAATTCTTTTTTAATATTTTTATCTGCATATGCTCAAAATTTAAATTCATCAAGTAGTTTTTCTAGATCATGGATGCTTATATTTTTTACAATCAAAAAGTTACCATCAGTGTCAAATCAGCATATTTTTTTTGGTAATGGAGTAGGACTATACATATAGAGATCTCAACTCTTGAATAACTTAAATAATCATGCATTATACGATGATGTTATTTCTTGTCCTCATAAAAATTCTTTATCTTTTACTAAAATAAATCTTTGATTATATAGGTTTCAAAAACGTCATTTTTTTTCTCGAAAAATTAATTCTTCTTTTTCTTTTTGTCCTTTTTCTTTAACTTTTTCCATATCGATACCTAATCAGGCTATTTCTTCGTCACTGAGTACTTCAAATCATGTTTTATTTTCATTTTGAAAATAATTATAAACTTTACTGATATCGTCTATCTCTTTATGAAGACTAAATAATGTCCTTTTTGTTATTGTTTTATCTACTCATCCAAACTGGTAATACATGCTATCTATTTTATCTACGAAGTCTACGAACCTTTTGATCTGACCTTTGTATTTAGGGTGAAATGCTTCGAATTCGTTAAGGATATCATAAATAATATGCGTGCTTGAAGTCGGTTTGTTTTTGTTTGCTCCTTTGTATGTATTGTGCTCATCGATTACTACAAGCATATTGAATAATGATTTTTCTATTTCACCGTTTTCTTTTTGTGTTTTTGTTGGAATGACTTCTAATCCATTTCGTGTTCATCATGTATCATAGGTTACTCATTTATTTCCTCTTTGGCCATTTTTTACTTCTTGGACTGTATGTTTTGCATATTTTCCATTCTTATCTTTAAAAAAGTTTGCTAGTTGCAAAAGTAGCATTCCTCACTGTTTGTCTATGTCATCTCCTTTATGCTGTGTTATGGTTGTATTGAGTATGCGCTTAAGTTTTTCAAAAATATCTTGTTTTTCTTTTCGATTATTTCTTTTTTCTGATTCTTGTTTTTCTTTTCGGTATTCTTGTAATTTTTTATGGATATTCATGTCTTTTGCCGCTTTTTGAAGTATTTCTTCTTTTTTCTTTCCTGGAAAATATTTTTTCCATATTTTATGATCTAGTTTTTCTTCAATTCGATTTTTAATGTATTTTTTATATTCTGTGGCTTCATTGTTTTGTATGTCTACTATCTCTTGTAGTGCTTGTGATATATGATTTGCTGTTTTTTTTTGTTGTCTTTCTGTTAGTGAAAGATCAAAAACAAAATCATTGAGATTTTCTAATTTTTCTATTTTTTTTTCTTCGACTGTTTTGTTGTCTGTTTTTTTGACAAGCATAGGTTTTTGATGCGGTGTTTTTGAATAGCTAGATACGGTGTTCATGATTTCTTTTTTTTAAAAATAAATTGGATATTTGTCTTGTATTTATTATACTCCCAATTGCTCCAAAAAGCAAATTTTATGAGATAAAATATTGTATTTATGAAGACCTTGGCGATAGAGACGAGTTGTGATGATACTTCTATAGGAATAGTCCATTTTGATGGAAACCTATTTTCTGTAGAAGCGCTTTTGGCGTACTCTCAAATTCAAGATCATCAGCAATATTGATGAGTTGTTCCAGAAATAGCATCCAGACTCCATTTTGACAAGATTCTTGAAGTCATAAAAAATATTGGACTAAGCAAGGTCCAAGATGTCGATTTTATCAGTGTGACGACTCATCCGTGACTTCCTGGTTCGCTTGTTGTCGGTAAGGCTGTGGCTTCATTGCTTTCCAGCTATTTCACTAAACCGCTAGTCCAGGTCAATCATGTATATGGACATCTTTTTTCCTTATTATTGGAAAGAAATATCTCTGATCTTCAATTTCCACTTGTTGTGCTGACTGCGAGCGGCTGACATAATGATATCTACTATGTAGACAGCTTGAAGCTTGAATCTTGAAGCTTGAAGCCGCAATGAAGTGAAGAACATCCGTGAATTGCCTTTCATCCTTTTTGATGATACAGAATAGCTAAAATTTGATATACTTTGGATGATGCAGCAGGTGAGTGTTTTGATAAAGTTGCTCGTATGCTTGGTGGTCCATATCCGTGAGGACAATGGATTTCAGAAAAAGCGTTAAAATGAAAACATAATTCTGACGTAGAATTCAAGCGTATCTTTCTTTCCAAGGAAACCTTTGAATTTAGTTTTTCGTGAATGAAAAGCCAGGTTTCTTTTCTTTTGAAAGCATTAGAAAAAAAATGAACTCCGTTGACGGAAGAGCTGATCTGCGATATTGCGTATGAGTTTCAGGAAGCGGTAGTCGAAGTGATGGTCAAAAAACTTGTCAGAGCATGAATAGCTTTCGATGCCAAAACATTATGATTGGCTGGGGGAGTGTCCTGTAATGATAGATTACGAGAATATTTACAAAGCTACGCAAAAGAAAAAATGTCTGAAGCTATTGTTCTCAGACCGATGAAAAAAGTCTATTCCATGGACAATGCAGCGATGATAGGTTTGGCTGGTATTTTAGAATATACAAATAGTTAAAAAATTTAAATATGTTTTTTCTATCGCCTTGCCGGCTGGGCATTTCTTTTTGGCTACCAGGTCCAAAAAGAAACCAAAAAACCCCTCGTCGCCATTAGGGGAGTATCACGAATTTCCTTTAATCACATATACATACGTGGCCTTCTCGACCTACATTTCGTGCTGATTTGATAATGGCGACATTTTTTAAATAAAATTTTTTATAAAAAAAGAGACCGGAAAGACCGGTCTTTTTTGTTCATTATTATTTGCTGTTTCTTCGTATCCACCTAAACACTTCATCACTAACAGAATAGCTCTCAGTGTTCATCGTATGGATTTTGTCCTCTTTCACTGGCCCTATCCCTATATAGGTAATTTTTGAATTAGCCATAATAGTGAGTTGAGATTTTTTGGTTTTTAATACTATCACGATGTCACCATTCACATCAGCAGTGATGGTACATGTCTCTGTTTCATGTTCACTTCTGTCAGCTATTTTCAGCATATATTCCAATGCTGTCATAAACGAGGATTGTTTTGTCTCTTTTTTGTTTAAAAGATCAAAATATTTTTGGATTTCTTCGAAAAAGATATTCATATTGTTTTGTTTTTGATTTACACTATGTGAGTTTTATTTTTGGACTGATTTGATAGTGATGTCGAATATCAACGTCTTGCCTGCTAGTTCGTGGTTTGCGTCGAAAACAATACTGTCATCATTTACTTTGTAGACTTTGAATGTTTGTCCATATTGTGACATTACTTGCATACCGACTTGGTATTGATCTGCATCAGGAATCTGGTCTTTTGGCATAGTGATCAAATTCTTTTCATCTCGTTCTCCGTATGCGTCTTTTGCAGCTATTTCTACTGTTTTGGTTTCTCCGACTTTCATTCATTCGACGCCTTTATCGAATCCTGCGATCATCTGTCCAGCTCCTACTTCAAATGACAATCCTTCCGAATAATTTCTTCCTGATGTATATTTTCCGCATGCTTTGGCTATAGATTCTACACTAGTGTCAAATACTGTTTCTTCATCTAATCTTCCTACATAATCTACGGTCACGGTATTTCCTTTTTCTACGACTTCACCGTTGCTTGATGTTGTTGCTTGATTCAAATATGCAGTGATTGCTTCTTTGCATGAGCTAGCATTGGTACTGGTTGTTTCTTGCGGTTGTTTTGTTGTACATCACATGAGTCATATAATACAAAATGATAAAATAGAGATACTGATAATTTTTTTCATTTCCCTTCATGTAAAAGGATAAAAGTGGTCTCACTGTAGTTATTTCTTTCCTATTTTCAAACTGTATTTTCTATGCATTTTTTTTTGCAAACGTAGTAAAAATCACTATAACGATTTCATATGCCACGTATTGGCACTTTTTCTGCATTGATGTTGTTGGATTTAGCCCTTATGTATTTCTATGAAATCGTTGTTCTCCAAGACTGTTTTCAAATTCGTGTTGATGCTTATTTCTCTCTGACTTATTTTTATAATAGGAAAGATTAACGCAACTATTCCAAGCAACTACGTTGCAAACTATGAAATTCAAGAAGATTATAATAAAATTCTCTGACTTTTTGTCGAGATTGATGCTGCGACAAAGATAGGAACACAAATTCCTCAAACTAAATTTTCCGAACTCAATGCTAGTTTTCAAGTGGTTTTTCCAAAATTTCCTCAAGATTATGCATTTAAAGTAACGTATCAGCAATGTTTGGATCTTTCTCAATGATTGGCCATATATACTAGCACAGATTATCAGACAAAATTAGCTTCGTTTATGACAAACTGTTATAAGCCATTTGGAGATATCGTCAAAAAAGTGAATGCAAAATACACGGTTGTCGCTAATGCAAAGATTTCTCCCCAGAGTTGACCAGCTCCTTTGACTGTCACTTTTGATGCAAGAGCAAGTGTAGATCCGTCCAATGATACTATTCCCAATAAAAATTATTATCGATATTATAGAGATACCGAGGGTAACGATACTACTATCGGTGTTTGACCTGTAGTAAATACGACATTTTCTACCGCAGGAACGTATCAAGTACATCTTACCGTGAGAAGTTCAAATCAAGCTACTGAAGGTATTTTTGATGGAGAAAAAACAATCTCTATAGATGTTTTACCAAAGACAGCAAATATTGTTGTCTATGCTAATGGACAAAAATTAGTCAAAGATAGTAAAATTAAAATAGGTATTCAAGAAGCAGAAAGAGGAATCTTATTTGATTGATCAGCTACTTTGCCTATGTGATGAAGAGAAATTGTTTCTCATAGTCGGGTAGTCACTTCTCAGGAGTGATTCGCTTATTCCAAAGCTGGTGATGGAAAACCTGGTGTAGTCAAATTGGTCTTGCCATGACAAGGAGAATATAAACTTGTACTCACTACGGTAGATAATGAATCGAATAGCAATACAGAGACTTTCTCTATTATTGTGTCTGATCCTGTAGCTATTATCAAGCAAGTTCCAGAAAATGGGAACACTTCGCTTACTTTTTCTTTTGACTCCACCACTTCTTATTCTATAGTTTCTAGTCTAAAATTATTTACTTGGGAAGTCTTTGATGCAAATGGTGATAAAATAGAAACAGTTCAAGGAAAATCTATAAAAGAGCAATTCAAAAAACCATGAGTGTATACAGTGAAATTGACAGTTGAAGATGAACTTGGACAAATGAATACGGATTCGATTTCTGTCTATGCAGAATCTACTGATCCTATTCCTCAGTTCACGATCACTTCAGCAAGTGCTCGAAAAAATCCTTCTGAATTTATTTTGGATGCTTCGGTAAGTTCTGATCTCGATAAGACTAATGGCTATGATAATCTGGTGTATGAACGATCATTTTCTGATCCAGCAAATACTGCTATCGTCAACACAGAAAACAATAATGAAAAAATAAAAGTCCAATTTAATTCTGTAGGAAAACATACTATTACGCTTACTGCCAGAGATGATTATGGAAAAATTGCTAGTATAGAAAAAGATATAGAAATAAAATCAACGCTTAGACCTGAGATATTCGTTGTACCTATTGCGACTCCATGGGGAAATCCTATGAACTTTGTTGTAAAATCTAATCAAACGATTTTAAATTATCAATGGGATTTTGCTGATAAAGATACAAGAATCATTCAAACAGATAAGATAGCTCATACCTATAAAAAATCTGGTGTATACAAAGTTGTTCTCAAAGTCAGTTGATCTGACGGTATGGAAAATGAAGTCAGCAAAAATGTTTTTGTCTGAGAAAAAACATATCCTGTAGTCGGATATTCTGTTCTTGATGCATCATCAAATATCCAGACACAAAGCGATGAATGTATGGATACTCAAGGAACAGGTATGGTCCCTGCATATAGGATAGACAGATATGAAAATTTCACGGTAGATCCATCATTGTCTGTTAATACCAAATGAGAAAAAATTGGACTTCAATTTTTCTTTCAGCCAAAAAACAATGAGATTTTCAAACAAGATGTTTTCAAATATAAATTCAATGAATTAGGATGTACCTATATTGATCTGACTGCCGAAGATACAACGATCTCAAAGAGTGATAATGTCAGAATATATTTTAAGGTCGTTAATGCATTGCCAAAACTTGATAATATTGTGCTTTTCTTCCCTCAGTATGGAAATGAAATCGGTGTAGGATTCTCTGAAAACAACGCAAAAGATATTTTCAATGATACGTTTGATCCTTTGATTGTCAAAGTGAGTGCAACGAATGCTCTTGATTCTGACTGATTCATCTCATATTTCAAGCGGTATTATTATTATAAAGATGATCCGAGTAGGCCTATTGAAACTAAAATCACTCCGGGGAATATTCCTTATGCTTTTTTTTCTCTTCCAAGAGTTCCGTGAGAATTCATGTTTGGTGTAACTATGTATGACAATGATGAAGGACAGCAAAGCAATGAAGATATCATCGGTAATTGACCGCTTGTATTTTTTCCGCCTGATGTGAGTAGACCAGATATTCCCTTGGTGACTTTGAAATCTGATGTCGTGAGCGCTGAAGTAGGTGATGAAGTTACGTTTGATGTTGTTTCAAAAATAATCTCTGATAGAGCTGATTTTGTCAAAGAGAGAACTATCCAATATGATTTTGATGGTGATGGTACTTGGGATTTGACAACAAAATCTGATCGTGTCACGCATGTGTATACCGAACCTAACGATCTTGGATATAGACCAAGAGCTGCAGTATTATATAGATGATATAAATGAGTCGGTGTGTGAGGTTCTATTGTAATAAAACAATGACTCAAGCCTATGCTTTTGTCAGATAGTTTTGAAAAACTTACCATATTTAGAGATGTTAGTCTTTGAGCTATTGCAAATAAAACGCTCTGTCTTGATCTCAAGAATTGCAAAAATGATGACTGATTTATTATTACTACGGGTGATGCTTTTGCTTTTACCTACCCAGATTATGGTAAATATTTCATCTCTCTGGAAGTGGTTGATAAATATGCAAATCTGGCTGATAAAAAACGAACGATCACTTTAACAAGCGGTGAAAACAATGCGACTGATTTCCATATTCTTTCTATTCCAGCTGTTTCGCTTTCTAGCTGATCTATCGATTTCTTTGTCGGAAAAAATCTCAATAATAGTATTTTGATGTATATCAAATATGATGATTCTAGATGAACTTGTTATGTAGATACGGATATCGCTTTTGATAGTAATGGTGATACTGTAAAAGACAATGATAAAGATTTCTTATGTAATGAGCTTTACCTTGATATATATGAACCAAAATATGAATCTGTTGTAGGAAGAATCTATTATACAAAGTCTGACACTACTGCAGTATCCAAAGACTTTACGGTTTCGTTCTTGGATTTTGATGTCGAATTAGATCCTGAAGTTGCTGTTACGTATAAAGCCATCAATGATTTCATCAATACATTGCAAGATGTTTGATCTACTGGAGATATGGCTGATTTTAGAACACTTATGGTAAGTCTTAGAGATTGATTGATTGATCAAGTAGATACAAAATCAAATGTTGTATCCGTAAAAGATTTCTATGAAAGTCATGATCTTGCGCTGACTGATGAACAAATTATTATGCTTGAAGCTATTTTTACACAACTTACTGATAAAGCTGTCTCTGCAGCTGGAGGTGGAAATGTGTATGAACAAGCCAAAGCAGAGATACTTACCATATTGCCAGCCAATCTTGCTGTAGATGTCGAATGACTTTTTAAAGAATTTGAATCTGTAGTCTCTGATATACAAAATGATTCTTCTCAACAAGACAAAAGAAAAGAGGTACTTCAAGATATTATTAATCTTATTACAAAGAATCTTGCTGCAGAAGGTGAAGATATCAAAGTAAATCAAGTCGATCCTCTAGATATGACGACTATTATTATGCCAAATATGTGTAATATCTTAGCATTTTATTCTATTGTCAGTGATGCTTGTCCAAATGATAATGTAAAAATAGTTGCTAATGCTGATACTATCAAATCAGATAATGCCTCATCATGATCTAGTTGGCGAAAAATATTGCTTATTATCTTGTGAGTTTTTGTCGGAATATTTGTCATATTAGTTATTGTATTTGCTATCAAAGCAAAAAGAAACCAAGAAGAAGACACAGAAGAAATGTGATCACAAACCAATGAATAAATAAAAAAAAGACGGAGTAGATATCTATTGCTATAGGGATTTTCCGTCTTTTTGTTGTATTGTTATTTTCCTCATTGATTTGCATATTGTTCAACAGTTTCATCGAAATATTTGATTTCAATTCCTACTTCTTTGAACATTGCTTCTGATTCTCCTCCAGCGTGATATTTTTTTTCACAGACAACTCTCTTTATTCCACAACTTATGATTAGCATCGCACAGGTTCTGCATGGTGTCATTTTACAATAGAGCGTTGCTCATTCTACAGTAATTCATAATTTTGCTGCTTGGCAGATAGCATTTTGTTCTGCGTGAATAGTCCTTACACAATGATTTGTTACACTACCATCTTCGTGTGTCATTTGTTTGAATTGATGACCGACTTCATCACAGTGTGGTAATCATGCGGGAGATCCAACATATCCTGTACACAATATTTGTTTATTTTTTGCAATTACACATCCACTTCTTCCTCTATCACAAGTAGCTCTTTTGGCTACAGTTTTGGCTATTTCCATGAAATATTCATCTCGTGTAGGACGAATGTACTGTTCTTCAGTCATAGATATAGTTTATAAACTAAAACATGTATTTTTTCTACTATAGTTTTTGTCTATAATATGTCAAATAGTTTTTGGGATATAAAATAATATTGTAAAATCGAGGCAAAACGTTAGTATGGGTCAGTTGATTTATCTTTTTTTTTCTCTGTATGAAATTTAATAATTCCATATATGAACATGAAGAACTTACGTATGAAGATGTGTTTTTGTTTCAAAATTATTTTGATGGAAAATCCAGATTGGAAATGGACGTCACTCCTACGGTTTCTTTTTGAACACATATTCCTATCGTGGCTGCTAATATGAATGCCGTTTCCTGAAAAAGACTTGCAGAGACCTTAGCGCGTTATGGTTGATTGGCTGTGCTTCCTCAGGATATGGATTTGGAAACATTGAAAAAAATTATTACCTTCATAAAAACTGCTGATATCCATTATGATACTCCGATTACGGTAAAAGCTGATAATACGATCAGAGATGCTCTTGGTATCATCAATAAAAGATCGCATAATTGTGTCATTATGATTGATGATGAAGGCAAAGCAATTGCTATTTTCAAACCACAAGATTTGGAACAATTGGATCAATTCAGTTTGCTTGGAAATATTGCCAAAAGGCCATTGATTACCTGAAAAATATGAATTTCTGACGAAGAAGCGTTCGACCTTATGGACGAAAAATGAATTTCTTCTTTGCCGATTGTCGATGATCAATGAATTTTGAAATGAATACTTACCAAAAAAAATACCGTCAGATGATGATTATACAAACCAACATTGGATGCACAGGGGAGACTTGATGTCGCTGTTGCGGTGGGAGTAAATTCTTTTGATGAAAAAGTTGCTCCTCTTTATGAACTTGGTATCAGGACTTTTGTCATCGATACCGCTCATGGATACCAAAAATCTATGATAGAAACGGTCAAAAAATTTAGACAGCAATTTGGTAATGAAGCTACGGTAATCGCCGGTAATGTAATTACCGCAGAAGCTACGAGAGCATTACTCGAAGCATGAGCCAATGGTGTCAAAGTCGGTATCGGTCCATGAGCGATGTGTACGACAAGAATGAAAACATGAGTCGGTAGACCGCAATTTACTGCTGTGTACAAATGTGCTCAAGAAGCTAAAAAACTTTGATGATTTGTCTGGGCTGATGGTGGTGTTAAATCTCCGAGAGATATGATTCTTGCATTGGCTGCATGAGCCAATCATGTAATGCGATGAACTATGTTTGCTGGAGTTTTAGAATCTGTTGGCGATATAAAATATGATCAAGACGGATTGATGTACAAAGAGAATTATGGTATGGCATCTAGAAAAGCTGTCGTAGGAAGAAATCAAAAAGTTTCTAAGTTTGATCTTGCAAAAAAGCAAATGTTCCGTGAATGAATATCTAGTTCTAAAATATATATCAGACCATGAATGGAATCTGTATGAGATGTTGTAGATGAATTTATGACAGGATTACGTTCTGCTATGACCTATGTCGGTGCAGACAATTTGCAAGAGTTTACGGATAAAGCTATTGTTTGAGTACAGACAATTGCTGGTTTTACGGAAGGTACTCCACATGGAAAAATAAGAAAATAAGCAAAATACAAACTCAACTATATGAAGCCAAAAACAGAAAAAGCAAAAAAAACCGCTGCTCAGCAGCAAGCAAAAGAAAATTTATCCTTTTTGCGGTCTATGGGAAGAAAGACAGTGAAATGGTATCAAACTACCTCGTATCCGAATATGAGTGGTGGTCCTATAACCGCTGATGTTAGCGATTTTACCAAACATCGTATAGCTGTTGAGGATCTTAAAAAAATTCTGGCTATTGTCCGCACCGATCTCTATCTCCTTATGCCAAAAACAGATCATTTGGGATTTATAGAAGGGTATGATGTTTTGGATACTAAAGCAGAGCTGGTTTTGAGATTTGGTGTCGTGAATCTTCCCAAACATTCTTATTACACATCAAAACGAATCTTTTCTTCTGTTGTCCGTTCGAAGCAGAATCTCGAGATCTATGATGAATTGGAAAAAGAAAAAAAATTTCTGCGTCCTTTGCATGAACAGTTTGAAGATTATGAGTATTAATTATTTTGCCCCGGATTTTCGGGGCTTTTTTTATATCAATATCTTTTTGATGAGTTCTATTGCTTTTTTGTTCCATGAAATAGGGAGAAGTTGCGATGGTGATAAGGCAGACATTGTCTACGAGTTTTCTGATGATAGTAAAATCAGATTTTATTTCTTGGTCTGTTTTCCCTTCCCAAAAATCGACATCGATATCGAGGATATAATTATATTCGTGAAAGTTTAATGGCTGCATAGTGTGCAGTGCGTGTTCGCTTCTGATCTGAATATATTCTTCAATGATTCCTGCATCTTTTGCTGAAGTAAGAAAATTTCCTACATTGCATGCGTAGGTAGTAAACCCAAAGACTTCTTGTGGTGATGTGTGTGTTGCTTGGAAACTATTTTTATTTTCTTTGGTGTCTGCGTGTTGATCAATGTGAAGTACGATGAATGGCTTATTTTGTTCTTGCAAATCCCCCTTCGTTTCCCCCTTTATCAAGGGGGTTTTTAATTGTGCTGTATGTCGGTATCGAAAGAAAAGTGCGTGATTGTGATTGTCGAAAATATAGGTGGGTATTCCTTGATATTTCGTCTGTACGAAATGTTTTAATCATGTAGAACTGACTAATTTTCAATTTTCTGCTTCTTCGAAAACTATTTCTGATCCTTCTTCGAGATCTGCTACTGTTCATTGAATAAGATTCGGTACAAAAATTTTGCCTACAGATCAAAGAGCGAGTCTTTCATTATAATGAAATTCGTTGTTTCCAACTGGTGTTTCGATGAAAAATCAGTTTCTGTACATAATATTTTTAATAAAAAAATAAACGCTTCGCTGGACATACTTTTTGCCATTGCCGCAAAAAGTATGCAAAAAACTCTAGGAAAAATGATCCGCCATTTCATTTTTCCATACTAGACCATCAGAGCGGTCTTTCCAGCAGGAAAATTCAACACGAATATTTTGCTATGATTTTTATTCTCAATGAAGGTTTTTTAGTCATTTAGTAATCAGTAGAGGAGGAGATTTTCTATGTTTACATTTGTTCTCATGAGCTTTTTGGTTTTCAATCGTCTTTCTCCTTTTTCTTGAAGATTGTTGACAATACAATACCCAATTCGTCCATCAATGAATGCTTCGAGAATTCAGTTTTTATATAGTTTTTTTAATGCATCATGAGTGAAAAAACGTTTTGTCCCTGTAGTGAGATTGCTGATGAGTTTGATAAATGTTTTTTCTAGTTCTGGATCAATTTGCATGAGTGTATAGATACGTTGCGCTATTCCTGGTTTTCCCATAGCCATATTGATTACTAATTTTTTCAGCTCATTATTGTTGGTAAACATATGCTGTTGCTCCATTCGCTGAGATAATTCTTGATCTGATACTTCGTTATATTTTATCATTAACGCTCTTGAAAGTATTGTTTCCAAAAGTTGTGTAGGATTTGCTGTCGTTGCAATGATCAATCTTTTTGGAAGTGGTTCTTCACATGATTTTAGAAAAGCATTTGCTGCTTCTCTTGTCATTCTTTCTATGTTTTCGAGAAATACGATTTTGTGCTTTCAGATCGCAGATTGTTGAAGTCGATTATTTATTTCTCTTATTCCTAGGTCTTGATAATTATGCTCTTTGATAAGTGTTTTTGTCGTTTCTGCTGTTGGTTTTATCTCTATTTTTATATTATGTTTTTTTTCTAATTGTTCAGAAAAATCTTTGATCTGCAATACATCAGTCACAAAATAATTCTCCATTTTTTCTTTTAATATATCAGTTATTATCTGTGTCTTTCCTATGTGCTGTGGT
>JAEHHG010000002.1 GCA_019248075.1 Candidatus Gracilibacteria bacterium S5_H10 | reverse complement strand
GATTCTTGCAGTCTTCTTCACATCCAATCATAGCGCGTTCGCTACATGTCGTCCAATAGCTTCCCCCTCACGGTCTTCATCGGTAGCGATCCAGACTTTATCAGATTTTTTTGCTAGCGCTTTAAGCTCGCTGACGACTTTAGTCTTATCAGGAGAGATTTGATATTTTGGTTCAAAATTATTTTTTACGTCGACTCAGAGCTCTTTTTGCGGGAGATCAACTACATGACCAAATGATGCTTTGACTTCAAATCCTTCACCGAGAAATTTTTTGATAGTCGCAGATTTCGCCGGAGACTCTACAATTACTAGATTTTTCATAGAAATATTTTGGAATAAAAAAATCTCAATACGGAGTTTTTATTGTATTTGCTCCGTATTTCAACCAAAAAAATTATATCAGACTATTTTCCCGTATTGATCTGATCGATGACGGTCTGGAATCCTTTCATTTTCTGGACCAGATAATTCGCGAAGATCTGTGCGTCTTGTTCTTTGAGGTGTGATTTTTTTCTCTCATAGAGATAGGTATGAATGGCGTCGATCGCGTATTGAATCTGTTGATAGTCATCCATGACGTTATGGTCATCCGAATATATGTCTGTTGTTTTAATCATTTGGTATGCGGTAGAAAGTAGCATTTCCATCATCTTTGCATCGAATTGTTGGTGAGCAACTTGTTGCGGAGAAATCATAGAAAGAGTAGATTGTTTTTGTTGATTACGTTTCATAGGGTGTTCATAGAATACATAAAATATTGTATAGCACAAATAACTTACAAGTGCTATATTAGTAGTTTTCCAAAAAATTGCAAGTCCATCTATAACAATCCACCTTAAATCTAGATTAAATAAAAAAATACCTAGGTGTTTAGATACTTTTTCTCTCTTAAAATGTAAACAAAATAAAAAAAATATCCATTACTAGATATTTTTCTTTATGTTTCATTGTTTAATTGCTTTCATTTAGGGTGACAGGGGACTCGCCCCGCAGTACTGCGGGGTCCAACCCTGGACCACTAGGTATGTTTTTTAAATGTTGGATGATTCAATCGATGTTGAATATGTCAGTTTTTTTTAATCATTATCTCTAATTTTTGTGCATCTTCTTTTGTTTCTTTTTCAAAATATCATAATAAAATAAAGTCTTTCATTATTTTTGTAGTAATAGTTCATCATCTTTTATGCTCAGATAATCTTCTTTGAATATTGTTGGTATATCCAATATAATGTTTATGTGCTCATTTCAGGATATAAACAAAGTACATGAGAAATGTAAACAAAATAAAAAAAATATCCATTACTAGATATTTTTCTTTATGTTTCATTGTTTAATTGCTTTCATTTAGGGTGACAGGGGATCGAACCCTGGACCACTGGCTTAAAAGGCCATTGCTCTACCGACTGAGCTACCACCCCATAACAAAAGCGTTCCTGATCTGTTCACGTCCGCTGGAGAGCGGACTTGTTGTGAGATCATATAAATGATTATATATTTGACGAATAATATCAACAGTTTTCACGATTTTTTTTGTCAAATTAGAAGGAAAACATGCCCGTACTTTTGATTAGCTCAAAAAGTAACGGTCGCTTCATCCTAGATGAATCCTTTGAGTTTCTTGTATATTTTTGAACTGACTTTTATCTTGATTTTAGAACCGTCTTCCATTTTTACTTTTTTTTCGATCAAATTTACTTTAAATGCTCTTTTAGTTGATCTCATAGAGTGAGATCTCATATTTCCTGATCAAGTTCATCTTCCGGTAAAGTCACATACTCTTGCCATAATAGTTACGTATAGAAGGTAAAATAGGGTATAGTATTAATCTTTCTTTTCATCTTTTGTATCAGCTGCAGGAGTTGCTTCAGCTGTAGGAGTTGCTTCAGCTGCAGATGTTTCTTCTTCTGCTGTAGCAACAGTGATGATTGCTTGTTCTGGATCATCAAGAACTGTTACTTTGCTTGAGAACTTCAAATCTTTTACGAAGATTGTATCATTAGTTGTTTGGATAACAGAGATATCAATAGTAATATCGTGTGGTAAATCTTGTGGGAACGCTTCAACTTCGATAAAATCTTTTACAAGTTGGATTTGTCCTTCACCTAATTTTTCTATTGGAGATTCACCGATCATCTTTACTGGTATTTCTGTCTTAACTTTTTCGTCAGACTTAACAGCAAGAAAATCTACATGAAGCAGTACGTCTGTTACAGGATCCAATTGGATATCTTGGATCAAAACAAGTTGTTTGATTCCATCACCAGTAAGCGTAAGCGGAGTAGAGTATCCAGCTTCTTTATATTTTTTTATGATATTGTTTTTTGGACATGCAATAGCGATAGGTGTTTCAAGATGTTTTCCATAAACAATACAAGGAATAAGTCATTCCTTTCTAAGCTCTTTAGCTGATTTATATTGACGAGAAGTTACAATAAGTTCCATGTGAAAAATAATGATAGGTAATAAATGATAGAGTATAAATTATTTTTTCTTCTTTCCTTTATTTTCTTTTACTTTGCCTGCTTCTTTATCAAGAAGGTCGATATCTCTCTTTTCAGCAGTGATTTTAGACTTGAATCTAGCGTCTTTACCTACCTTGTCTCTTATGTAGTAAAGTTTAGCTCTTCTGATTTGGTATTCATCCAAAAGAATAATCTTATCAAAGTTTTTGAATGAAAGTGGATAGATTTTTTCTACTTCTACTCCAGCAACCATTCCTCTAACAGTGAATGATCCATCAGCATGACTAGGTTTTTTTACCTTGATCACGAGACATTTAAATCTCCAGATTCTATTTGTTTCTACATCTTTTTCGTGGATTTCGATGTACATTCCTGGTTTGATATCAAGGATTTTGCTTCCATTGTTATCATAAAAATGTTTGAGTCTGTCAAAATTCATTTGTAATAATATTCAATAATTTAAAAAAACTATTTAGCCTTTTTATTCATAACTTTAGCTTTCCATTTTTTTTGCTGTTCGAGGTTTTTTCTTACATCCATGATCACTACTTTTTCTACTCTGAATATCGCTTTGTTAAGCTTCTTTTTTGCGTTGGTTTTTAGTCTAGACATCTATTGCACAGTGATAAATGATAAATATGGTGAGACAGCATGCTGTCATCTACTTTATTTGTTGATTCCTTTTTTAGCCAAAGCTTCATCAAGCATTTTTTGAGTGACTCCGTATCTTTTGAGTCTTGCTTTTGCTCTTTCTCTTGTTTTAAATATCCATTTGGTTTCTGTACCGGCTTTGATTTCTTTTTTTGCAAGATCAACATATCGAGCAATAGCTTTTTCTAGTTTTTTTCCAGATTTTTGGCTTACTCGAGATACGTTGTACATCATGTGCTTATATTTTGCACCACTAGTATTTCCCATTTTCTTAATAATATAGAGGATAAATCGTTTAAACGTTTAAGCGACCAAACGCTTAGCCGTTATAGTTTTTTTAGTTAATATATTTTGCCATATAAGCGAATGCTTTGTTCGCTTCAGCCATCTTATGAACTTCTTCTTTTTTCTTGATAGCATATCCTTGGTTACCGTATGCAGCCAATACTTCTTCAGCTAATTTTTTATACATAGGTTTTCCAGTTTTTGATTCAGTACCAGCAAGAATCCATTTGAAAGCAAAGAACAATTTTTTGTCTTGTTTTACTTCTACAGGAACTTGATAGACAGATCCTCCCATTCTTTTTGATTTTATCATCAAGCTAGGAGACGCATTTTCTATAGCAGTTTCCAATACTATTTCTGGATTCATGTGTCCATTTGATTTGATTTCTTGGAGCATATCATGGTAGATTCTTTTTGCTACGCTTTTTTTCCCATCTTTCATAATGTAGTTAATGATTTTTTCGATTTTTGGGTTAGACATGTTTCCGACAATTGCTTTTGCCATGGTAGTAACTTAGGTATAAGGTAAAAAATTTTTATGCTTTAGCTGCTTTAGGTCTTTTTGCTCCGTAGAGAGATCTTGATTGTCTTCTCTTGTCTACAGGGTTTGCATCATATTTTCCTCTTACGATATGATATCTTACTCATGGAAGATCTTTTACTCTTCCTCCTCTGACAAGCACTACGCTGTGCTCTTGGAGAGTGTGAGATTCTCCAGGTATATATGCAAGAACTTCAGCACCATTAGACAATCTTACTTTAGCAAATTTTCTTTGCGCTGAATTTGGTTTTTTAGGACCCATGACAGAAACTTTGAGACAAACACCTCTTTTGAAAGGAGCTGGTTTCTCGACTTTTTTGTTGCTGTTGAGTTTATTAACACCAAATTGCAAAGCAGGAGCTTTAGATTTATAGGTTTTTTGCTTTCTTCCGCTTTTGATAAGTTGATTGATAGTAGGCATACTAAACGATGATAAATAATAAATGATATATTTTACATTGAATTTGCTTCGTTCACAACTATTGTTTCCAAAAATTCAAGGTAAACAAAAAATTTACGTGTGCATGAATATAGGGAAAATAGTTGCAAAATCAACACGAAATTGAAGTATTTTCATCCTAAGGAAGTAGACAAGAAAAACGTCCTCAGTAGACAAAAATTTGATATATAATGGTATATGTTTTATAAAAAAAAAGAATATTTCATCCTGAATAACCATCACGATACGGTACGATGATGATGAAAATTTTCGAGATGCAGGATCAGATATTCCTTTCATGAAATATTTCAAACGCTCCGCTGGGGTTACTTTTTCCCTTGATGGAAAAACTAACCAAAAAGATCAAGCTAGATGCAAATTCAAAGAACTGTCGTTTCATTAAAAAAATATTTATTTATCTCACTTTGCTCGCCGCGTAGTACTACGGGGACTCACTTCAGCTCGAATATTTCTATGCTTCGATTTTGGGGAGTGTCTTGTTATGCATCTAGCATGGTAGGTACAGTAATTTTTTATCAATATTCCTTTATCTTAATTGTAAGAAAAAATTGAACTATATTTTTTTTACAATAAAAAAAAGCCCGGATAAAAAATCCGGGCTCTTGTGAGAGCTTTTCAGCTCTCTAGTTTTTCACAACCTTGGAATGGAACATGGTTCCATCACTGGTTATTACTTTCAAAGTATAGACACCTGCCGGCATGTCGGTCAGGTCAATGCTGGTTTCTGTACCGGAATAAATCATCTTTCCTGTTACATCACAGAGTTGAATATCAGCTCCATTGATATCTCCCAGATTGATGTTCACGACATCATTGGTGGGATTAGGATAAATGAGAATTCCAGATGCATCATTGTCAGCAATACCTGTCGGAGAACCGACGGTATATTCTCCCAACCCAGCTCCTACGCAGCCTGTGCTGCCTTGAGTGTATTCATAGGTTGCAGAATGATACCCTTGACCAGCTTGACTTGCGTCAAACCACCAGACATTGCCAACTTGGTAAAAACCAGGGCCGTTGAAGACGCCACCATTGGGAACCCCATATTGGGTTACAATAAATGGAGGTTCATCAAACGGAATAATGCTTGCCGGGTAGAATGGATTCAGCACAGCTGTCGGTGTAGGATTGACTACAAACAACACGGTCGGAGATACGCCTTCGCATCCATACGTGTCAGTGTAACGGTATTCAATAGGATAGGTTCCTACTACCGTACTGCCAAATACAGTGTTTGCACCGTAGATACAGCCACCATAATAGGTTCCTCCTGCCGGTGAACCTCCACTTAAGGTTACACTATATGTTTCCTGACAAATAGATGTTGGAGACAAATTCAGCGTAACATTCGGCAAAGGATGTACCGTAACAGTAACATCATCAGTACTGACACAACCGTTGCTGCCAGTGGCAGTAACAATATACGTGGTTGTAGCATTCGGGATGATATTCACTGTCGAAGCAGTTCCTAAACCAGAAGACCAGTTGTAGGTTGCAGCACTTCCGCTAGCGGTAAGTGTGGTGCTGTTACCCGCACAAAGTGTAGCAGGGTTAGCAGTTGCATTTAAAGTTGGAGCCTGATTAATGGTTACGTTGATAGTAGTCGGTTGACCATTACCGCAATCGTTTTTACCATATACTCCAACAGCTCCGCCAACCGTACCCATCTGAACGGTAATGTTTGTAGTTCCTTGTCCTGATAAAATGGTGGCGCCATTCGGTACAGACCAGATACAGCTGTCAGCATACAAGATGTTTGCAGTTGTATAAGGTACCACCGAATTAGCACAAACAGTTGTCGGACCAGTAATAATATTTGCTGTAACCGGTCTCGGATCCATAACCATATATACACTACCCATGGTTGCTGTGCAGCCATAACTTGTAGTAGCGGTTACGGTGTAAGATCCTGTTGTCGTGATACCAGTATTCCACTGAAGAGCGGAACCGGTACCGGCTACGGGAACACTTGATCCGGTAATAGTATAAGTAGTTCCACTCATAGATCCTGAAAGGTCAATCACTCCACTTGTCTGTTCACAGAAGTGATTGTTAGGATTAGGACTGGAAACAACAAATGTTGCCGGAAGCAGATGTGCAGTAACAACAACAAAGTCATTATTTGTACATCCAGAAGTATTGGTTGCAACACAGACAAAAACTTCAGTACCGTTAGTAACGGTTGCTGTGTAGGTGTTTGATGTTGCTCCCAAAATGGCGACAGAATCTTTATACCACTGGTATGAAGTATTCACTTCATAAGGAGTGGATAATGTTGTCGTGACACTACCGCATCCAGTTAATGAACCAGTATGGCTGATACTTACTGTCGGAATCGGTAACGGGGTTACGGTTACTGAGCCAATCATAGTAGCAGTGCATCCTGTCGGAAGCATAGCAGTAACATAATAACTTCCATCCGGTTGACTGCCAAAGTCATAACTTCCTCCGTTGCCGGAAATCGTTGCGACTAAGACATCGTTGGGAAGCTGTTCTCTCCAAAGAAAATACAAAGTTCCTGTTGATGCAGGATCAGTTTGCATGATCCATATATGCGGTGTTACTGTCCCCGCACAATGAGTACCTCCACCAGAAGTAGAGTATTGTGTCGGTGACGGCAAAATCACTGCAGGCACACCTGATTGCGCCTGACCTATTACAGTAATACAAATAAGTAGTACTGCAAAAAGGATTTGAAAGTATTTTTTCATTGTTTTTTGTTTTTTTAATAAGTCGGATAACCAAATCCACATACATTTGTTACCCTGACACTAAAGTATGTTGTAGTAGTCAGGATACCAGGTTGGTACGATGTACCAGTTGCACCAGGGATGTCAGTCCAAGAACCTACAAGGTTAGTTGTTGATGATATCCACTGATAGGTGTAATTTCCATCACCACCAGTCGGCAGGGTAATAAAACTATAGGCAGCGGGTGCTGTTCCCGGACAGATATATTGTACATGTCCAAGGACTCCAAAGTTAAGCTCTTCCCATACTTTAATGATAATGACATTGGAATACACTATGCCGCAGGTATTGGTAACCTGTCTGCGAAATACTGTGGTCGTATCCAAAATTCCTGGATCATAATCCTGAGTTGTAGCTCCTACGATATTTGACCAGGTACTACCATCAATTGATTGTTGCCACTGATAGTTTGAACCAGGAGCTCCACCAGTACTTGCAGTGCTGGAGAAGAAACCAGGATCAATACTATGACAGATAGTATCATTACCAACTAAGGTAATAAGACCACCATCCAGAGGATCATAGACATCAATAAAAATAATATTGGTATACGTTGTATCACAGGTATTTGTGCTCATTCTTCTGTACCAGGTATCAACAGATAGTGTTCCCGGATCATAAGATTGAGCAGTAGCTCCGATGATATTTGACCAAGTTACATTATCGATAGAACGTTGCCACTGATATGCGGTAAGTCCAGCAGCACCACCAATTGCAGCAGTAGCAGTAACGTTTCCAGGATCTGTTCCCGGACAAATATTAGTGCTGCCGACAAGCGTAGCGATACCTTCCACAAAGAGCGGATGAACAATAATAGTTTTCACGTTGCCGTAAAGCGTATCACAAGTGTTCATTGCAACAATGCGGAAATGAGTAGTGTCTGTCAGTGTACCGATAGCATAGGTAGTTGTTGTTGCTCCAGTAATATCTGACCAGGTGGTACCATCAAGCGATGATTGCCACTGGTAAGTAATACCAGGTGCACCGCCAGTTGCAGCAGGGCTGGTAAGTGTTCCAGCATCCTGACCAAAACAAATCGGTGTAGTTCCGCCGGTTGTTGTACCGAGAGCAAACTGGTTATATACTTGGATAAACAATACATTGCTGGTATCATATCCACAATCGTTGTGGACGATTCTACGATAATAGAAATTTCCTCCAATGGTCATTATTCCCGGTGTATAGGTAAGAGTTGTAGCTCCTACGATATTTGACCAGCTAATGTTGTCCAAAGACCGTTGCCATTGATACGTATAACTTCCGATACCGCCAGTTGCAGTGTCACCAATAAGGTTTCCTGAATTACCTCCCCAGCAAAGAGGAGTGTTGTTTCCGGAAATTGTTGCTTCAATAAGCGGGTTTGCAACAAATGCAGGTACACCACTTTGTGCGTTGATCATGTTCACCATTCCGGTGAATATCATGACGAAAAATATCAACTTTTTCATGTTTTTTCTGATTTTTTGTTTATTGAACGAAATTTTTTCCGGAACAAGTCAGTACAGTTACTACTACTCCATAACTTCCTGTATTGTCAGCATCATACGTCTGTCCAGTAGCACCATTGATGATGCTCCATGTGCCAGGCGTACCGTTGAGATCATAACTGTACCACCATTGATAAGTGGCTCCAGTAACAGGATCTGCAGTCATGGTTATAGTCGTACCAAAACATGTGCTATCTGCGGAACTTGTCACATGTGCGACAGGTAAAGGTATTGTGGTTACCGTAGTTGCATTGCTCATAGGAGCAGTACAGCTGCCGACAGTTGTCAGTACTCGGTAACTACCAGTAGCAGAGGCAGAATAGTTTTGAGCAGTAGCTCCAGAAATAGGATTTCCATTGAGATACCATTGCCAAGCAGTTCCTGCACTTGCAGTCAGAAGAACAAAGTCTCCGTTACAGAAAGTAGTAGGACCACCAGCAGTGATAGTTGCTTGTGCCGGAGTCGGTATGACCGTTATTGTACTGTTAGCAGTAGCAGTCGCTCCACCCATGAAGGTTACCGTTACTGTGTATGTAGTGGTAACTGCTGGGCTTGGATTGATTGATTGGGTTGCAGCTCCAGTTGACCAAAGATATGTAGGGAATGTTCCCCCACTTGCATTAGCCTGTAGGTTTGTTGTTGCACCAGCACAAATAGTTGTCGGTGTTGTGGTTATGGTTACGGTTTGTCCGTTTACCATCTGCATTGCTGTCATTCCGATCAGCAAAGCAAAAACAAAAAAGTGTTTCATGATTTTATTTTTTTTATTTGTTATTCGAATTTTTTGGAAAGTTTAACGTGATCCAGGCAAATTCATTTTGGCCTTCACGTGATTAACAGAAAAAATAATTATCATCCTGATAACAGAACCATATGATTGCCAGCATAGATTTTGCGATGGCTGATCAAAAGAGTTTTATTATATTGGATAAAAAAGTTTTCATTTCTATTAACCAAAAAATTGAGAAGTTTTTTCATGTTTCCTCCTTTCATTTTGGTTAGTGTTTTTGTTAATGATCACCTGGGAAATCTCACGATTCCTTGGGTACATCTCTGCGGCTATGACTAGCGCATTGTGAATGTTATAAACATTTCTTATAAATTGTCAAGTAGAAATAAAAGAAAATAGCAAGAAGAGTAATTTGGTGCTAATATAGATATTTGTGACTTATGAACTACTATTCTAGTTGATTGCTTCTTGTTAATTTGGGAAAATATATGATGTATTTTTCATGATAGGAAAATAACATAAAGAAAAAAAATCATTCTGTAGAGAGCAAAAAAAAATGAAGAAAAAAATCAGAGAAAAATATTTTAAAATATTATCAGTAATTACTATAGATTCCGGCACGTTTTAGCGTCATTCCCGACTAGATCGGGAATCCATACAAAGTAACCCTGCTTACCGCAGGCAGGCTAGATTCCCGCTTTCGCAAGAATGATGTGGTGGAGGAATATTTGTGTTTAATAAAAAAGTGAGCACCGAAGTACTCACTTCCTATATAATTCTAAATTCAATATTAGTTATCTAAGAATCCTCAATCAAAAGTTCTCTGCATCATAAGCATAACATATCCTCTCAATTCTTTTCTCGTAGTAGGATTTGTGATTTGAGTCATAATTCCCGCGAGTTTAAGCGCATTGAGATGAGAAGTATAATATGGTGTTCCTCCATTGTATTGATTAGCTCGGATTAGTCTTGAAAGTATTGTTCCAAATTGAGCTCTCGTTACTTCTTGTGCAGGATTGAATGCAGTATCAGGAGTTCCATCTGATTGGAGTCCCATCAATCCTAATTGACATGATAATTTGATATAAAATTTCATTTCTGAACTTTGATTAGCGATATCATCAAATTCGCATTGAGCTGTTGTATCAGGAGTTAATCCTGCTACGGTGATAGCAAAATTACTGATCATTTTTGCCATGTGTGCTCTAATAAGTATGCCATCCATATTTGCTTTTTGGATAGTATTCATAGTAGTGATTCCATGTGAATATGCTCGAAGATATGCGTTGTTAAGCTCAGTAGAATATGGTGATCAAACAATGCTTCCTACAGGAAGTGTTCCTGTTGAAACGCTACAGCTATTACCTAGATTTCCTCACTGACATGATACTCATGTGTTTTTTATTCGTACACCACCAGAACATACGAGTTGTGTAGAAGTACAGGTTGCAATTCAAGCACCTCCACCTCATCCTCAACCTCCACCTCAACCACCTCATCCTCATGTTGGAGGAGTGACGACAGTTCATAAGGTAATGCTATCATATTGAGTATTTCCATTGTTATATATGACAGTAATATTTTTTGTTCCATTTCCTCAAGTAAGTTCAATGCTAGCTGTTCCTGTTGAAGCAGTCATTGGAGTTGTAGGATACGTACCGCTAAGTCCAGCTCCTGTAATTTCATACGTAGGAGAAGTTTGATCATTTTTTAGATTGATCGTTACAGTTGAAGTTGTTGTAGAAGTTGCAGTAAATAATCATCCGGTAATGATATTGTTGGATCCGTTATAAATGAAGATAGTATTTTGTCCAAGAGCTTGTGTGTTCCAAATATTATTGCTATTTGAACTTGCATACAGATGTATTCAATTTGCATTGTTAGTTAATCTTAATGTGTTGTTGCTTGCATTTGTTAGTCTTGTACCTTCTAGATTGTTACTAACGCTTGTACCAGAAAATGTATTATAATGTGAATTTTCTAATTGTATACCAATAGCTGATGTTGCTAATCCATTTACGACAGTATTAGTGAATGTATTATGATATCAGTTATTAAGATAGATATTGCTAGTAGTGCTTCAGTAAAAATTATCTGAACTGAATGTGTTTCAACTAGAATTGCTATCGAGATATAATCAATATACACCGCCAGAAATAGTAGTATTGCTGATAGTGTTGGTATGAGCATTTGTTATTCCTATACCAATTCGATTGTTGCTGACTGTATTGTTGGTGATAGTATTGTTTGTGGTATTGCTGGTAAGTGATACTCAAAGTCATACAACATGATTGCTAATAGTGTTGTTGGAAATAGTGCAATTATTTGCGTTTTCTAGATTTATTCATCAAACAGCATTGCTAGAAATAGAAGTATTGTTGGTTATGATATTGTTGTCTGCTCATGGTTGTAAAAATATACCATAATTAGTATTGTTGGTGATAGTATTGTTGGTGATAGTGTTATCTGTAGATGCTCATCGAGTTTTTATTCCATCTTTGTTGTTTGAAATAATATTGTTAGCAATAGTCATATGTGTAGTGTCAGTTGCCATTATCGCAGCAAAGCTAGTATATCCAGAAAGGATGGTATAAGAAATAGTTACTCATGAACTATTTTGCAAGAGAAGTGCACCAGGACTTGTTGCTCATGCAATTTGCAATTTGTGTGTAGTATCAAATCCTCTGATAGAAAAATTTTGCTCACCATTACTTGAAATGTATGTTCCTCATTGAAAATTTAGAACAGCATTTCCTGGGGTGTCACCATCAGTTACCAATACAGAACAGCTTGCAACTTGGATATTCCCTGCTACAGTATAATTTCCTGCTGGCAAGACATAAATCATATCATGATCAAATGTCCCTCATCCTGCAATATCTCCTGCAGTAAGGTGGATGACATTTGCAGCAGTCATTCCTGTACATACACTTGGATTTGGATTAACGGTATTTACGTAATCAGCATCCGTATATGCAAAAGTTTTTGAACCGATAGTTCAAAATGTTAGCATAGCAAGTGCCAATACGCTTATGCTCCAAAAAGATTTTAAAAGAAAATTTTTCATGGCAGAAATATTTTAAATGTAAAATATTTATTGAATATACAATTTTATAATAATTTACTAGATAATGTCAAGTCAATTTTGGGTATTTTATTGGATTGGAATTATGAGGGAAAATTTTAAAAAAATCGCTTATTTATACGGATAATAAGGATCTATCAAACTATAGAAATTGTTTTTTTATAGTAAAAAGCGGATTGTTAGATCCGCTTCTACTATTTATGTGTCATTTTCAAATACATACTATTGTTTATATATATCCAATGCAGTAGTGAATTCGCTTGCACCTGGAGGCAATGCGTTCCATAGACTTGGGCTGTATTCAATAAGCACGGCAGCACCATTAAATATTTCGTTTCTTCTTTCTGCTTTGACTGCAGCATCAGAAGATCATCATACATAGAACCAATGATTGAGTTGAGATCTTTTTGCTTCGACGATATTTTCGATATCGTTTCCTATCAAAATACCTTTGACATACAATCATCCATAATTACATCGTTCTTTGTTGTTTGCCATATTATTCAATGGCGTTCCTCCAAGGAATCATTCATCAGTTACAAATATTCCTTTCACAGTTTGTGTGCCAGGACATCTATCTCATGCTACTGTTTCATCTGATTTTTCAAAAGTGATTGTCCCATTTTTCACAAGGAACATACCATTATACTCTACGTTACCTTTGATGATGACATCAATATTTTTTGTAACGATAGTAAATGGCGCATTGAAAGAAGTGATATCTTTCATAGTAATTGTTTTTCTTGTATCAGACTGTAAAATATAGATTTTTTGATTTGGAATAACTTTTACCGTGATACCAAGATTCTTAAGTGATGATGGAAGATATTGGTTGTCGACAGTGATAGCAAGTTTATTATATTTAGTGATGAAACTATCCATCATTGTTCTTACTGTGCTTCCGCCATCATAATCTGAATCATCGAGCACCATGATATCATCAAGATCTGTACTCTTGATAAGCTCTTCACCATTGAGTGTTTGATATCCATCAAGTGAAATATTGGTAGCTTTTGGAGTAAGTCCAAACGAGCTCTTTTGTGCTAGATATGGCTGAGTAACAGTAAAGTTTACACTACATACTCTATCTATTTCTGTTCATTCTTCTTTATCATCGCTACGACAATAATTATATTTTACTTTTTCCAAGACGATTTTATATTCACCAAAAGTGCTGTCTACAAAATTGCTTGAATCGATTGCATATTTTCCAAACGCATCTTTGAGCGATCAGATTTGATTTGCTTGATTAGTAAAGTAATTGAAGAGTGATCAATTTCGATTATTTTCATTACATTTTTTTGTGAACGTATAGAGAGGATCTCCATCTGCTTCTTGATGGTCACCATTGTAAACGCTGAATGTACAATATAAACTTTCTTCAGGAATTTTTCCATCAGGCTTATCTTCACATGTTGATCATGCGATGATATTTTCCTCCTGATCAAGCATCCATCGGAATGGAAGAAGATCTCATTTTTGGATAGAGATATTCATATTTCCTACATTAAAACATCCTACCATTTCTGCACCTTCAAGGTCACAACCTACAGAACAGCTTGAAGCTGAAGTTCCATTATCATCTCCATCATCACAATCTTCATATCATTCAACGATACCATCTCCACAATATCACAAGGTAGGTTCGTCAACAATGATATTTTCTGTTTCACAGATGACAGAGTTTGTAGAACATGTTACTTGTTTATTTTGCGGTAGAGTATTTTCATCATAACTACAAACAGTTTCAAGTTGTGAAGTGTTAGTAGCAGTTGCATATCTTCATCATTGATCGCTTACTCCGCTTTCTCCACAATCTATCTCGAGTTCTTGTGCAACAACATCATCACGTGTTTCACATCTAAATCTTCCTTCTCATTCACTGTTATCTGTATCTACTAAAATAATTCTACCATCAAGTGCTTCAAGGTCACATTGCATTTGTGTAGTAGGAACAGGAACTCTACATGCTACATTAGTTATATCGCTTCCGACTCTACATTGAGCATTACCGATAAACGAAGTAGCATAGCTACATGTTCCATTAGTGATTGTTCATGTTCATGAAACGCTTGTTCCATTTCCACAATCAATGCTGATAGGTGTATCGCTTGCAGCATTATTTGCTGTACATGTGAAATTGATGTCATATCCGTTGCTTGTTGTAATCGCTTCAGATCCTGTCATGGTACTACATGATGCATTCATAAGTGCAGTATTTACTGAACTACATGCTTGTCCAGTAATCATTCCTCCAAGAGGATTAGCATATTGATAATTGATACATGCATTATTGATAATAGATTGTGTTACTAAGACACACATTCCTTGTTGATTTTCACAGACTTGTCCGCTAAATTCTACGCCAAGATTCCCTTGAGTATCACAGGATTCTGTTTTTGTAAGTAGTCAATCTCCACAAATCATTGGCTCTTGAACTACTACATTATCACTGAGTGACATTCAGTTGTTATAATACAAAGAAGCGGTCGGTGAAAAAGTAACATAGTTTTTAGGACCAACAATGCCAGTAAGGATGATAGTTCCTGTGTAGTCTATAGCTATAGTAGACAACGTTTCGTTGAATGTTGAAGCAGTTGTAAAAAATCATTGTATTCATGAAAGCAATAGCGTAGCATTGTTTGCTACAACATTTCCACGGTTTGCATAGGTGATAGTCAATTGTACCGTATCTCCGCTAATTGCTTGGATCATACTATCTGATCAAGAACCGTATGGAGAAGTGTTATATTGTGGTCTTGTAAGATTGTTTGCAGTAATATTTAAATTAATGTTTGCTATTCCTTGCACGATTCCTGTCGCTGTAGATGAGTTGTTTCCCGTAGCAGAATCAAAGCTTGTTGTGCTAATGTTTGCTGTATTTGCAAACGTAGTTCATGAAGCTAATGTTGCATTGAGTGTTCAGGTAACAACTAGTGTTCCACCGCTTCCTGCAGGAAGTGTTCCAATAGTAAATGAAGTTACAGGAAGAGTTATTCAAGCAGGTACAAGATCAGTGATGACTACATTACTTGCTGATTTACCTCAACTGTTTCCATACGTGATAGTATAAACAACTTTGTCTCCTGCACGATACCCAGTAAATGCATTGAGTGTTTTAGTTACCCACACATTTGCTGCAGCTTGTACAATTCCTGTAGCAGCAGCTGTATTATTTGTTGTGCTATATTCACTATTTGTAGTTGCTGTTTTAGCGATTTGATTAAACGTAGTTCCTACAGCAAATGATTGCATCATAGGGGCGCTTAATAAAATTGTTATTGATTGTCCTGGATTCAAAGTATTCAGATAACTTCCTGTCCATACAAAATCTTGTGGATAATTGATGTAGGTATATGAATGAAATAGTCCGTTAAATGTTGCAGTAGGCATAGCCAATTTCGGGATAGGAAAATTACTGATGAAAGAGATTCCTGTCGCAGAAGTAGATCAGATATTTTGTAGTGTTATGAAATAAGAAACAATATCTCATGAAACACTTGGATTTTCTCCTGTTAATATATTGGTTATTGCAAGATCAGAAACTGGTGTGATCCAAGACATTAATGAATGAAGTAATGTAGAAAATTGCATGTCAGAAGCAATATGTATCCAAACGATAGGAACGTTGGTACATTGAGATGGGCAAGTATTTAATTCTAATGAGCATGAGAGAACATTAGCAGGGACATTACAAATAGGATCTATTGTAGGAAGTGATCGATTTGTGGTAGTAGTTTTTGCAGTAATCGTTACGGAGAAATTACTGTTTGCAGGAATATAGAACACAGGATCGTGTTCACCTCACATACTCAACATCCAATTATTTATTGGAGTAAGATTTGAGTTTTGATATATAATATCGTACGCTGCTGTCTTTGGCAAAACATATTTGAGATATGTATCACCCGTCCCATTATGTCCAGTGACAGTAAAAGTCACTGTTGAACCAGAAATAGCTGACTGTGTCGCTGGTGCGACATTCATGCTATCTACATCTGCTCGTGTAAATCATACTAATCACAAGAGTCCGAGAGCGATGATATAAAATGTTTTTTTCATTTCCGTAACAGTAATAATTAAAAGACTTTTAAACAGCTTTAAGCTTCAAGCTTCAAGCCTCAAGCTAAATTTATTTTATCGTTCCATTAATAGTAATTTTACCAGATCCGTTTGGAGCTAGTGGGGTAGTGAAGTATCGATGCAATTCTTTTCCTCATGGAAGAATTGTCTGTGTTGTTGGCATAGGACTAGCAGAAACAAAATTCAATGTTCCTGGCCAGTAATCTACAATATCATAAGAAGTGATAGTAGCTGTTCAGTTGTTTTGATACAGTAATTCAAATACTACAGGATCTCAAGAATTGTTTCCATATTGTACTAATCTTTTTTCAAAGAGTAATGTAGAAGAATCACCTGCAGTGACGTTGAAGTTGAGCGGTGTGATAGTTCCTGTCTGTGTTGTGCCATTGATGATATATCTGATTCCTGCATTGTTGGTATAGGTATTGATACATGAAGATGCAGTTCCGATATGTCCTGTGATATAAAGATATAGAGTTTGCCCTACTGCTAATGAACCATTATATGTCCATGTGTATGGATCAGTAGTATTGGTCATAGTGAGTGGCATATTTGATGTCCATTGACTATCTGGAGTGATACATGAAGTATTTGGCCGATCATCAGTGATGCTTACTGTATTGATAACATCTGGTCAATTGTTAGTGACCGCAAGAGTAAATCTAGCATCTTCACCAAGATAATAGGAAGATTTGTTAGAAGTTTTTATTGCTGATACGTTTCCACTTGGAATGTTTGCATTAAACAATGCAGCAGCATAGAGCATAGGAGTTTCATCTGATTGAAAGAATGCATTGTTAAGGGTTTGGTTTGCGTATTCATATCATTTGAATCTTCCTACGACCACAAGATATCATTGTTGTCATGGTATAAGGCTGAATCATGAATATGTGACAGATTGATTTACTCCATTTGCTCCAACAGCAGAAGTATACGGTGCGACACCAAAAATCTGGCTGCTTACATATTCGAGTCCAGCAGGCAAATAATCAGAAAGCATAATATTGTTCACTGTCGAAGGACCATTGTTTGCAAAATCGATTTTGAAACTTACAAGGTCTCCCGAATTGTACAAGGTATTTGTAATTAATGATTTACTGAATGTTACTCACGTGTTTATTACTTTCACGGTAGTGCTACAATTCGATCCTGATCAGTTAACTCATAATATATTCATAGTATATGTTGTTGTTGATGTTGGTGTGACAGATATATTTGTATTGCTTCGTGTTGGATAAGAAAAATTCAATCATGTAATACTTGGAGAAATACTCGCTAACGTTGCATTACTATATGATGCGTTAAGCATTGCTGTTTGCCCTGGATAGATAGTAGGAGTAGTGGTTGTCAATGAACATGCAGCAGGAAGATTTTCTACTACATGAAGCACTCAGGTACATGTTGATTGTTCTTGATTGTTCCATACCATCATAGAGAATGTATAATCCCCGATTTGTGATGGGATAGCTGCTACAACTCCATTATATTGGTTTGCACTGATCAAATGTGGCCATGCTCCTGCAATAGCTGGAGTGACATACATATATGTTGAATTGAATATTCCGTTTTGTACATTCCATCCTACAGTAACAGCTTGTCATGTAGTAGTAATACTTGGTGAAAATGTAATAGTACATTGTAAATGGGGTATCGGTTGTTCTACTGTTACCGTCGTACTACATACCGCTGGTGTTGTTCCTGTATCTCATGCAACAGTAAGGCTATACGTTGTAGTAGTTGTAGGAATATCTGTGGTTGTTCCATTCCATGCCGGATAGGTGAATGCAGTAAGTCCTGAAAGACTTGGTGTAAATGTCGCATTTGTTCAGCTAGTATACGATGCACTGAGAGTAACAGTGTCTCATGATTCAATACTTGAATCACTAGCAGTCAATGTACATGTAGGACCGCCTGGAGTTCCATTTCCCAATCCTGTACAGTCTGTTTTACAATGTCCTGGTGTTCCATTAAGAGCACCATCATCACAGACTTCATTTGGTTTTATAGATCGTGTATGCCATGGTAAAAACGTACCACCTTGTGTTGTGATACCACCATTACCATCTGTAGTACCTGTAGCTTTATCTATAATTCCATCTCCACATTTTGCTACATAATAATTAGTACAAGCAGTTTTTAATGTAAGATTTGGATTGATAGTGATTTTTAATGTTCCATTGTGAAAGGAAAGATCACTAGACCATCTATAATAGTAGCTAAGAGATGCTCCATTGGTATTTTGGATAACAGATCTTTCATTGTTTTTGGTTACTATTTGTCATGCTATTTGATTTCTTGGCATAGTCATTGCTCCTCACGAAAATGTTGATCATGTAGCATCTACCGTCAATATGCTAGAGCTACTCGTATCTATACTTGTAGAAGGGACAAAGTTTGATACATAAGGAAATCTTAAGTTTCCAGCAAAAACATTACCTCCATATACTCTGACGTAGGTTTCTGTCTTATCAAAAACATAACTTACTGGTCCTTTTGGTTGCGCAATACGAAGATAGATAGGTGAGTTATCATAAAATCATAACTCTTGAGAAATATCACAGCTATCAGCATAGAGCGTAGTCGCTTGCTGTATAGTCCTATTTTCGTTTGCACTTGCAGGGACGTCGGCAATAGTGTTACCGGCAAAAGATATAGCTCGCGTTCATACTAGCATAGCGAAGACTATTCCTGCTTTTGTGTACATGTTTTTAGTAAACCTCATGACAAATAATTATATAATAAAGTTATATTTTTTAATATTGATTATTTACCCGTTAACGAATTCTTCAGTAAATGCTTCTGAGAATGTTGGTAGACATATAGAACTACAGAATGCTGTTGCTGGATCATCTCCATTAAGCACTCAATCAGTATCTCCTGTTGCATCTCCATCATCACATTCTTCAAAACTCATATCATTGGTATTTCCATTGTAATATGTTCCAGCTGGCTGTAAGGTTTCATCACCACATCTTTCTGTAGCAGCAAGTCCACAGTTTATTGGACAGTGTCCTGGTGTACCATTCAAGGATCATTCATCACAGATTTCTCAAGAGAATTGATTGACCCAAGAGCTATCAGATCATGATTGTACGATACCATCACCACATCGATGAAGCTCATAATTTTTACATCCTTGTGTATTTTGTACACTTGACCACACTCTTGTTCTATTTCCATTTGCTCAAGGAAGTGTTTGCACAAGTGTTACTCATGTATTAAGATAATAATTTATGTTTGGAATACTGTTGTATCGATAAGGAGAAATTCCGCTACTTGCAAATTTCGTAGCATATTTATATTGATAATCATATACGAATCCTACGATATTTTTGTTTGGATTGTTGTCTGATGGTTGCTCAAAAACAACTTTGTTTGGGCTTGTTGCTATACCTCTTACAGGAGTATTGTACGGCATTACTCGACTAGCTCTCCAAAAAAGATTATTATCAATGCTTCCTGTATTTCCGTTTTCATCTATCTTATAGAGCATGTTTGCCAAGGGTCTATAATAGATGACTTTCGTATCAGTTGAAGTTCCTCTCAAAATCTGTCCTGCAGAATAGTCATAAGCAGTTTGGTTTAATACAAAATTGCTATTAAGATAAAGATAATAATCAGCAAGATTATCTTCATCATTATCCTGATTGAGATATATTTTTCCTACATCATTACAAGAAAGTTGACTATAGGATTGCTCCGTATAGATTACATGGTCTGTCCAACTTGCTGCATGTCAAAATCCTATGATCGCAGGTAGCGTCATGAGAATTCAAAGGAGGAGATTTCTTTTTGTTTTCATTACTTGGTATAAAAGTAGGTAAAAAGAGATGTGTTGTTTTTGTTATTGATTACCATTTGCGTCGTCAGGAATAAGGGTTCCTAAAATATCAGTTGATCATGTTCCTGTTTCTCATGATGAAACAATTGCGTCTGGTCATTTTTCTTTACGGTTAATAAATTTTTTGACATCGACGCGTGATTCTTGAGTGATCACATTGCTTGCTAGAGAATGACTCTTGGTATACAGATTTACGCCATTGATATAATTTTTTTCCGGTGCTCATGAAGCGCTGTATTTTCCAGGAATATTATCTTTGACTTTGTCTATCTTGATAGTTTTGATATTTGCTCCGATAGATTCATTACAACACTCTCCTAAAAGATAGAATACATATTCAATATCTATACTTATTTTTATTCAAGAGTCAATAGTAATTTGATTTTTGTCTAATTGTTTTCCAGAGAGTAAATCGTTGATATTGTTTCGTGTTTGCTCATATTGTCCTTCAATAAATAATTTTACACTGACACCTTTTTCTGCGAATTGTTTTTCCAGACTTTGTGCGAGATATTCGACTTCTATCTGATTCTTTTCAAGATTATTCAAGAACCAATCTTGTGCTGTTTTTTTATTTGATTCTTTTATGGAATACAATTCTACTTGAGAAGTTGTATTTCCCAATGAAGTGATAGAGTAGTTATTTGTTATTTGCTGTCATCAGAAAGTTCTATAAAAAGCAGTATATCCGATAAGATTAGGATAAATGTGGGGAGGTATTTCATATGTTTCTTTTGCTCGTATATTTTTTTGTTGTTTGAATTCAGATAATAACGCTGGTTTGAGTGATTCTCCTGATGGTCAAGAAATACTTTCTCGTTTTGTACGTCAAGACATTATTGTTGATAATGACTTTCCTTGTGTATAATAATCTTCTTTAGCAAATATCTGTTTCAATCTATCGACGATATATGTCTTCGTATATCGATCAGGAGAAACTAGATATGTTTTGAGTTCATCAATCAATCATCAGCTGTTTGGTAAGAGCTCTTGTAGATATCAGATAGCATCAGTTAATTCTTTATCATCAATAGATGTTCACTCAATAATTCTGCTAGCTGAAGTCATAAATTTTCCATATAATGGATTGTTTGTGTTCTCTAGTTCATAAATCGATGAAGCCAAAGTATTTAGACACAATTGAGCTTTTCATAATTCGCTTGCTGATTCAAAAGAGAAGAGTTTATCAACAGGTGTAGTAGTTTCTATTCGGTTTGCTTCTGTATCTATTGAGTTATTATATATCTTTTCATCAATATATTCTATAGTGAATTTGTCTTGTGGTAGTGTAGCATAATTTACTGTATATGTTTTGTTTGTTTCATTCTTGCTGATAGTGAGCGTACCTGTAGAAAATTTTGCTCATTCAGCGATAGTTGTATGTAGAGTATATCACTCAATCGTTGATTTTTTGAATGCTCATGTTTCATCAAAAAATTTCGCAGTTTCTGATTCGATCGTTGACGGAGCTTCAGTAGTTCCTTGTTTCATATTGTTGATAATGTCGCTTGTGAGTTGATCTTTTTTCCATTCTTTATATCCATTCTCTTCACTTGTTATTGCTTCTACAGTATTCTTTTTTACTTCAACGACACGATGTGCTTCATCAAGTTTTTTAGTTCCTAGACAAAGTATTCTGCGTACTCATTTTGCTTCAGTTACGGTATATGCAGTCATTGGTCAGACATTTCCTATCGTAAGAATATTCCCTTCTATAGAAAAGTTTTTTTCTGCATCGGCAGTAGCATGGATATTGAGGTATTCGAATATTGTAGGATGTTCTCCTTTTCCATTAAATTGTATTTGGAGTGTATTGTTTGCATTAGCTGAACACGTCAAAATATCTGAGTTGAAAAGTGCTTGAAGATATGCAGCATATTTTGATACATCTTTTTGCAATTCTTGTTCATGTTCTACAAAATATTTGTCGACTCCGATTCCTTGTCCCATTTCATGGGTAGTATAGAGATATTGTTGTTCATTTGGAACGTACATATTTCTCCAAGTAGAGAGTCTGATTCCTGCATAAAATCAGAAAATTCAGAATTTATCTTGTTCTCAGATAAGTTCTCCTCATACACCGATACCTCATTCGTTTATAGCTTCTCCACCAGTAGCTGTAGCATTTGGTGCAGTATTTTTATGAAATAATCATTGTATTTTAAGCATATCACTTGTCACTCCAAAAGAAAGTTTAGTGACATCTATTTTGCTATGGAGTCATGCTACGACATTATGTCTTCGAAGATCCATATTACCTTCTTGCATCACAGACAATAGATCATTGATTGCCAATGTCTGATTTCCTTTAGGAAGTTTGTCGATTCTGTTGTTTGCACCAAAAAAGTTGTTCACATCCATATAACGGATGATGAATGCAAGATTGTCGCTAAGATGCTGTTTGTTGCTTTCTATAAATTTTTGATATTTACCTGTAGAGTGATCGATTTTATCTTGGATATATGCTTGTACTTCATTTTTATCTGTTGGATCTATATCGCTGGAAATAGTAAAAATTTCTTCAGAAACTTTTTTATATTGTTCATTGATTTGGTTGATTCCTATTTCAGGATCTTTTTGTCGATTGATTCCTCAAGCGATTTCGACTCCTGATCAATTAAAGACATTTATAGTAGATGCAACATTTCATTCTAGACCGAAATATTGTGCACTATGTACTTGAGAAAGATTAGCATTGATAACGTTATTGTAGTTGTATTGCTCTGCAATTTCTCCAGAAAGTCATGCATAAAGATTTAGTTTTCCATCACGGACATTAATTCCTGCGCCAGCTCATCGAGCTCGTTTTGTTCTTCCTGATTCACTCTGTCCTTCTTGTCCTGTTCCAAGACTCAAGATAATTCCTGTTCATCCTCCTCAGTGAATACCCAAAGAAATAAGATTTTGTACAAGGTTTTGCATCACTTCTTCATATGCTTTGCGAAGTATCCATGATTTGCTGATTCCCGCAGCTCTTAGCGGAGATGATTCTCAACTTGGAAGGGTTATCGTTATATGATCGACAGCATTCATGACTTGCGTCACACATGTTTCTCTGACGCGTACAAGTCCTTGTGTTCTGATCATTTCTGTGATTTCAGGATCTTGTGATTCTTGCAATGATTTAGCAATGAGCGTTTCAACCTCTGTTTGAAGTTTATGCTCACTTTCATAATATTTGACTAAAATTTCTTCATCATTATTTTTGTTGCTTGCAAGTGTTTCATAAAGATCAGGTTGTGCAACGTTACTTCCTCCATTGATTTTTTTGATAGCATCAAGGAAAAGAATTTTAAATTCTGGATTTCCTTCGACGTGTTTCCCTTTTTCATCATATCCATTGATCAATTTTGCAAGATTTTCTCTTGTGCACGCTGATTGATTACTAAGCATGTCATCTAGCTTTTTTGTTACTGTGCTATTTGAGATGCTCATATTTTTGATGATATTGTGGATTACTATTTGTTCTCATTCTCCAGGATGTTGTACTTCTTGTACAGCGATTGCTTGTTCGATAGAAAATAATACTTGTTGTCCAAACAGTGGTCATACGTCTCCTTGAGTTAATTGTTGTGCTTCAAATTTTTTGTTGTATTCAGCAGAGACGATTCATTCTCCATTGAAGTCACACAAGAAAGTGAAAATATTTTTTTCAGTGATTTTAGTTGTAATCTCAGGATTTCTTTCTTCATTTTCTTTTTTGTCATTTCTCATTTGTCAGGTCATTTCAAGCGCGTTATTCCATTCTTTCATTGCCATTTCTATATCATCTTTTGATTGGACAAGTGAAGCAAAAGTATCTAGATCTTTCCATTGTGATCTGCTGAGTATTTTTGCAACTTTACTGATCTCTCCATCAAATCCACCTTTGCGTTCATAAGTAAGATATCCTGATTTGAGAAGTCCTTTGTTGTTTTCGTCAGATTCGAGATTTGATTCAAAAGATGTATCCAAAGCATTTTTAATAGTTTCTTGATCCTTAAGTTTTAAATTCCCTGTTACTGGATCATAGCTAGAAACAAGATTTTTATAAAGTAGTGTATATTTGTAATTAGGATCCGTTTTGTCTTTGATATCTTTGTATTGTACAGATTCGCGGATAGCGATAATGAGACCAGCAAGTCCGTTTTCTTTGTCGAGGTTGATATTAAACGTAGCGTTTCTGAGTTCTTTTCCTCATGCTCATTCTTCGATTTCATCATCAAATATTTTTTGCATGATTTTTCTGAGTTTTCTTGCTTTGCTATCTTTGTAAATATCTTCTATATCATAGTTTTTATCTAAATTTGCATATCCAAAATTTCCGTATGCTTCGATATAGTCTTGTTCTGGATGATATCACTCAACAGTTTTTTTGTTTATATTTTTGTCTGATGCTGTTTTATTTGGCATATCAGCCAACAAAGGATTTCCTGTTTCTCCATTTTCTCAAATACTTGACAGTATGTCCTGTTTTAGTGCTTCAAGCTCAAAGGTGAATGGTTGTATTATATTTTTCTCAAGCAATTTTTTATCTGTTTCAAATCATTCTACTGCTTGTTTCCACACCATATCATTGAATTCTTGTTGTAATTGTTGTTGTCCATTTTCTCATTGTTGTAAAAGGTCTTGGATATGAGAGGAGTGTTCTTTGACGTATTTATCAAAAACATTTTCAATATGTTCATCCATATCTTTAGCAAAAGTATCCCATGTCTCATCGAGTCATGTGATTGTTTCTTGTGCAGAAACAGGCGTTTCTTTGCCTTCTATGGATTTTTTCAGTTTTGACAAATCTGTCGCAATATTTTTCGCGATATCTTTCACGTTGTTTTCTTCTGTATACGTATCAATTCGTGATTTACGTTCTATGCTGTTAGTTTCAGAGAATCCCATCTCATAGCTGGTCGTCAAATAAAAACGTATAGAAACACAATGTCTGTTAGTTTATAAGGTGTTTGGTATACACATATAATAGTACTCAGAAAAAAATATTTGACTATTTTTTATAAGCTTTCGAACAAAATCACCTTCCGTTTAGTAAAAAAAGTTATATAATAGTGGTTTATTCGTGCTTGAAAAAAAATAGGTAATACATAAAAAAGCACGAAGCTGATATGCCGCGATAGCTCAGCCGGTAGAGCGCACCCATGGTAAGGGTGAGGTCACGGGTTCGATTCCCGTTCGTGGCTAATAAAAATCATCATTATGCTATGATACATATTTTGTAGGTAGAGCGTCCCCGTAGTCCTACGGGAAGGTCACGGGTTGGACCCCGCAGTACTGCGGGGCAAATTCCCGTTCGTGGCTAATCTCAAAATTTTCTTTATCAAAAAAATCCTCCGAGACGTCAGAGGATATTTTTTATTATAAAATATATTATTGTTCTGTTTGGAAAATTCTTTGCATCATTAGCATGACTCGACCTCTTTTTTCTTTTTGGAGAGGATTGTCTATTTTTTTCATAATATTTTTGTTTGCTAATGCATTAAGGTGATAATTATAAAATGGAAATCAATTATTATATTTTCCTCATCGTATCAATCTAGATATAATAGTTCCAAACTCAGCTCTCGTGATTTCATCGTTAGGATCAAAATTTGTCTTCAAGGTTATTCCATCACTTTCATATCACATCAATCCTAATCTACAAGCAGCCAAGATATAATATTGAGTCTCTTTAGTAAGATGAGAAATATCAGAGAAGGAACAGACTTTCCCTGTAGAAATATCTTTTTCTAATACGTTGACAGCAAAATTAGTGATGAGTTTTGCCATATTTTTTCTCACAAGCGTTCATTCGATATCGGCTTTTCGAATAGTATTCATCGTAGTAATTCCAAAAGAATATGCTCGTTGATAAGCCATATTGATTTCATTGGAATATTTTGATCAGCTGATGTCTCATTGGACGTCAGGAGATTCATGTTGTGTATTATTAATTTCTCATGTAGTTTCATCTGCTGAAGACGGACGACACCCACACGTTCTATCATAATAGCTTTCTGAATAATCTCCATCATAACAAACATCTGGAGTTATAGATGAACCACCACCTCCGCCACCACCATTTGATGGAGCAGTTACGACAACAGCCTCTGTTTCATAGACAATCGTATCGCTTGTAGATACCTCTACAGTACCCGTATTGTTATTTAGATCAAATTGTGCATAAACAGTTTTTGTTCCTTGTCCATCAGAAAGCGTCCAATTTTTTTCTTCATTGTATATTTCCCAGTCGCTTCGTATAGTATTATCGTTTGAAAATCTCATATATGTTCCTTCGGGTACATTGATAGTGAGAACTACACCAGTTGATATTGTTGTACTTTCATCATTGTTGATAGTAAATAATCATGTTCATCAACTTACAATAGCGAAGATAGTTGCATGCGTTGATGAGATGACAGCATAAGGTTTGCTATTGATTTCTGAGATTGTTGTCTGCTCACTAAAATTCCATGTGCTACCGCTGTCATTAGAATAATATACGAGTATACTATCTCAAACGGTACCAGAAGTAATAGGTATATTCATCGTTACATTGATTGGTTCTCAACTTGTTTTGTCTTTGAAAAACATAGGAACATCTTGATCATTGGTCCACTCCATTACGGTAGTTACGTTAGATAATGTATTCGCGACAGAAGTATCAAGAAGCGTTGGATTGTTGATGATACCTTTCAATGGTAGCGTTCCTGAACCATCTGAAAACACTTGTAAATTTTCTGGTCCTACAATTTCTATTTCATCAGTATATCACGAAGATTGGAGTGCAAACTTTTGTATGATTTCTCAGCTACTATTATTTGTGTTGATACGTGTCTTTCCTACATATGTTCCATCAGGTACGGTACTTAATGCACCGATATTTGCTTGATAGCTTTTAAGAATAAATGCATCTTTAATATATGTATTATTAGAAGTGTCTGTAGGAATATCAACCGTATCGCTACAAATAGAATAAATCCCTTGATAGTAAGTGAATCCATCTAGTGCTTGCAATCACATCATAGTTCATGAAGTGATGAGCGGATTAACTGCGTTCACTCAGCTCATAAAATCCTTTGGATCACTAATGATAGGAAGTCCTTGCATATCCAATATGTAGTTTAGATTTGTGATAGCACTCATCTGATCTCCCATATTGTAATCAGCGACTGCTGCAAAGAAAAACAAATAAGGAAAATTATCTATATTATAGATACCAGCATTTATCAGACTTTGTGATCACATTTTGACCTTTGCCCAACTTCACTTAACGAAATTATCATATACATAACACATATCGCTAGAAAGAGGAAGAATTGTCTGAGCGTGTGCATTATTATGCTGTGTTCCATTGATTACAAGAGAAGCAAGTAATCAAATAACCATAAATTTCAAAAATGCAGCAAGTCCAAGATACTTGTACTTGTGTTTAATGATGTGGGTATGTACATCGATAAATAGTTGTTTCATGATATGAATAATAAAAATAAAACATATACATTATAATCAGAAAAAATAATTTGTCAAATATTGAATGATGATTTATTTTCTGAAACAATTGAAAATTTTTAAAAAATATATACGCTGACTTTTTGATTTTATTTGGATTACCTATTTGATTATGTCCTACGTACCTTCATATGAACTTCTCAAAAAATACGCAGATGTGCTTGTAAAGTTTGCTCTTCGATGAGGAGACGGAGTCAAAAAAGACGACGTTGTTTTCGTACAAATACCTGAATGTGCAAAACCATTTTATCTTCCATTGCAAAAAGCGATTCTCGAAGCAGGCGCACATCCTATCATGGAATATTCTCCAGATGGAGTTGCTAAACATTTTTTTGAACATGCTAATGATGATCAGATTGTTTTTTATCCGAGCGAATTTTTTCACGGCAAAGTCGAACAGATGACCCATGTTATTTCTATCATTGCTGAAGCAGATAAATATGAGCTCAAAGAGATCGATCCCAAAAAACTTGCAGCGAGAATGTCATCTCGTAGACCTTACAAAGAGAAACGTATGAAAAAAGAATTAGATGGTAAAATGACGCGAACATTAGGTCTATACGGTACCGAAGCAATGGCACAAGAAGCAGGAATGTCACTCGAAGAATATCGGAATGAAATTATTAAAGCATGTTATTTAGATGCAGAAGATCCTATCGCTGAACGAAAAAATATCACCACTTCCATTGAAATCATCAAACAAAAATTAAATGCACTAAAAATAGAATGGGTGCATGTCGAATGAGAAGATGCAGACATCAAAATTAAAATCTGATCCAATAGACAATGGTTATGATGATCATGACGCAATATCCCTTCGTTCGAGATTTTTACCTCACCTGATTGGAGAGGGACGGAATGACGATTGAGATTCAATCAGCCTTTGTATAGATACGGACAGGTTATCAAGGATATTTATTTGAAATTTGAAAAAGGGAGTATCATAGATTTTGATGCGTCAGAAAACAAAGCATTGCTTGCAGAGATGATCAAAATAGAAAACGCAAACAAAGTAGGAGAATTTTCGTTGACAGATGGAAGACATTCTCGTATTACGAAATTTATGGGAGAAACGTTATATGATGAAAATATGTGATGATCAGAAGGAAATACGCATATTGCAATCTGATCTGCATATAACGAAACTTTTGTCGGTGATGCGAGTAAGCTTACGGAAAAAGAATTAGATGAATTATGATTCAATCAGAGTGCTGAACATACAGATATTATTTCTACCAAGAGAAGAAAAGTCACCGCTACGCTTGCAGATGGAACGACAAAAGTCATCTACGAAAACGGTCAGTTCACTGTGTAGAATAATTAGACCATATCATATATCAAAAAAATATATTATAGTTAAGAATAGAACTTCGAGCCATCACTTGAACAACCAGTGTACCTCATTCCGGCAGTCTGCCCCGCAGAACTGCGTGGGTTAAGAAATTGCAGCCGGAATCCATCTTACCATATACTATACTTCACTGGCTCGATTTTTTGTTTTCATTAAAAACTTCATAAACAAAAAAAAGCCCGAGAAAAATCCCGAGCTTTATGGCGTCCTTCGGCGCCGTTTATTGTCTTACAATTTTTTTGAAAACATTTTTTCCACCAAACAATATTTCTATATAATATACACCCGGAGCAAAATTTGCCATAGTAATGGTTTGTCCCGTTCCTTCAGCGATACGCTGATTGTGGATATCATAAAGAATATATCTGATTTCTGTTTCCGTATTTCCCGCTTCGATATACAAGATATCGGTGACAGGATTCGGATAGAGTTTCACGTCATTTTCTGATAGACATCTGACAGTTAGTGGAGGAAATGTTTCCGTTACTCCATTATAGTCTGTCTGTATCAGACGATAGTAGACAACTTCGTCTAACGTTGCTTCATCAGTCATAACGTAATGTAATAATTGGTTACTGTTGCCGGCGCCAGGAACTTTAGTCACAAATTGCCAGTTGATAGCATCAGTACTTTTTTCAACCGTGAAATAATCATTGTTGATTTCTGAAGCAGTTTCCCACTTCAGTTCAACGTGATTACCATCACAGTGTCCTGTAAAGGAAACCAACTCAACGGGTAGGGGATCAGTATATAATTCTCCGATCCATACTCCATCCATAGAACAGTTATCTCCATAAGATGAGTGAAATAAAAATCCTACATAGATGGTTGACTGATTGCCGGCACCCGCAGGCAATGGAATTTCTTTAATTTTCCACTGACTAGTTCCAGATGTTAACGTAGCATCTTGTCTTGGAATAAAAGATCCTGCATTTACCCAGGTGATTTTATCCAGTGAATACTGAACTTGAACTCCTTCCAGTAAGTAGGAACCAGAATTGTACGTTGATGAGTTTTCATTCATCCAAAAGAAACGTACTTCTACATTGGAAGTTCCTATAGTAGTGATAGGACGAGAAATCAATCTCGCTTCATATCCACTGGAAATACTCCATGAGTTCCAAAATACATAATTGCTTCCTTCCCAAGGAGTTGTGGCTGGGGAAGAACTTGAAGGTAAGAATTGAAAAGATGAAGATCCCGATACAATTACCTGGCTCCAGCAATAAGGTAAGTTTATTGAATTAAACCCTTCCGTGTAAGGAAGGCTTGCATTTGTACAGGGAGTAGGCGGAGTAACACAGGATATGGTAAAATCAAATCCTGAATAAATTACACTTGCGTCAGTAGTGAATTGGATAGTCAAAGGAACGTTCGCTCCCGAAGAAGTGATTGTTCCGATAGATACTCCACCAGTTCCTTGGAATTGTCCAAGCAAGGAACCGCCTGTTCCCGCACCATCGTAGATATAGATATGATCACAACATGTTTCCACATCGTAGGTCCCAGTAAGCTGTACAGCTTTGGTAGGATCTCCAGGATAGATAACTGCGTATCCACTGATGCTATTGGAATAGTTAGTAGTAGATCCTGCATGATCATAGATGTGACCGCTGCAGACCGTGTAAGTAGTAGTTCCTGAGGAAGGGACAATCATCTCGCATGCAGAAGTACTGAATGAACCACTGGTAGCTACAGAAGAGCTTGTGGCATTACAACTGGTACTTGCATATACCGCGAAATAATATGAGGTATTACAAGTCAAGCCTGTTACAGAAGCTGTTGTTCCTGTAGTATTTCCGGAAGTAATTACTGTTCCTCCAGAATTATACAAGGTCCAATAATACGTCACGGTAGCGCTTCCTGCGGGCGAACCTGCAGCCCAGGATAGGTTTGCTGTCGTTGCACTAGTACCACTTCCTGAAATTGATGTTGGAGTGCCAGGAGTCGTACATGGTGTGATACAAGATATGGTAAAATCAAATCCTGAATTTTGAATACTTCCATCAGAAGTAAATCTGACCGTCAATGCTCCTGTGGCATCAGTAGATGTTATAGTTCCGATGGAAGTGCTTGCAGAAGCAGATCCGGAATATAACAACGTACCAGTAATTCCTACACCATTGTAAATGTACACATAATCATAATTTGTTTCTGTATAATAGGTACCAGTCAATTGGATCATATTACCCGCAGTAGCAGGATAGATAGTCGTATATCCATTACTAGATAGAGCATATGCTACTGTAGATCCTCCATTGTCATAGAGATGTCCTGAACATGTGGTGTACGAATTACTTCCGCTTGCAGGAACCATCATTTCGCATGAGTTGCACGTGATTGTACTTGTCATACATGAAGAAGCAGTTCCGCATGAAGAGTTGGTGTTGTAATGAATGAAATAGGTACCAGCACCTGCACTTGCTGTCCAAGTAAGCGGCGTAGTGCCTGCTGTTACAACGCTTCCATTGTAGCTTCCATACCGGACAGTAATATATGTTCCGGCAATGCTTGCGGTGGAAGTGTAAGAATTTCCTGCTACTACTCCTGTCATTTCATTGTATTCGGATTGATATTGACAGGAACTAATAGTGTAAGAAGTTGGTGTTGTAGGAGCAGCAAAAGCGCTTGGATAGAGAGAACTGTTAGTACAAGGAGTAATTGCAGTTATCTGAATATTAGGACGGTAACTATTATTGATAGTTCCACTGCCCGTAGGTGCAGAATTGTCCTGATACCAATATTCGAAAGCTGTTCCTGCAGTGTACTGAAATGTTGGATACGAGCTAGTGCCTGTTCCTCCATACGTAGTTTCAGTTATTACGAGTAAATTGTTGCCGGTATACGTGAAACCTGTTGTTGCGATAGTATTCCAGCCTGTGCTAGAAAAACTTCGGGTTCCATTATATACCAAGGTAGCTCCTGAGATAATGTTTGCATAAGTTCCAGCAGTAAGAGTTGTAGCAGTAGTGTTTGCTACATAGATTCTGACAGTAGCGCTTGATGTATAAGCTGTGCTTACATACCAGCCTAACGAAGTAATAGTACTACCACTAGACAAACCGATTTCTGCAGCAGTATAGATTGATGCAGATCTTTCATAGCCAAACCACATGCCGAATGCATATCGGTTAGCTGTTGTTCCCGTACCAATAGTAACGGTTGTCTGTGCTTGCACACAGAAGCTGCCAAATAATGCTAGCAGAAACAGAAGTGTTTTTGTTTTTATTTTTTTCCCCCCTTTTATTTTTGTTTTTTTATTATGTTGTTTTGTTTTCAAAAAAAATAGAGTTTTCTAAAAAACTCTAAATAACGAAATGATATGTTAAATATCACCATCTTAGTAATGATAATTATCTGCTATAAATAGTCAAGTATATTTTATATAAAATGTCAATAAATAGAGATAATAAGGAGTAATTGCTCAAATCACTATCTTAGATGGTATAAAAAGCATTATATACATAAAGATAAAAAGATGTACTGATATTTTTTATGGATGAACACGCTTCGTCATTGTTCTCGCTTGAAATCTCGATGCTATTCCTTATATACTTTTCATTCTAAATTTTATATTGTGCATCCAATAAAATGGCAAGCAGAACAAATAAACAGGGAATAGCTAAGAAAAAGTCCCAGCAACAAAAAGCTGCAAATAGACTCAAAGGATCCAAGAGATTCGAATATCCAAAAAGAAAACTTACTCTCGAAGAAGCAAAAGATCTTGGAGTTGTCGGTGTAGTAAAAAATCCAAAAGGTCGTGATTATACTCGATTTCTTAGAGGAAGAAAAATATGCCGAGAAACAAGATTGAGAACTGATCCTGACGGTTATAGATTTATCAGGACTCCTGCAGGAGGAACAGAAGTAGTCGATGCACCGCAATCATGATGGACAAGAACAAGATTGAGAAAAGCGACGATAAAACGTTAAAAAAAATCAGAATTCAGAATTCAGAAAAAAATAGCATTAAGAATGTAAGGGCGAATATCATTCGCCTTTTTTGACAATTTTTTTTTTTTCGTTACAATAGAAAAATAGATATTTATTTATAATGCATATATGCCACTCGCTCCAGAAAATCAGTTTCAGAAAACATATAAGAATGAACTTTTTTCTACGCTTATAGAAAAGTGAGTATTTTATATTCTCAAAAAAAACTTTCTTTCTATACCATTATCTATTAGAATGATAGGTTTTTCTTTGTTTATATTTGTCTTGTGACGAGGATTATGAGCAGATGTTTTTTTTTCACTATATATAAAAAATATCGTCAATTATGTATTTCTCATTTCAATTATTGGAGCCATATTGTCGTTGAGCAAGATGTTTTTTTCAATCCCTATAGGAGAGATAAATAATCACGCCAATCTTAAGTCAGTATTGTTTTTGAGTAAATTTGTTTATGTGATCATGGGTGTCATATATGTGTTAGCAGGGATGTATAGTTCTGTGTTTTTATTGATTGTCGCGGTATTGCTTAATGGTTTTGCTACAGCTTCATTATTTACAACATATCAAACTTTTATCCGCAAAAACACAAGATGAGGGGAAAGAGGCAGATCATTTGGGCTATATTTTTCAAGCATCAATCTTGCGTATATCGTCGGTGCATTGATTAGTTCATATTTGATCACCAAGGTAGATTTGCCACATCTGTTTATCTTTATTCCTATTTTTGCTTTATTATCATTGGTGACAGACAAGAAACTTCCTAGCTTAAGCAAAAAAAAGATCAAAGAGTTTCTTGCAGGAGAGACATTTACCCAAAAATTCATCCGTGAAATATTTTCTTTTCGTCCTATAAAAAAAGTTATAGTGAAACTCAAAAATTATCCTGGCAGAATGTATTATGCTTTAGGATTTGAGGTACTCTTCAATCTTCTTAATTATGTCGGATTTATTTTTATTCCTATCGTATCGATAGCAAACGATTTAAGCTTATCTCAGGTTGCTCTTATATTTGCAGTGATGAGATTGCCATATCTGATAGATTTTTTTACCTGAGATATCGCCGAAAACGGCAGCAAGAGAAAATTTCTTTTTGTTATGTTGTTCTTTCTTTCTTTGTTGTACGTTTTACTTTGATTTAATGAGGGATTTCGAAATATAATGATAATCACTTTTGGTATATCACTTGGACTCTCTCTTATGCGTCCCGTAATTTCAGCATATATTTCTGATTGTACGAGACCAGAAGATGAAGGAACAATTACCGGTGTAGGAGAATTCGTAGGAAAAATAGGAGAGATTATTGGAGTTTTATGATTTGGTGTACTTTCAACGCTATTTGGTTTACAGACATCATTCATCGGTATTGGAATATTCGTCATGCTCCTCGCTATCATAGGTATTATCAAAAGATTCTGGTTTTTTAAATATGATGGATAATTATTCATATAAAATTTCTCGACCCTCCAATTTTTTGTCAGTCAACATATACATTGCTCAACTATTGCAATGCGCTTTTTCTACCTGATTTCATTTGGCATCTAGGATATCTATAACTTCCAATTCGCCCATCTCCGTAGGACTCAAAAACTTTATCTTCATTCCTGGAGTGATGACTTCTTTTGGCTGGATATGAAAATATTTTTTACCAATTTTTTCTTTATATTCATTTGAAAACATACCGAAATAATTTCTATTGAAAAGCGGTCCGGCACTCTCCAAAGTCGTTGAGCCGACTTTTTTGTCATCGCGAACGGAGTGTGGCGATCTTAGCTCAGATTGCTTCGTCTCTTCGTTCCTCGCAATGACTTCTTCACCCTCTGGGAAATCTTTTAATGCATTAAACAAAAATCCACCCCGGTATTCTCTATGGGGTACTACATTCACGAGATTTGCAATCTTTGAATCGATTTTTTTCTTTTCCAAAATACTATCTCTGACGTGCTTGTACGCTTTGACTATCGCACCGACATAAAATTCGGATTTGCTTCTTCCTTCGATTTTCAAGGCATCGACATACGGAATAATTTCTTTTAATTTATCTATCGTACACAAATCTTTGGACGACAAAATATGACTTCCGTCTTCGTCGCCTTCCATCTGAAAGAGCTTTCCGGGTCTGCGTTCTTCCTCTAGCCAAACTTTGTATTTAAATCTGCAGGCATGCGAGCATTCTCATTTATTTCCTGGTCTTCCTGACATATAATCACCGAGCAGACAGCGTCATGAATAGCTCATGCACATTGCGCCATGCACAAAGACTTCAATCTCAATTCCTGGCACTTTTTCACGGATTTCCTTGATTTCTTCGAGCGATAATTCTCTAGCAAAGACAATCCTTTTCACGCCCATTTCTTTCCAAAATTTTACAGCAGCTCGATTCATTGTAGAACTTTGCGTACTCAAATGTAGAGGAGTATCTGGTAGATATTTTCTAATGATATGGAAGGTTCCTGGATCAGAAAAAATGATAGCATCAGCACCGACGTTAGCTATTTCTTTCACCGTCTTTTCAAAGATTTTTATGTCCTGGTTTCTTGGAAAAATATTCATAGTAAGCAAAGCTTTGCTTCAGTTTTTGTGGAGATCATCGACCGTTTTTTTGAGATCGTCAAAATTATAAATTTTATTTTGCCTCATTCTCAGCGAAGTGAACGGTACGCCGACATAGACTTCTTCGGCTCCATAATTGCTGGCTACCATCGCTTTTTCGTAAGATCACCCGGGTGCGACAATCGTTGGTTTATTTATCTTCATGTCTTAAAATTTCAAATTATAAATTACGACCGAAATAGTCATGTAATGATAAATTTCAAATTCGTTTCTATGTATATGATAGTCAATAAGATTTTCAATTTAAAAATATGTATTCCCTAGAAAAAAGAAACTGACCAACGAAATTCGAAAGTCAGTATCATTCTTTAAAAATTTGTTTGATAATTGATTTAGCCAAGGCAAAAATAGATTCAAAGCTAAAAACAATAATCCCAATCATAATACAAATCAACTGAGTTGGTGATCTGAATTTTATTCCTGAGACAACGAAGAGTATAAATATCCCAAGAAAAATAATGATAGTTAGTAGTGCGGGCAAAATACTAACTTCAAAAATTCTGATTATGCGTTTTTTTCTTTTCATATGGTAAATGTTTTTTTATTTTTCTTATAGTAATTATTTTTTCAATAAAGTCAACGTGTGCTATTCAATATCTTCAGCTTCTTTTAAAACAGTTTTTATATGATATACTTTACATACAAAGAGTATCTTAAAAATAACTAATGCTATACCAGTCATGACCCAAAAAACAATTCTGATGAAACCATAAAGCATCAAAAACATCAATAATATTACTGATGCTTTGAATGCAGGATTTCCATAAATTTTGTTCATCTCTCCAAGAATATAATCACATATTCCCATATTTACTGTAGTACTATCTTTAAGTGTTTGATCGATCAAGTTTTTTTTGAATGTATTGAATTTTTGTGCAATTATGGATGCGTTAGATTGATTGGCTTCTAAGGAAATGTTTTGTCCTATAGTAGTGATGTCTTTTACTTTGGTAGTGAAAAAAGATTCTGTGTCTGATTTCATTTTTTCTACACTTGAAGTGACAGGATTGGTAAAGATAGTAATTACACGATTTGAAGCATTAGAAAGATCTTGGCAGGTAAAAGGAAATTTTTCATAATATCATAAGACGAATAAACTATATCCTATAGTGATAAAGACAGTAAAAATATATCATCCTACGTTAAAATATCATAATGAGCTCCATGTTAATTTTCCATATGATTCTCATTGAAGAAACCAAGCAAGACAAACTATTCATATGTTTATCGCCAACATGGAAAGTACCAATAATATATTCGCATATCAGATAAACAATCACTGGATTGCAGTAGCCACAAGCATTACACCGAGAAAATATTTGATCGGTAATTTGCGGATTTCGAGATAAAAAAAATGAAAAAACACAAAGAAAAGCATAACGTAAATCATGGATTCTATTACCAAAAATTGTCAGAATAATCTGAAGAATATTAGTCCGTAAGCAATCAACACTAGTCAGAGGAATATCCATGCTTTAGGTGAATGGAGTTTTTTTTCAGTAGACTGAAATGGTGTACTGGTATCTAGTTTTGCTATCATGCGAGAGGGAAAACAAGAGAGATAAAAAAGCTAAGTTTCCAAGCGAGTATCCAAAATGCAATAATCATTGCTGGAAAGAAAGGAACTACTTGCAGGGACGAGAGGCTAGGGACTAGGGATGCAGAAGATATATTCCTTTTACCTAGTTCCATGTCCCATGTCCCGAATATTTTAGTAAAAAAATATTGTAATCAACCTCGAATCAACCCGATGATACTACTCATCAAGACAAACAAAATCAAGACATTTGCCAACATCATCCAGGAAAACACCATTCATTGAAGAGAACAAATAATAGGGATATAGAGTCAGATTCATGCAGCGAGATAAACGTCTCATTCACCAAATCCTTCCCTGTTTTTTTTGAATCTGATCTTGGTATATCGTTTAGCAAAAAAATAAATTCCCATAAAAACTATACCAAAAAGTATCGCCGCAAATAAGGCATTTCGAAGATTTTTTAAGACAAAAATATTTACCAAGATTCCTGTTATCATTAGCATTATCCAGATGGTCATATGAAGTTCATATTTTTTCAAATCATAGATCAGAAGGAGAATTAACAATCGATTCGTCAAAAGTCAGAAGATCAATATTGGAGTTCAAAAATCTTTTAGTAAAAAATAAGAAACAACAAAAACTCCAGCAGATAACAATTCTAAGACGGGATATATTCGGGAGATTTTTTTCTTACAATATTCACACTTCCCTCATTGGACGAGATAGCTCACGACGGGAATTAAATTCTTCGCTTTCAATGTATGTTTGCAATGTGGACATTCAGAACGTCCAAAAAAGAATCCACGAATGTTTTTTCGTGTGATTCAATCTGAAAATCTGGTCATCACGACAGAGCCGAGAGAACCGAAGATAAGTCAGAGAAATATCATAAGTATAAAATAAGACATACGTAGCAAGAAAAATAAAATGCGTAGTTGAATTATGTATAGTAGAGAGACGTAAAAAATCAACAGCAGTTTAGTTCGCTCCCGGGAGCAGCCTGTTTTTTTTGTGGTATTAAGCCATTTTTGTAAACACACTCCCGGGAGCAAACAACTTTTTAACCTTGAAATTTCCAGCCAACTCGCTATACACAAATCACCTTATTTTACTGTTATTTCAAAAACGATGGCGAACAAGTACAATCACCAGGAATCTGAAGCAAAACGGCAGAAATACCGAGAAGAACATCAGGTTTTTGCGTTTTCAAAGGATGAAAAAAAACCTATCTATTCCATAGATACACCACCACCTACTGTCTCAGGAAAAATCCATATCGGACACATTTTTTCGTATACCCAAGCGGAAATCATCGCGAGATTCAAAAGAATGTCTGGCTACAACGTCTTCTATCCGATGGGATATGATAATAATGGAATTCCGACAGAGCAACTTGTTGAGAAAGAATTATGAATAAATATCAAAGATGTAGAGCGCAAAGATTTTATATCACAATGTCTAAGCGTCGTAGAAAAATATAAACATATTTATTCTGACCTTCGAAAATCGCTCGGACTTTCTATCGACTGGAGCAGGACATATACGACGATATCTCCTGAAGTACAACAGATCGCTCAGTCTACTTTTGTTAAGCTATACAAAGAATGACATATTATTTGCAAAGAGTTTCCTGCGTTACGATGTACCAAAATGCAAACAACCGTAGCGCAAGCAGAGACGGAAGAACAAGAATTCAATGAGTTTTTTAATTACTTAAATTTTACCTTAGATTGTGGAGGAAAACTGGTTATCGCAACTACAAGACCAGAATTGCTTCCTGCATGTCGTGCGGTATTTGTTCATCCTGATGATGAGAGATTCGCTAAATATGTAGGTAAAACTATCACGACACCTATCGGCGTCAGTGTGCCTATCTTGGCTGATGATAAAGTAAAAATGGACAAGGGAACAGGAGTAGTTATGTGTTGTTCATACGGTGATGAAGTTGATGTCTATTGGATCAAAAAACACAATCTTTGAGAAAAAATAGTTATAGATAGATATGGAAAAATGCAAAATACAGGAGTACCGGAAATCGATGGACTTAAAATTAGTGAAGCGAGAGAAAAAATTATGGAACTTTTTGAATCCAAATGATGAATTGTAGAAAAAAGAGATCCGATAATTCAATCAAAACAAATCTCTGAAAGGGGGAAAGTTCCAGTGGAAATACTTCCTATCAAACAATGGTTTGTAAACTTATTAGACAAAAAAGATTTGCTGCTTGCACAAAATGATAAAATGCAATGGCATCCAGAGTTTATGAAAAAAAGATCAAATGATTGGATAGAAAATCTTCAACGAGATCGAAATATTTCTCGTAGTAGAAAATACGGAATACCAATTCCGGTCCGATATGATGTTTCAACCGAGGAAATGATTTTGCCAAATGAGGAACAACTAAAAAGATGACCGGTTGACCCGACTTCTGAATTGCCAGATGGGTATACTGCCGAACAAGTAAGAGGAGAAACATTGGTTCTTGATACTCGATTTACCTCATGACTTACACCACAAATTAATCAGAAATATCTTGAAAGAGATGGCTATACCCAGAAGATTTTGCCGATGAATCTGAGACCGCAAGCGCATGATATCATTCGTACGTGGCTATTATATACTACATTGCAAAGCTACTTTGCAACAGGGGAAATTGCATTTCATGATGTGATGATGTCGTGATTTTGTCTCGCACAAAAATGAGAAAAATTTTCAAAATCCAAAGGAAATGCAAAATTCGATCCAGAACAAGTGATTACAACACGATGAGCGGATGCAGTGAGATATCGAGCTTCTGGAGGACAGTTAGGAAAAGATATCCTTTTCGATGAAAATGAATTTAAGATCGGACAAAAATTGATTACGAAACTTCGGAACGCAGCAAATTTTGTTTTCATGAATCTTTCAGATTTTGATGTTACTACCACAATAGAGGAAAAAGATTTGTATCCTATCGATCTCTGGATGCTTAATCAGATAAATACTACATCCAAACTCATGAATCAACAATTAAATGATTATGAATATGGACAAGCGAAGCTTGAGTTTGAAAGATTTTTTCGACATGATTTCTGCGATAATTATTTGGAGATTGTAAAAGAAAAAATATATAAACCAGAAAAATATAGCGATGGTGCAAAACAAAAACTCTCTGCACAATACACTTTATATCATACGTTTCTCGCTATCATAAAATTGATTGCACCATACCTGCCGTTTATCACGGAAGAACTCTATCAGACATATTATAAAAATACTATTACATCAGATTCTATTCATGTTCTTGCTTATCCAAATGGGAATGTTTTTGCTATCACGCAAGATTTGACGAATATAAATGCTGCTGTAGAAGAATTACTTACTGTCATAGAAAAAGTACGTGGATATAAGACAGAAAAACAATTGTGATTATGAACAGAATTAGCACAGCTTACCGTAACTTCCAAAAATGATCTTTCGAAATTTTCTGACGATATCATGTCAGGGACAAGAGCAATGAAGGTGAATTTCAAGGCAGGAGACGAAGTAAATATTACAGTAGAATAAAAAATATTTTTGTATTGTAGTCAAACCCTCCTTTATTTCCCTCCCTTATCAGGGAGGCCTCTCGTAATTGGTGTCTCCTGAGAAGGAGAAGGGGACCCGCGGTCCGGGGTAGAGGTTTGAAAAAAAATAAATTAAAATAAAAATAAATTAAAATATTTTTTACTTAATTGTTGTTGATGTATAATCTTTACCAATCCAAACTTCGAAAAGAGATCCAGCATGAGATCTATCGTAAACCGATGTTTACCGTAGAGCTTTTTGGTAAAGAATATTTTTGATCTATCAAAGAAAAAAACATCTGACCTTTCAACTTGAGCCGGTATCAGATCATGGGGATCGAGCTTCCCGACGATCAGGAATATGTTCAAAAAGAGCTCGCCAAGCTGAGAAAGTCATTCAGAAAAAAATGAATATTTATGCAATTATGAATCATCAACGAGATCGTTCATTTCGACAATAGTATGAAAAAATGTCCGGAATTTGATCAAGATATACATGATTTTAGACTATGATTACAAAAGATACTCCATCATAATTATAGCTTACAGACTGCTTTTCGTGAAAATATGCCGACTGCATCAATCATCTATGATACGAAAAAATCTGATGAAGAGTTGCTCAAAGATATGAATGATAGCTGCAAAAAACGTGTAAAAAAAGTTATTGCTGGAGGTATGGAATTTCGCATCATCGACAAAAAAGACTATGAGGTATTTTTTGATAAATGGCAAAAAACCGCAGATGCAAAGTGATTCAATACCATTTCAAAAACACAGTATGAATGATTACTCAAATATATTGAGAAGTGAAAATGAATGTTGATTTGAGCATTTCTGGATAACGAAATGATTGCGGGAACGATTTGCTTGTTCACAGATACTATGATTTATTGTCCTTACGGTTTTTTTGATAGAAAATTTAGTAACATAGGAGTACAGCATTTTTTGAAATTCAAACTCTTTTCACGAGCAAGAAACAATGGATTATCAAGCGTAGATACTGGAGGTGGTGCACCGACAGGATTTCCAGAACATCCACTCGCTAGCGTCAGTGCATTCAAAGAATCGCTCGGCGGCACCAAGACGGAACTATTAGGTAGTTACGATATCGTATTCAATAAATTTCTTTACTGAGCAGTAAAATTGCGGTACAAAATCAGAGGATAAAATTTATTCTCCCAACCCTCTCTAAAATAGAGAGAATTTTTTCTCCTTCCGGCACCTGTCCCGTCATTATCTGCGGGGTTTTAGGGGAAGGTTAGGATGGGGTAAAATAGGGTAGTTTTTTTGTTTTTTATTAGATATTGACATTCAATAGAAAATATATATAAAAACAAAAGAGAAACAAAAAATAAAAAAAACAATCATAAAATCCTAAACACTATGAAAAAGCTGAAGTTGGACACGGTACGGTTTTCACTCATCAAGGAAATGTTGTCTGATTTTCTTGGCAGTGATTATGAAGTGGATGTTGAAACTGATACCTGGCGCAATAATTTTTGGCCAAATATCTGCATCAATAAAAAAAAAGGATGCTGCTATATGCGGATTTATGATCCTTCATATCGTAAAGCAAAAGCTGGGAATCTGATCGTTAAGTTTTTAACCACAAGTGATATGTGTAATGACAGGCAAAAAGAGGTGGATATTATGAAATTCAATGATCCTTTGTTCCTGGAAAACATCAAAAGATTTCTTTCTTTTGAGTGTATTGAGTCCAGTGAATGGCAAAAAAAGAAGTCAGAGAGAATGTTTTTCCGCTTAACAAAAGCGGTAATCTAATCGTAATTACCCAATAGCTTGCTCTGTATCTCAGAGTGAGCTTTTTTTGTTTTTCACTAGGCATTGACATTATTATAACAATATATATAAAAAATAAAAACAAAAACAACAAAAATGAAAACATGGAAAAAAATCAAAATGATCGTAGCGATTATCGTAGCGATACTATCGCTTGTAGGATTTATAGGGATATTTTGTTCTTATACTTCAGAGATGTTTATAATAAGGCAAATTCCCGGAATCCGATTGAGATTTGAAAAGGATATTATTGCATGTAAGCAATTAGATAGCTTAATCGAGGTAAAGAATCTTCAGATAGATTCTCTTACTCGTTTACAGAACAAAACCGATGCTGATAAACTTTTAAAAAGCAATTATGAGTTTATAAAAATCGACTATGAACATCAGAAAAATTACATTGAACGGGATATGAATTTTGGCGTTTTGTTGATAAGCCTTATGTTATTTTTGATCTATCTTGGTTTGTGTATATTTGTAATAGCCTATATCATTAGCAGTATACAGAAGCAAAAAAAAACTTGATATGTAGGGCGGGATTTTCCGCCCTTTTTTTTATTTTGCACCCGGGTGCAGTAGGTACAAAACTCGTCATTTTTCCTCATTTTGTCAATCCTAAATAGTGGGATACTATTGTTTTTTTGATTTTTTAGCTGTTTCTGCATATAATAGTTGGGTAATGATTTTATTCAGCTAGTCTTGATGGTACAAGAAAACGAAACACTAACACCACCAATAAATAGCAATGCCGGAGGTTCATCAGAACTGAATTTTTCAGGAATGGAAAATTTGAAACTCAATGATTTGAATACTGTTCCTATGGCTGCAGAAAGCATTATTTCTCAAGCTAATCTCCAAGAAGAACAAAAAGCACCCGTAGAAGATATCAAGATTGAAAAATTTGGAATGAATATCCAAGCACCGCAAGGAGAAATAAAAAATATTATCTTGTGAAATAGTGGCGTAATCTGAGGAATCAGAACGAGATATCATAATCAGTATCGAAAATTATTTTTGATATCATTTTTTGTTATTATTGTAAGTGGAATTGCATCTATTATTTTGCGTTTATATAGCCGTTATGTATATTTTGCTTCACAAGCAATACCTGATGAAACCTATCAAACATACATAGATACCTACAAACAAGGGCATTCATTTATCGATAAAACATTGAATCTTAGCAATTATCAGCAATATGCATCATTGTCGATCATAGGAAGCGGAGAATCCGCAAACATAGACAAGGTGATCGCTGACAAAAGTTTGAGTTATATCCAAAAAAAAGATATTCTTCAGAAATCACTCAACGCTTTTACTCCTGTTTTCATCGCTAACACACAAAAGCTTAGTACACTCAAAGGAGATATTTCCAAGTACGGATTTTTTTCACAAGAATTGTATGATCTGATAGAAAATCAAGAATATTCTACATCAATCAAGAAATATTTGCTTTCGCTTGAAATCATAAAATTTAGCAGTGCGATAAAAGTGTTTAGTTATCTAGATACTTTTGTTTCTAGTTTGGCTAATGCACTTAGCATGCCAGTAAATACTGCACAAACAGATATGCAGATGTTCGCCGATAGAGGAGAAAAAGATATTCTTGTCTATCTCAATAACTGTTATCTCAATCCATATGAGATAGATTATGATTGTAATCTTGTGGGGGATTTTGATAGATATTATGATTTGGTGGATAAAGAAACTCCGAGACCTGATACTAATTTTTTCAAGAAAATGATGTACTATGTCGATAATAAACTTGAACAGACAGATTTGCCTAGCTTTTCTATAACATTCAAAAAATATGATCCGACACAAAAACAAATCAGTTTTACTGTCGATGTAAATACATTCAAACAAGATGAAATCGCTTTGATCAAAAAAGGGATTATCAATCCGCATATATTTATCCTCAGTAACTTGCTCAACTTGATCAAACAAAGTGTGTTTGTAGTTTCAGAAAATATCGATGTGAAATCCATAAAGATTACACCAAAAACTATCAAGATCGGAAGCTCAGTATTCAATGTGAATAATTCGACAATGGATTTTGTCCTTCCTATCCAAAAATGATCAGAAAGAGAGATCAGTGATTATATAGACCCTATTTTTACTTCTTCGCAATAGCACGAAATGGCAGATCAATCGACAGAAAAGAAAGTGCTCCAGCAGTCCGCTGAAATCGGACTCAAAACTGGAAAAATAAAAATAGATTTTAAAAAAGTCGCTTCTTTTCTCGATACATTAACCATGTATTTTAGTAAGATATATAATTTTTTCAGAGATAACAAAAACAATAGCAAGATGATGCTTGTGATAGCGGTTATTACGTCTGGACTTGCATTATATTTTGCTGCGCAGCTCTATCAAGAGGTGACCTATCTCAATGAAAAATCATCTGAGCTAACAAAATTGTCCAATTATGATCTTCGCAGTATGCAGGAAGATATAACTACACAAAGCATTCTCAAAAACTCAGATACGATTTCAGACTTACTCCAAGAAAATACGACAACACAATGAGAAATAACAAAATATACTGATTACCTTAATGCTCTTCAGGTGCCGTACACGTATTTGCTCCAATATATCTATCTTCCTTCGCTCAACGTATGGAAAGAAAAATATACAAACAAGATTGATGTTGATTTGGTCGGACTCAAGTTCTTAGAAAAAAATCCATATAACGATATCACTTTACTGCAAAAACGATGAGATTTTTTCAAAAATCTTGGCGATAACAACGAATCCAATGATGTCGTAGATATGCAGATAGGTGATTTTACTGAAGACTCAAGCGGATTTTTTAGTATGCCAATAACGGTTTCTTTTGTCGCTAATTCCAAGCGTGCATTTCTTCTTCTTTCTGATAAACTTTCAGAGACATCAAACAAAGAAAATGTTTCGCTTATCAATGAATTTTTCTACTATCTTCGAGGAGAAATCAAAAAAGGAAAAGAACAGGAAATCAAAGCGTTGGAAAGTAGTTATGCGACAATCTTTGGATCAGGAGAAGAAATAAATCAGGATAAAATCATTTGATATCATCTCTACAATCGAATATTCAATGGCGGAAAAAACACGCTTATCGACAACAATATCATTGATAAAACAATCAAAAGCATCATTTCTTGTAATAACGAATCCGATGAAATCTGTTATTATAAATTTAGAGAAAGATACAGAAATATCCCAACATTTGGATATCTATTATGAACGGACTTTGGTAGTAACGGTGCTGAAAATCTCAAAAAATTTATAGCAAATCTTCCTCCTATATTTTCTATCAAAGCATTTGAATTCAACAAAACATTGTCGCCTACGCTTTCAGATGTCAGTAATAGTACATATCAATGAAAGGTTACGATCGTTGTCTACGGAAGAAGTGCATCATCAGAAGAAGTAGAAGAAATAGCAGAAGTATTGGGGACAAAATGTTTATGAGAAGATAGACCGCTCACTATACAAGATGGAATCAATGTCGTTCAGTCAGCAATAGTAAAACTCTCTGATCTTAACAAGATAGACAAGACATATGGAGATAATCTTCGAGAGCTTAAATGACTTATCGAACAACTCAATGTCGATTATCCTACTTTGAGCAATTACAAAAAGACGATAAAACTTTTTGAGCTCTATAGAATGCTAAGTGACGCAGGACTTTGTAAATAAACTATAATATGTATCCTCTTTATTTCCAAAGAGGGGGGACCCGAAGGGTGGGAGATTTTACTAAGTCACAAAATCCTCCGTCCGCCCTGGCGGACACCTCCTTTCAGTAAAGGAGGGACATTTTTTTTAGTTTCCCAGGTTATGTCGTACATGATCGACGTCCTCATCTTCTTCGAGTGCGTCCAGTAATTTATATAATTTTTCTGTGTTTTCTTCGTTCAATTTTACGGTATTTTCTGGAATAAACTGAATATCCGCTTCAGCCATGTGATAGTGATGCTGAGCTAATCATTCTTGTACAGCAGAAAAATCTTTTTTGTCAGAATAGATGATCGCAGAGTTTTCTTCGATTTCAATATCACTTATAGGAAGTTCCATTGCGCGCTCTTCTAATTCTTCTTTGTTGAGCGGCAAGACTTTTTCTATAGTTTTTCCTTTATCTTGTACGGTTTCAGAAATACCATCAATAACAAAGACACCTTGTTCTTTAAATTGCCAAGCTACAGAACCGATGGCTCACATAGTTCATCCATTTTTATACATGATTTGTTTTATGCTGGCAGCGCTTCTATTGGTATTTGATGTTAGTGCTTTGATAAGCAATGCGACTCCTTCAGGGCCATATCCTTCGTAAAAGATCTCTTCGAGATTTTCTCCTTCCAATTGTCCTGATCATTTCAAGATAGCTTTGTCCATCACATCTCTCGGTAGATTATATTGCTTGGCTTTGCTAAGTGCGAGCTCGAGTGCAGGATTCATTTTTGGATCAGCTCCTTTCTTGGCCGCGATTTGAATAATTTTTCCGATCTTTGCATAGTTTTGTGATTTTTGTGCATCTCATGATGCCTTTCTAGCTGCGATACTATGTCGTCTTCCCATGGGTATAACTAAATAATTAAAAATACTTGAATACGTTCCCTCTTTATTTCCAAAGAGGGGGGACCTTAAGGGTGGAATATTTTACTAAGTCACAAAATCATCCATTCTAAAGGATACCTCCTCCTTTCAGTAAAGGAGGAATGTTTTTTAGTTTATCTATTTTCTATGACATTCTTGATGTCTTGAAGCTTATATCATTTTCTCATCAGTTTCTGGATAATATCAAATCCATCTACTTCCTTTTTCTTGTATGCTGCGATTTCTTTTTTGATTTTATCATGGATGCCTTCTCACATTTCATTTTCATATTTTTTCAGAATATCTCTGACAATTTCTTGGGGAACCCCTTTTTGATAGAGCTTCTGAATTATTCTGATAGATGGTTTCCCTTTGTTTACAATCTCACTTCTGATATAACTCTCTGCGAACATTTCATCGTTCACATAATTTTTTTTCTTAAGTTCACCTATAGTTCGATCTATATCTTTGGTATTGTATCCTTTTGTATAGAGCTGAATCTTCAACTCTTTTTCAGTCTTGGGATAACGGTAGATATATTTAAGCGCATAATCGAAACACTGCATAGTATTTTGCAAATAGACTAAATGATTTTTTGTGTTTATTTTTTTAACGCGAAGTTGATCGTCACTTCATTGTTTGTAAACAAAGCTACGATGTCACCTTCAGGTTTCTCTGTCGAAAGAATGTCAGAAAGGAGTGCTTCGCTAGTGAAAAATTCAGCGAATTCATTCAGAATATTTTTGAGATATGCATCATTTGTTTGATAGAACATTTGTACTTTATCATCGACATTATAATTAGCATCTTTTCTCATTTGATTTAAGAATCTAGAAATCTCACGAGCGACTCCTTCTCTTTGGAGTTCTGGTGTCAATTCCAGATCAAGTCTTGCTATGATATTTTGATCAACAGCGATATTATCTCATGTTAATCATTCATACGCGATTTCATATTCACCTTGTTCCAATGTCCATTCGTTCCCTTTTGCCTGCCCCGTACTTGCTACGGGGTCGAAAATGATGACTTTGCCGTCACCGCCATCCTTGATGTTTCCTTGTTTTCCATATTGAATAATCTTTCCTGTATCTTTTCCAAATTTTGCAGAAAGCTGTGAACCGATCGGTTTAAATATTTTGGTGATTTTTATGGAATCATCCATGGTCTCGATGCTTTTTACGTTCACTTCTTCTTTGATGATTTCTCCATATTTTTTGAGCAGATTTTGTGTGTCTATTGCCATTGGCTTTTTCAAAGAAATAATAAAAAAATAGCTCGAAACATATATAGTAATGTTAGCAAAAAAAGCAAACGAAGTTTTTTCTGTATTGATTATATTTGTTAAAAAATTAATCTTCAATTAGTTGTATTTTACTCCGGCGGAGTACATCATTCCGGCGCCAAGAAATTGCGGACGGAATCTATACCAAGCAAACTGGATTCCGACTGCGAACCGTAACGCCGGAATGAGGATTCTTGCTGGATTATGCCAGAATAGATGTTTATTTGTTTAATATACAGTATGATAATCAATATGATCGCTGCGATGGCGTCCAATAGAATCGTCGGTAACAAAAATCAGCTTCCTCGACATTATGCTCAGGACTTGCAACATTTCAAAAACGTCACTTCCGGACACATTGTCGTCATGGGATACAATACCTTTCTCTCTATCGGAAAACCGCTTCCCAACAGGAGAAATATTATCCTTTCCAAAGAACCGATCGAAAATATAGAAACTTATGCAAGTATCGAAGCTATGCTGGATCAATTAAAAAAAGAAGATATTGATCAGATTTTCATCATCGGATGAGCCAGCATTTATCGCCAATTTCTTCCTATCGCGGATTGCATCTATTTGACGGAAATAAAAAAAGCGTACGAAGGCGATACTAGTTTCCCTGAATTTGAACAAGATTTTGTCGAAGCAGAAAGGACGCCGGATGAATCAGGAGAAATGGATTTTGTCGTATATAAGAGAAAATAAATACTAAAAGAGTCGTTGTGCATCAGATTTTTTCTGGATAGTCTCTTTTCTGATGAGCTTAGGTTGCTCAGTATTGTAGACATAAAAAAGGATGTGAGGATATTTGTCAGCAAGCTTGTGTATGATAAGATCAGTGATTGCGTCAGTATTTTTTTTGCTGTCATCACTGAATCCTATAGTGATATGCCTATTTTTCATGAAAGGTTTCCCGTAGTATTCTTCATAAGTACTAATGCTTTGTTTGATTGTTTTTTCAAAAGCGACTGCTTTTTTTCCATGAGAAGATTTTCATCATCGTCTGAAGAGTTTGATAGTTTCAGGATCTGCACAAGGGATGTAGAGATTGTTTTTCAGATATTGATTTATGAGTATTTGTTGGTGTTGTGAAATACAGCGCATATGATTTTCCATATTGTAGGACATTTCTTCTCTTTCTGCTTTGGTCAAAACTTCATAAATAAATTGTTTATGCATTTCTCTAAAATCTTCCATCGGGTTGCCGCGAGCTGTTATTATATGTACTGGAGAAGCTTCTATAGTTGCGGATTTAAATTTTTCTCGGCTTGGTCCGTACGCTTTTTCGCTAATAGCATCAAAGACATCTTTAATGATTTTTCCTGATCATCTCATCTCTCTGAGTGAAACATCAGGATTTTCATGTAATCTGAAATGTTCGGGATCAGCTAATTTTTTTTCAAATTCAGCATTAGGGACTTTTTCTTCTTTTCGGCTTCCATCAGCTTGTTTAACAAGAAAAAATATTGGCGTCTTGGTATGGACGATATTTTGGTCAAGATCGAAAACATATGATTTGAGCATAAAAAAGAAAAAGATCTAAAACTATCGTCTTGGATTTGAAGAAATTCCAGATCATTCTTCTATTCTGTAGGTATTGAGTAGTTCTCTCGAAGTTCTTTCCATGACTTCATCAGTACTGAGAGAAGTGTCCAAAGATGGTTTTTCTTGTTCAATTTGCTGAACGTTTTCATCGGATACAGAAGGTCCTTTAGCTATAGCGTATTTCATAGAAAGAGAAACAAAAGATAAAATTATTAAAAATATGTTTACATATTTATACAAAAAAGTCAATGAAAAAAACCGGCATAGCCGGTTATAAAATAAGTTCGATAGGTTTTCCATGATCCAACAGTTCTATCCGAAAGAGATGAATATTATGAGTATCATAGAACCATATTAAATCATCTTCAGGAATACCTTCATACGCGGTATCACTCCAACTTAGTAAAGTAATTCCTTCGGCAATGAAAACAGGAGGATGAAGTACAGTATGTGTTTTGAAGATCACGCCATTCCCTTCTGCTTTAATCCATTCATAGCCAAGACTTGGCAAGTTTTCTTGAAAAATTTTTGTCTGGAGTCTGGCTCCCAAGCCTTTTGTTAAATCATCGAAGAATTCCAATATAACAGCGATTCCTGCGGCCTGTAACATCTTTTTTTTCTCTTCAAGTTTCTTTTCTTTTTTTTTGATTGATCTCGTCAAAAAATACAGAATAGTAAATTTGATGAAGATGGTAATGGTTGCTGATATTACAACACTCAGGATAAAATGTCCCATAGTGAAGAAAACAATAACTATTGTGGCAAAAAAAAGGATCATCAACAGAATCGGATTTACGATTTTCTGCTTTTCTACAGACAATTTTTGCAATGTTGCAAGATATGCTTCGATTTCTCCATGATATTTTTTGTGAAAGATGTGGGTGTAGTTTTTCATGTGTTTTTTTGTTTTTTGAAAATATAGAGATTTTACCTAAAATGTCAATATTAGTAAAAAATCATTTTCAGAATAAAAAAAAGCTGGCTCACACCGCCAGCTCATTATTACTTAGAAGTAGTATCTGCTACCCATCCATTTCCGGGTAGATGAAATACACCAGATTTCTCCATTTGTTTTTTAAAACATATACGGCAAACGCGATGGCGTTTTTGATAGAATTTCCAGAATATCCATCGATGGAAGTGCCATCGTTGAGGAGTATGTGGTGTCGCTAGTAGACGATGGAGATCATCATGAGTTATTCTTTTGCTTAGAGGCATTCCATCACTTAGAGGAAATGGTACAATATCTTTTATTTTTTTCATAGCGTTTTTTATTTTTTTAAATGTATAGAGATTTTGCCTAAAATGTCAATGTCAGTAAAAAATAATTTTCAGAATAAAAAAAGCCGGGCGAAAACGCCGGCTTGGTTGAAGATGTATTATGAAATAAGCCAATGTTCTTTCATGTCATCAATGGCCCCGATGAGAGAAATGAATCCCAATCCGATGATGCCAAAGTGAGTCCAAAAAGAGACTTTTTCTTCTTTGTCTTTGGTGAGATAGACAAGTACTAGAGCTATGAGCCCCAAAAGAATCCATACTCCGCCGAGTAACAGGAAATCCGTCCAAATTCGTTCCATATGTGTCGTTTTTTTATATTTTTACCGAATGTAGCTTTTCTCCTTAGAATGTCAAACTAGAGTTTACAATATCTCACGATTTCCTCTTTTTCTTTATACGTATTATGCAAATCTTCCCAATTCTGGAGCTGGTCGATATCGATGTCGCCGATCCTGGTTCTTCTCAGTTGGATAAGTGTTCCTCAGAGTCAGAGTTGTTGTCCCAATCGATATGCGATAGATCTGATATAAGTCCCCGATCCGACATCAAGTTTGAGTTGCAATATCGGAAATTCATATCTCAAAATTTCATATTTCTGGACCTTCATCACTTTATTTTCTTCCCTGATATTTCCAGCTCTTGCGTCATCGTACGATTTTTTTCACGCTATTTTTTTTGCACTAAAAGCGGGGAGTGGTAGCTCATATTCCGGGATCAATTTCTGCAGCTTGCGTTCTATTTCCGCTAATGTCGGCGCTTCAACACTTCCATTTTCCATCTCCAGACCTATTATTTTTCAATTCTGCATTCTGCATTCAAAATTTTGAATTTCCTTTCGTATTTCCATATCTCGTGTATCGGTGATTTTGGAAAAATCGATCGTAGCAATGTAGGATTTGTCATGACCAATAATCTCTGTAAGCTTTTTTGTATCATCATCCAATGCGAGAATTATGAGTCAAGTTGCCATAGGATCAAGCGTTCATCCGTGTCACATTTTTTTATGCGGAAAATGCTTCCTGAAAATACGGACAACATCAAAGCTGGTGATTCGTGCTGGTTTATCTACTGCGAGAAACATAACTAATAATTTTAAATTCTAAATTTTAAATTTTAAATTCAAAATTGTTGTATCTAAAATACTGTTTGATGCAACCACTTTATTATTCAGAATCTCTCTTGAAATTTAGTTGATTTTATATGCCAAACCGCTATTACTAGTGATAGTTTTTTAGATCTTAAACAAAAATATGAAAAAAGTATACATGGTGGGAATCGTATTACTTGCGCTTAGCGCAGCTGGATGCTCATTTAAATCTGCTCAGACTATTGAAGAAATTACTGGTGATGTGCAAGAACTTACGTGAACAATAGATACAGGAACACTTACTTCAACGATGGAAGAATTCACAGGTGAATTTGATTCATGAATAGTTCCTACCGTAGCTGGAAGTGAGGGTACAAACAATGATACAGGTGTAGTTGCTGAAGTTGATAATTTGATAGAACAAAGGAATACGCAAACAAAAGATGATAGCAAACTCACAGAAGAAGATATAGATCTTATGGATCAGATTATTCAAAAGATCCAGGATTTGGGAAAATAATATACAATTTTAACTAATTAGTCCACTACTATGAACACATTCTTTGAGGTAATAAAATGAATTTTTTTCTTCCTTACGATCCTTGTAGGACTTTTTCTTTTGAGAGGAAGCGTGCTTTTCGGACCAGAATATCAGCTTATGATCAAACAAATAATAATGCCAGGCTATTTGGTTTTTTGTGGGACAATGTTTTGATACATCGTTGCACGTATACAGCTCGGATACGAAGAAGATCATCCACACAAAAATAAAATTTATATCAGATCATTTATCTTTGGAGTAATCCTCGGCGTTGCTTTGGCAATTATCTATATGTTTATTTAAATAACAGATAAAAGGTACGAGGGACAAGGTGAAAGGAAAATATTGCCCAAGTTCCACGTCCCAAGTTCCACATCCTTTTAGTTTATATTCTTCTATGAAAAGATATTCTCTGATTATTTTATTCGCTTTGATCATACTTACGGGATGTGCATCCAAATCATCTTTTCCATTGGCGTTCGAAGAATTTTCTATGAAAATATATGATAACGAAAAACAATATACGACTACAGCTTTGGAGACAAGTGTGGAATGAATGAATGTGCTTGCTAACTTAGAAGAGATAGTTGCAGCAGAGGATACAGGATTTATCAATTCTTTGTTTGTCATAAAGACATCGACCCAGTCGTGAATAACCATAAAAGAGCTTGCTGAATCCAATGCAAAACAGTTACAGCTTAATCTTATGCAATACAAGTCGCTTAGCGCTGTTAGCAAAAAAACAAAATGTGATGACATACAATATTCTTGATATCTGATGACCTTTTCCTATGAAATAGACAAAGAAACATTGTATGAATGACAGTATTTTTTGCTGAATAATGATACACTCTATCTTCTTGCATTTAGTAGTGATGACAAAAAAGATTTGACAAAATTCACCAAAAGCATAGAGACAATAAAATGTAATAAGTAATTGCTAACAAAATATTTTTTTAATCTTTTACTGTAGTAGTATGACATCTCAATCGGATTTTTTTAATGAGCCAAGTAATATCAGTTGATGGCAACTAGTAGGAAAGGTGTTTATAGGCGTTTTGATCGGATGAGTGATCGCTGCATTATTGTTTATTATCCTTTCGTTTATGGGAGGAATGTTCACAAGTGCATACGGACAACAAGCTGGTGCTAGCGTCAATCCGCTTTTGTCTATTATCTTGCTTTTTATATGATTTCTTGCTTCTTTTGTAGGAAATATTGCTGTCGGTGGAATATACAATCTCTTCTACAACAAAAAATATTACAATACAAGTAAGATGTTCTGACTCTTGCTTTTAACCAATGGAATACTCTTTTTTATCCTCGCTCCTATCTACATCGTGTTTGCAGGACAAATAGAAATCCTCTTTCTTATCTTAGGGTTCCATGTGTTATTTTCTGTGTTTACGTCAGCATCTCAGATAGAGTTTTCAACTAATCCAAATTATAGCGCTTCAGCGTTTATGGGAAATATTCTTTGATTTGCTTTGGCATTCCTTGTATATTGTTTGATATACAAATCATCATGATCAGCGGAAGTTCAGCAAAAGATTTATTTGTTCATGCTCTTACCGCCAGTACTTGGATATGCTTTGATCCCATTCGGTGCAGGTATACGAGAAAAAATATATTACAAATTTTATGAGATGGGAAACAATGGATTTTATATTCCATCAGCAGCAGAAGTTGATGGTGAAGAAAACGAAGATAGTGAAACAAATGGTTGAGATGAAGATGTTAATGTAGAAGGATAATCCGATAAAAATTTGAAATGTATAATTTAATTTAAAAGTGACAGTCGCTAATGTTTTAAAATTATAAATTCAAAATTATAAATTCAAAATTTAAAATTTAAAATTAGTATTGTAGTATGTATTTATATCATATAGCATCACTTACCAAATTTGTACTTGGGGTAGGGATTATGCTCATCACATATACTTCCGTCAATGTCTATGAAGATCCTGTAGTCGGCATCTGATTAGGTATCCTTTGATTGTTTATCGCTGCGCGATGAGCAAGTTTTTATCTATTTCTTGTGTTGCAAAAATTTTTTCGTGAGCTACCTCAAGATCGTTTGATAAAAGATAGCTATAAACTTTCTCTGTTGTTTGGAATCTATGTACTTATCAATGCATTATTCCTTCTTTTGTGATACCGAAGCAAATTTCTTTGAATTATCTTACTCGTAGGATTCATTATTTTACAGGTGACTTTATTTTCTGAGCAAAAAAAACCAACAAATGAATTCCCAAATATCTAAAACTAGAGAAAAAATAGAAGAGAAGCTCAAAACGGTTTATGATCCTGAGTTTCCTATGATTGATATGTTTACTTTGTGATTGATATACAAAGTAGATGTTGATGAAGAAAAACATATCGTGAATATTTTGATGACGTTTACGACACCATTTTGTCCTATGGCAGATATGATAAAAGATATGGTAAAAAATGCTGCGCTAGAAGTTGTCCCTACATATACGGTTAGTATTGAAGTGACTTTTGATCCAGCATGGAATCAGACGATGATAAAAGATCCAGACTTGCAAAGAATGTTTCAATAAGAATTAATACTGAAAAACGATGGAATTACTTTGATATGAATTTATCATAATTTGTAAGTAAATAAATTCTTGGCTATTAAGTATTCATTTTTAATTATTAATTAAAAAATCCGCCGATGGCGGATTTTTATTATCTTCCTCATCACATTTTTAAATTTTCTATTTCATCGCTTGTAGTAGTCTTTCTTTGTTCTAAAAAGCTTTTTAGCTTTTCTACTCATTGCGTATATGTTTCTTTTTTGATGAGTTCGTTATTATCGTTCCGTGCAAGAAAAGTAGATGTTCGTGTGTCGAAAAAAGTATCGAGAATTCATTCAGTATATATTTTTTCTTTGATCTGTTCATAGATTTTGTCATATTGTTTTTTGAATGTTTCGTTAGCCAACAAGCGGTCTTTGAGATCATTAGTTTTATTGCTTCACATACCTCCTCACATATTTTCTCACATTCATTCTGGTCTTTCGTTATCGTTGCCATTCATTCCTGGAGGTATTTGTCTTTCGCCAGATCATCACATTCTCGCTATGAATTTTTCTCTATCGCCGGTCGTTACTCCTAGGGGTAATTGTCCTCAACCAGGCATTTGCATTCAGCTTCAAATTCCTCACATATTTCATCATCACATTCATCAGAACGCGAGATTTTGATCTCGAGTCAGCATATAAAATTTGTTTTCTGATTTGCAATAATAGAGATAGTAATTGTTCCCTGCGCCACCAAACGAATCGCTATTTGACATAAACGTATCGATAGCCAAGACATGAAGTACAGAATCTACATCGATATATCCGTTGATATGCTCCGCAAATTCTCATGTGGTGGATTGTGAAACGAACTTAAGCATGTCAATGAGTTGTGCAGAATCATCATCATTTTCATTGCTCGCTTGCTCGAATATTTCTGTATACAAGGTTGGATCTTCACCGAGATAACTGAAACTTGAGAAGCTATCTACCTTAAACAAAATCCCATCATCTCAGCTAAAATATCTATTGAGATAGATTTCATCATCAACGACTTCACTTACGATATAGAGATGCGGCTCTTTTCCATCTATTTGAATGTGTCCATACGAAGTTTCAGGAGCAGGTTGTCATAAACTTTGGTAGACGGTATATGCTGCGGGTTCAGCGAGTAAGGTGGTGTCGCTAAATCACGCTTTACGAAGTGCTATTTCACTGTGTCACTCGTATGTCTGCCCATCGACGTATTTATCAAATTTTATCAGTAATGGTAGATAGTCAGTATTATTGTCTCCTGATGCTCATCAATATCATCAAATCATTTGCCTGATTTCTTCCTGCATTCAACTTGCTATTCAGGGATTTACAACCGCTCACGAAAAATTTTCCATAGCTCAATTTTTAAATTTTTCCATATTTCCATTTCATCTTGTTCCTGCAGCTTGCATCAGCGAAGAATTTCATTTCAACCTCACCCCAACATCTTCGATTGTTACGCCATCGATAATAATATCGACTTTGTAGTAATCTTTTTCCTTGGTCTCTGTATAGGTGGTAAGCATATTCTGATATTCTCCAGATGTCATGGCTAGTGTTATTATATGCATCTGACTATCATCAAAAAGATCGACAGTGTTTTCTATATCATTTGTTGTCGTTGTGATTTCTCACTTGTTCCCTATATTAAAAGAAATAATTCTGACTGTTCCAAAATACGTTACTACAAGAAGGAAGACGAGAGCTATTGTTAGGTATGGTCGGTTTCTTTTTCGTGTGAGAGACATAGGTAAACGATGAAACGATAAAACGATGCAGCGTTCAAACGATGTAACGTCGTTTATTCGTTTCGACGTTTATTCGTTTATCCGTTGTTTAGAGGTCAGTGGTGTTGTATCCGGTAATCAAGGTTACCTTAAGGTTTTTATTGAGTTCTTTGATAGCAGTCAGAAATTCTTGTTTTTTATTTTGTTTTTTGAGATCTACATTATATACGAGTTCTGTCAGCGCTCATCCACGAACGGAATCCACACTGATAAGCTCAGAAAGACTCGTATATTTGACGAAAACATTATCAAAAAGGTGATCAAAATCCGTGGTAGTATCGAGTTGGATTTTGAGGATTTGGCTGCTTGCTTTGCGTGCATATCGATCGAAACGATACATGATGAAAATAATGAGCGATATCGCTACAGTAAATACGATAGCGAGCAGATAAAATTTTGTACCCGTTGCCATACCGATTGCCATTGCCATAAACATAAATCCAATATCGCGAGTTTCTTTCATAGCATTACGAAAACGGATGATAGACAGAGCTCCGACAAGTGAAAATGCGCGGGCAATGTTAGATCCTACGATCATCATAATTACCGCAACGATCACAGCCATGATAACGAGTGTATGAACATAGCTTTGGGTGTAGGAGGTTCCACGATGAGTTTTTTTGTATACTCGTCCAATAAAGGCCGTTAGTACAAAAGTAAGCAAAATCGCGATGGTAATATCCATCACCGAAAAGGTTCAGGTTAAATCTTGGATAGAGGTAAGAGATTGAATAAAATTTTCCATGAGAATAAAAAATAAAAAATAAAATTTAGAATTTAGAATTTAAAATTTGGAATTGTTATAGTTGGAATTGTTATAGAGTGTATACGGATCTCGGTACTTTAGCTGAAGTTTCCAATCATTGACAATATTTGCTGACGCGGATAAGACGGAAGTTATGATCGGCTATAAGCTCGGTCAATCGATAGGGAACGCGTTCATTGACTTTGACTTCCATGATCACCATATCAGGAGAAATCATATAGTCTCCGATATCTTTTTCATGAAGATTGAGATTTTGAGATCTATAACGAATATTCGTATCAAATGTTATGCGTAGTCCTGTATCGTAATCCGTTCAGAAATATGCTTGGCGAAAATAGCTGGTAATACATGATGGTTTGAGATTGTTTTCTATGACCATTTCATAAATTTCGTTGATAACCGGCGCGTCTCTGCTATCGTGGTCCGGAATGACTCCTTCATTACACAGGGCTAAAGCATCTTTGTAGGACATAGGGACTCTTCTTTTTTGTGTTACGCGATTCACCCTTTGTTTGATCTCTACATAAACGATGGAATCGTCGGTTAGTGTGTTTTGTGTTTCATATATTCTGATTCTGAGCTTGCGACGGAATTTCAGTCCATCTAATTTTTCCCAATAGAAGCGATAATCATCAGTATCGTAGTAGAGGCTTGATAAGGTGTACTGTCATACAGTGTTGTTGTATGTGTCGGGAAGTACATAGTGTTTGAGATCTTCCTCTAGTCTAACCATAGCTTCGCGTGATATCAGATATTTCAATTCGAAACGATTAAATTTTCTGATCGCAGTCAATCATCAATGCATTATATCGTGCAAAAAATAAAGATGTGAGCTTTATAGTCTTTCACCTTAAATCAATCTTAAACAAAAAAACCCGGCCATGCATTCCGGGTTTCCTTTATATCCAGTTCTTACTGGTTAGTTTGACTGTGCATTCACTTTCCTCCCTTCATTCATTTTCACATACCCATTCACATACCTTCACCTCTTTGTTGAGCTATTCCTAGTTCTTCCCTGATTGTTCTAGCTTTTTCATTATAGCTGTGCATTTCTTGGAGTCTTTTAAATTCAGCTTCAGTATCGATGACATCGAGGATAGGACGTCATGCATTCAAAGTTTTTCGTGTCGTATAGTCTCACGCTTCGAGTGCAGTCTGGATTTTTTCTTGTGTAGTTTTCCTTTCAATCATTGCAGTGAATTCATCTTGAGTAGCAACATTTTCTATACCATACTTTGTATGAGCAGCAACAAAAGCTTTGTAATCGTTGTTGTCTGTAGCAGTTTCTACAGCGGTTTTAAATGCTTGTGCTTCCTCTGTACTTGCAAATTGGGACATCATTCTTTGTCCAGATCACATACCCATTCTTTGTCCGGAACCCATTCCCATGCCATGGGATGTGGTAGTAGTGTTTCCTGCTAATGTTACGGCGCCAACGATCATGCTGGTTATCCCAAGCAAACCGACGCTACTTGCTACGATAAATTTTGTTTTCATGTCATTACATATTAAAAATTAAAAGGCGTCTGTCTATTTCTAGATGACGCCATCAGTATATACATTGACCTTAAACAAAACTAAAGATTACCTTAAATAAAATTTAATGTGGAATCTGGTATCCGAAGCCTTTGATTGTCTCAATAATAGTTTTTCATAATTTTTTTCTGAGTGTAGAAATATAGACATCGAGTTTTGCATCTTCTTCAAAAATTTGATCATTGCCTCGTATCTCTTCTATGATTTCAGTTCTAGAAACACTTCTTCATTTTGCTTCCAAAAGATATGCTAATATCTGAAATTCTTTTAAGGTAGTTTTGATTTCTTTGCTATTCCTAAATATTTTTTTTTGATCTTTATCGAGACGAATGTTTTTGTGTTCTAGAATATTTCTTGTTGGTGTTCTTTTTATGACTGCAAGGATTCTCGCTTCAAGTTCTTTTAGATCAAATGGTTTTACAATATAATCATCAGCACCACAAGCAAATCATTCCAGTTTGTCATCAAGTTCTCATTTTGCTGTAGTCATCAAAATTGGGGTGGTAGGATGATCTTTTCTGATTCTTTTACATAAACTTATTCCATCCATTCCAGGAAGCATGATATCCAAAATGATAACATCAAATTCATGATGTTTCATAACTTCAGAAGCATATAAACCATTGTCAGCTCGCACAACATCATTGCGTTCAAACTCGAGATATTTTTTGATATTGTTCCCGATAGTTTTGTTGTCTTCAACAAGAAGGATACGCATTACTCAAATAATTTAAAATTTAAAATTTTAAATTCAAAATTTAAAATTAGAATGTTATAGTACACACCGTTCACTTATCCACCTTACTACTCATAGTTATCTTTCGTCCATGTTTTTCTACGAGCAATTTTGTCAAATATAATCCTAATCCGAAACTCTTCGTATCGGTTTTTGATCTATCCGCTTGCCAAAATCTCTCCCAAATATATTCGAGATCACGAGCGGAGATTCCCTTTCAGGTATCTTGTATGATAAGTTGTTTGTCGTTCAATTTTACGCTGATGGTTCCTTCGTTTGGGGTAAACTTATATGCATTTTCCAAAATATTTTTTACGATGATATTCCGACTATCTTTATATATTTTTTTTGAAATATTTTGTTGTATGTGTGAAGTGAGTGTGATATGTTTTTCTTGATAAATCTTTTGTATATCAGCAACAATAGTTTTTGTAAGTGCTGTTATGTTTGTTGATTCTTTTTTTAATGCGGACAATGCTTCAAGTTTGCTTATCGTTACCAATGTCTCTAGTAAAGTATTCATACTTTTGAGCTGTAGTTTGAGATTATCGATCCCTGATGCATATTGTTTAGTTTTATTTGCATAATCGATTTCTGTACTCATGCTCATCAAAGGTGTTTTTAGCTCATGAGATGCATTGGTGACAAAGTCTTTCAAACTCGTAGTTTGCTTATGAATTTTTTCTAGAGCTTCATTAAATTTTTCACTGACTCTATTGATTTCATCATCAGGATGTCCAGAGACCTCGATTTTCTGATCTAGATTGTCGATGTGAAGATGATCGAGAAATCAGAGTAATTCATTAAGTTTTTTGAGTGATGATTTTACAAAAAAACGAGAGAGCATATAAGCAATCGCCCCAAATACAATCATAAGATATATGCTGATTCGGATAAGATTTTTTTGAACAACAACATGTTGTGTTACATTAGTTACCATAAGATTATTTCCTATTTGCCTATACATAAAAAACATGTCATCCACTTTCGCGATATTTTTTCGTCGGTGAAGTTGGAGTAGTGTTTGTCACTCATTACTATTGATAGCAAAAGTTTCTGTCTCTGGTCATCTATTCTTTCCAAGCACCATTTTTTTTATTACTATCGGTGCGGGTGTCGGGGGTAATAATCCCTGTTGTCTATTGTACCAGTTTTGGAAAAAAATAGCATTCGCTAAAATGCTAAAGAGCAAAACTTGCAATACGGTAAATAAGGTAAACTTAAGACTAATCTGTGTCGAAGTTTTCAACTGAGGAAAGTTGAAGGATATTTTCTCCCAGAGCTGTCTGAAATGTTTTGCGATATCCTGAAAGAATGTTTGCATGGTTGCGAGTATAGGTCGTAAAATATATAGAGTATACTAACTATTCACCTTAAATAAACATTAAATGTACTATAGCAATTTTTTTGTATATTACAAGTTCGCACCAGGGTGCGAATACAATGTAAAAACTAAAAAAATCAAGCATAAAAATTTGCTTTAAAAGAAAATGTGATTATACTTAAATATATTTAATTTTTAATTATTTAAAGATGTGAAATATTCTTGGTGCTGCATTTGATTATATTAATACTACCAAAGAAAGAAAAAAAAGAAACAACCAGATGGAAAAAGATTTGATACGATTTTGGCAGACATTTGATGAATTACCTTCTGATGATCAAAAAGGTATTTTTGAAGTTGCTACTTTGTTATCGAAAAATTGATGAGCAATTAATATTAATTTAGACGATAAAAATAAAGAAACAAAAATAAAAGAGATGACAAACATTCTTACTAATTTACCAAGAAAAAGATTTATCACAATATATAATCTCTTGAAAGAAAAAGCCAAAACACAAGAAACTTTGGCTTCAGCTTTATTGCCAGATACAGAACGAGAAGATGCTCCAGAAGGAGATGAGAACGAACATAGTCTTGGTATTGATTCTGAAAAAATTCCTCAAGATAAATAAAAATTTCTTCTGTGAATTTAATAATAAATTACACTATACAAAAATACATCTTTCAAAAAAAATCCGCACTAGGCGGATTTTTTCTATAATTCTGTTTCCAATACCAAGGTATAATCTTTAAAATTATTTTTTCTATAAAATTTAATTGCTCATTCATTTTGTGCAGACGCCTCGACTCTGAGTTTACCAACATTTTTTGATTTACACCAATCAACGAATGTAGTATACAATTGTTTACCAATTCACTTAGACCTAAACTCGTCTAAAACGAAAGTATTTTCTAATTCTGCAACAATTGGCAGATGTCTATATTTTTCTGCTTCAGTTAGTCCACCACACAAATAGCCAACAATTCTGTCATCAATTATAGCAACGAGAACGCAACCATCATCTTCAGAAATTCTATCCTGATAATATTTGGTTCCTGCTCCACCAAAAGTCCAATCCATATTTAATAAAGAGTCATATTCTTTGTGTTCTTTTTCAAATAATTTTAAATTCAATTCTTGTACCTTTTGTAGATCATTTAGCGTTGCATTTCTAATTATTACATCCATGACAATATATTAAGCAATAAAACACTAGTTTTCCTTCTAAAAAATCCCCCAGACTTTTGGAGGATTTTGTGTTATATAAGTTATTCTTTGTTCTTTATTTCAGTGATTTTTTTCTTCCAATCTTCTTTACTAAGTCTATGAATATCTTTTCAATGTAATACTTCTCAAGTTAATAGTTTTAATAACAAATACGGAACCCCACATTGATCACATTTTGTTTCTCATCAAAACTCACAAGCTCATTTTTCTTCCCATAGATTCATACAAAAATCCAACTCTTCCATATATTTTTCTTTCATGCATATATTATTAATGAATAAATTTCTACAAGGTCTTATCAGTCACAATTTTACCTTTTACACATCTATTCAAGACATTTCTTTTGACTGCTTCAGCTCGGAATTTATCCAAGACATTTGTTGATGTATATACTACGTTTCGTTTTTCCAATAATCACTTCATCACGATATAACTTTCACAGACAATATATTTGCTTGGATTTGTTGTTTTCCCAATCATTTTGTTTGCATATGCTGTCCTTCGTTCTGCATAATAAGGATTTTTTGTTGTAACATAGGTGAAGCTTATGTCTTTCTGGGTATTGAGTGGTATCTCATATTTTTTTAATAAATAGATAACAGCGTCCATTAGTTTCTGATTTCCT
>JAEHHG010000135.1 GCA_019248075.1 Candidatus Gracilibacteria bacterium S5_H10 | reverse complement strand
AAGGATATCAGCAAACAGCGCTACTTCAACCATGCCTGCAAAGCCGATTTGTTTAAACGCCGCTCGAAGTTTGCCGGGGGTGACTGCTTCGGAATACTGGTTGATAAACGCGGGTGCGATCATAGCGTATACTGGCGCATCTGTTTGTCGCAACACATTGAGCGCTGGCAGGATATCCCTGCTTTCCGTCAGCTTCTTTGCGTCACAGCCGCGAATGCAATCGCCGCAACCGACGCAGCGCTTCGGATCAATGGAAACACCGCCTTCGCCTGCAAACAGCGCGTCAAAATAACAGCGTGCTTTGCAGTGCTCCAGCTTTTCTCCGGTGCAGTCGCAGGTGCCGGTTCGAATGACAACCGGATGATCTTGCGGCCCGAGCAGGCAGGAGAGATGATGCGGATCATAACCTTGTTGTTTGACGAGGTCCAGTTCCTCCACGAGATTTCCATTTACGCTGCTTTTGAGCAGACGGTTATAGAGCGCTTCAAACGTCATAAAATTCCCTCGCTTTGAAATCATAGTAACACTCAAGTCTCGTTTCTACAATGTATTATAATAGGAAAACACCCGGAGAATTCTCTC
>JAEHHG010000134.1 GCA_019248075.1 Candidatus Gracilibacteria bacterium S5_H10 | reverse complement strand
CGTGGGCTGGGTCGTCTTGGCTTGAACGATCGAGAGATCGCCGTACGGGTGGCCGAACATATTCTTTTCGTAGTCATACTGCGCCGGATCGCCATAGTAGTGCATCGGGGCGATCTGCAGACCGCAGAGCGTATAGACCGCGGGTGCTTCATAGCCCGTGGTCTTGATCTGTACAGTGTAATCGTCAACCTTCGTGATGCCGGTGATGTTCGGAACGCCGCCCGCCATCTCAGGGTCGGTTGCCGCCTGTGCGGAGATGAACGCGGCCTTGACGGTGCCGAGCACGTCGGTGCCGTCCACGCTGCCACCGTTTTCAGTTGCCCAATATGTTTCCGGATCGCCGCCATAGATGGCGTACGCTTCGTTGTACATATCGTCGATGGTGGGCATTGCAACTGTGAGGTCGTAGACCGTTCCCGTGCCGTTGCCGGTCAGGGTGCCGTCGTCGTTCACTGGCGCAAAGTTCCACATAGCCATCGAATACGGAACGTACATATCTTCGGTTACGTCCGCAGCAGTTTTGCCCGCGAACACGCCGGCTACGTAGTCATCCACGAGATAGTTTGCGATAACATAGTCGGAGA
>JAEHHG010000133.1 GCA_019248075.1 Candidatus Gracilibacteria bacterium S5_H10 | reverse complement strand
ACAGCTAAACTGATATTGCACACCAACGGGGGAGGGATACCACTATGTTTCAGGAGATCATCAAGAGAGACGGACATAAGGAAGCCTTTGATCGTCTTAAAATAAAAAACGCCATCTGGAAGGCTGCACAGGCCGTAAACGGCACAGATGAGGAGCGTTCGGAGAAGCTTGCGGACGAAGTAGTACGCCTTGCAGAGAAGCGCTACGGCGACGCCACGCCCGATGTGGAAGGAATCCAAGACCTTGTTGAAAAAGTACTGTTAGAGGCAGGCCATGCCAAGACGGCAAAGGCTTATATCCTCTATCGTGAAAAGCGCCGCGGTACGCGTGAAATCAATGCGCTGATCGGTGCCACCAACGATATGTTTGGCGACTATCTCAACGACCGAGATTGGGGCGTAAAAGAAAACGCGAACATGCAGCGCAGCGTGAACGGGCTCAACAACTACGTTCGCGAGGCGTTCACCAAGAAATATTGGCTGTATGAAATCTATCCCATCGATGTGTGCAAGGTGCATGAAAGCGGAGACGCGCATATTCACGACCTCGGATTCTTTGGCCCGTATTGCGCGGGGTGGGATCTTC
>JAEHHG010000132.1 GCA_019248075.1 Candidatus Gracilibacteria bacterium S5_H10 | reverse complement strand
TACTATAGCATATGACAATAGTGAATCAGCATATTATTCTCCTGACATGATGATCAGATATTACTTCATCAACCGTGAATCACTCATCAGACACTTAGACTATTACAATCCAGGAGATTGCCATATTAATACTTATGCAAGTAATCATCGATCAGCAAGTAATGATCCTATGGTTCATATAGCACCTAATGGAAAAGTATATCATCTTGTAACTCAATATGGATGATACTCTGCAGAAGAATTTACCAGCGCCAAATATTTTGACTCACTACAAAACATCAGGACCTATATCGATCTTAGGAACCCTGCTAAAGAAATCTGGACACATACCGTAGATAGCATGTTTATACCAATAGTCTATGCTGCACCAAATGGAAAAGAATATAAAATCTATAAAACAAACAAGTGATATATGTCGTATAAACTTATGAAAGTAAGATACTTCTCAACATTATCAGAGCTTAAGAGTTACATTGATATCAACAACCCAAGTAAGCGATAATATACAATAACAATCATAAGCAATTCTTTACTATTTATCATTAAGCAATCAGTATGAAATTACCATTTCATCATCTCAAACATCCTG
>JAEHHG010000131.1 GCA_019248075.1 Candidatus Gracilibacteria bacterium S5_H10 | reverse complement strand
CGCGCTGTTGGTGCCGGAAGGCAGCTTCCCCTTCACCGGATTGCCGGTAAAATCGTGCGGCGGTGTGAGTTCCGCGCCAGTTTCCGCATTGTTGTGCACGAGACAATGGCGATAGGAAAATCCAGGATAGAGCCGTACACCCTCGCTCTTTAGCGCCCCATCCAGAAACAGAATGAGTTCCCTCGCTTCTTCTGTCGAGATTTCGCCCGCGCTGTAATCGAGCATCGTCGTTTCTGAAATATCGTCCTCTTGCGAAAGCGTCACCAGATTACAGCGATACGTCACATCCGTATCCGCCAGATCAATACCAAGGCTTGCTGCTTCCAGCGGAGAGCGCCCTGTATAGTAGCGCTGCGGATCATAGCCAAACACGGAGAGGTTCGCCGTGTCGCTGCCGGGCTTCATGCCGTCCGGAACCGTCATGACCAGACCGAATTCGCCGTCCTGTGCAAGCTTGTCCATGTATGGATGGTTTGCCACTTCGAGCGGCGTCTTGCCGCCCAACTCGTCTACCGGCCAGTCCGCCATGCCGTCGCCTAAAATTACCACAAGTTTCATGAATCTATACTCCAACTAAAATGCTGAAAAAGAA
>JAEHHG010000130.1 GCA_019248075.1 Candidatus Gracilibacteria bacterium S5_H10 | reverse complement strand
GACACCTGGTTTTCGCAGAATGAGGAACTTGCAGGGCTAAACAACCGGTATGTTCCCCGCATGCGCCGCTTGCAGATGCGCGCTATTTTAAAGAAACAGATATGGCTGCTAAACGGCATTTGCCGGCTTGGCACCATGAAGATGAGGTCCGCTCGTGGAACATAAAACACCGCTCGTATCCATCGTATGCGACACCTATAACCACGCGCCGTTTGTGCGGGACGCGCTGGATAGCTTTCTCGCGCAGAAAACCAGTTTTCCGTTTGAGATCATCGTGCATGACGACGCTTCAACAGACGGCACGGCGGACATCATTCGCGCATATGAGCAAGAACATCCCGATCTATTTCGTTGTGTCTATCGCGCGGAGAATATTTACCAACTAGACCCCAAGATTTTGGAGCACTACGTGTTTCCGCTTGCGCGCGGCAAATATATTGCCATCTGCGAAGGGGACGACTATTGGACGAGTCCCGACAAACTTGAAAAACAGATCACCTATATGGAGGCGCACCCGGACTGCACACTCTGCGTTTGCGCAGGGGATTTGGTCGATCCGCAGGGAAACAAAATCGGCGTTGTGGCTCCCTACGA
>JAEHHG010000018.1 GCA_019248075.1 Candidatus Gracilibacteria bacterium S5_H10 | reverse complement strand
ATCCAGATATCTTTTGTAGAGTTTCTCTGTCGTTGGGATATAGAGGAGAGCGAGTAGTAGCAGAAATATACCGAAACCAGGATCGTTTCCTCGGAAGATGTTTATGAGTGCGATGAGGATTGTGAGGCTACCGAAAGCTCGGTTAAGGGTTTTGGTCATAAAAATTGATAAATTGATAAAATGATAAAAGTTTCGCGATAAAATGATAAAAAGAAATTCTTTGTGTGTTAGGTGCAGTGAAGCGAAGCGGAATGTTTTCAGTCCTAAAGATATGTTTTATAACTCGGCACTATCTGACATATGTCTAATAAAGATCGAATTGTGGTAGGTAAAAATTTATCTTGTTTTCTATAATCCTATCACCACTCTTTCTGTTCTGAAACTATACATGCTTACATTTCCACTAATACCGTATTTTTGTTTGATAAGTCCGAGGGCGGTTTTTGCGTCGTTGACTCATTTCGTATTTGGCAGGATCGCTCCTGATTTTTTGGTTTCTATGTTTACCAAGAAAATTCCATAGTCTTTTGTTGGAAGCGCGAGCAATTTATTTACATCGGTTTCCTGTATGTATGATTGGATGATGTCGATCACGACAGTTTTGGTTGTGTGTTCGTATTTAGCAAGTAGTCCATTGTAGATAAGATCAGTTAATTCGTTTATATTTTTGTCGGTTTCAATAGTTCCGTTTGATGTAAGCGGATTTCCTTGTATATCAAAAAGCGAGAAAAAAAGTCCTTTCTTTTCTTCGGGTTTGTAATGTTTAGCGAGTTCTGTTTTGATTTGTTCTAACACGACGAAACGATTAAACGATAAAACGCTCAAACGATGTTGAATTTCTTTGTTATAATCCTATACATTCTTACACTTTAATTTTTGCTATTTTTCGATGTCTAAACTTGATTTTAAGATACTCAAACAAAAATGAAATGCAAGGGTTTGACAGATAACGCTCAATGGAATTACCTTGACAACGCCTGTTTTTATGCCTGTCGGTACTAAGGCTACGATCAAGGGAATGATTCTCGATATGCTCAAAGATCCAAAATATATTGGTGATTTGCCAGAGATTCAACTGATTCTCGCGAATACGTTTCATTTGTATTTGCGTCCTGGTGATGAGCTAATAAAAGAGGCCTGAGGACTTCATTCTTTTGAAAATTGGGATAAGCTTATTTTGACAGATAGTGGAGGATTTCAAGTATTTTCTCTTTGACTCGGAAACGAGGGACAAGGAACAAGATGAAAGGATCAAGGCAGTCATGAAATAAAAATGAAACTGACGGAAAATGGTGTAAAATTCCGCTCACCGTATGATGGATCCAAACATGAATTCACTCCGGAATGAGTTGTCGATATCCAATGTAATTTATGATCAGATATTATGATGGTGTTGGATGTGTGTTCTCCTACCTGAGCTGACAAAAAGACTATCGAAAAACATATGCAGACCACTCATCGTCGAGCAAAGAGAGCCTTCGAGCATTTGAAGCCAAAATATGATGATGTTTGTGGAGTGCTTTTTCCTATCGTACAATGATGAACACATTTGGATTTGAGACAGCAATCGGTAGATTTTCTTTCGCACTATGCTTGGGACGGAATCGCTGTCGGTGGTGTCAGTGTATGAGAAAGTAAAGAACTCATCCGTGAAATTGTTTCTTATGTCTGACCAAAATTGCCAGCGGACAAGCCGAGATATTTGATGGGCGTCGGAACTCCTGAAGATATTACTCATGCGATAGAAGAAGGATTTGATATGTTTGACTGTGTATTACCGACAAGGCTATGACGCCATGGCGAAGCGTTCTCGGCTCATGGACACATCAAAATAAATAATGCAAAATATACCAAAGATTTTACTCCGCTGACTGATGATTGTGGTTGTTATACCTGCAAACATTTCACTAAAGCGTACCTCCACCATCTGATCAAAGAAAAAGAGATGCTGGGTGGTATCTTGCTTTCCCTCCACAATATTGTCTATCTCCACAAGATCGTTGAGGATCGAAAAAAAGATATGTTGAAAAAATAAATTTTCTTGATTTATTTTTGAATCGATAAAGAGGGGATTTTTTTTAAAAGATTAAATACGTCATTTTCAGCTCTTGTCTCTTACGTCATTCTCGACCTGATTGGGAATCCAGTTGGTTATATGGTAAGGTGGATTCCCGCGAAAGCGGGAATAACGTGATTATAAAAGAATCGGGAATTATGTCTCGATTATCTCGTGGCGAGCATCCGGCATTGTAGCATAGTTAATGGAATAATGGCTCAAGAGTAAGTTGTCTTGGGCTTTTTTTAAAAACAAAAAAGCGGAGTCATATATACTCCGCTAAGATCTTATTTTTTTTCTATTTTGTTGGTAACATATGTGATGATGTCCCCGACCGTTTCAAATGCTTTCCATTCCTTTTCAGAAATCTTGATTTTAAATTCCACTTCAAGTTCAGCAAAGATGCCCATTTTATCAAGTGAATCGGCACCAAGATCGTTTTCCAGGTTACTTGCTGTTGTTATCTCGGACATTTTGCAATTGAGTTGTTCTTTTATGATCAGTAAGATCGTACTTGTTGTGTCGAGATTTTTTTCTTTTTTGATTTTTGTTTTCGCAGCTTCTGCAATCTTGATCATGTCCTCGACCGTTTTCGTTTGATCAATTTCATCATCAGATATGCTGATGTCGAGTTTTTCTTCAATTTCGATCCACATCTCTACAATATCGAGACCATCGGCATTAAAATCTGTTTCAAAAATTTTTTCATCTGTTATGTCTGAAATCTCGATTCCCAGTTGTTCAGAAATGATTTTTTTGATTTCTGTTATGAAATCTGTTGTGTTTTTTGTTTCCATATATGTGTTTTTTGTTGGTTGCAATATTTTTTTTCTTAATCAAAATTGACTTCATTTTTTCAGAATAGTTTTCTGATTTCAGCTTGTTCGCTTTCTGTTGTTTCTTCTTGTGTATCTTTCTTACATTTTCTTGTTATAATCTTTCCTTGTCCAAGTTCTTTTAATAGATCTTTTCCTATGGCGTCATTTGTCTGTTTGGTTTCTGTTTGAGTATCTTGATTCTCAAGTTTTTTTTCTCTTTTAGGTGAAGGTTGTCCAAAAAAATTATCTGAAAAAAAATCAAAGTTCATGAGAGGTAATTATTTTATAAAAAATCTTTATTTTTTGAATTAAGAGTTTATATATTTATACCAAAATGTCAATCTTTTATAAAAAAAGAAAAACCCCTTCGTGAGAAGGAGTCTTTTGTGTGTGGAAAATTAGTTATTATGCGCTTTTTTTGCAGCATTTGCATCCGAAGTTTGCGATAAGCGTCCAAAGTGCTCCTACCGCTACTGCAGAGTAAACAATTTTTGCAATCATGTTCATGGTTGTTACTGTAGTTTCTACACCTGTAGCATCAGTTACTGTGCTTACTACATCTGGGAAAAATTTAGCTACGAGATTGAGATCTAACCAAGCGTATAAACCTCGATTTACACCTCCTACTACTAAAAGGATTAACATGATCCAGTAAAGTACTTTCATTGAAATATATTATAAAAAAGTAAAAAATATAACGTAATTGTTTTACTAAATAGCTAAACTAATGCAATATATTCTTTTGTTGATCATATGTATCAAAAATTTTGTAATAAAAAAAATTAGCGACTTTGCTAATTAATTAGTTCGAGGGGTACAGGGTTCCCCCGCAGTACTGCGGGGCGAAGACTGTTGTGTATTTATGGATAATTAATTTTTTTAAATTCAGGGCGTGAGGGGATCGAACCCCCGACAACAGTTCCGAAGACTGTTGTGTTACCACTACACCAACGCCCCACAATATCACTAATTTACAATTTTAAATTTTGAATTTGTAATTTTAAAACTTTGTGCTTATGTTTCTAAATTTTAAATTATAAATTGCCCCTTCGAGGATAAATAAATTTCAAATTCATTTCAATTATTTTGTTAATAGTTTTATTGTTCCTGTTTGTATTTGTTTTATTACATCATTTTTTCCTTCTGACGGAATCTCTGGATTGCTTTGCAAAAATTCTATCAGTTTACTTTTCATTTCTTGTGTGAATTCACGTTTAGTGATTTTCTCAAACTTTTCAACTGGTTCGTACCATTTTGCAAATATTTCCAGCAATTCATAATCATTGCTGCTGATCTGATAGACCATACCGTTTTTGTTTTGTAGTTTATCTGTTTTCAAAAATATTCATTCATTTTGCAGGTTTTTGATCTCTTCGTCTAAGATTTCTTGTTGAGCGAGATATTGCCCAAACAGCGGAATCTGAATCTTGATCGCTATGAGTTCGTTGTTTTTCTTTTCAAGTTTTCCGTACAAAAGAAGAAGCCCAAAAAATTTTCCTATGCTACTACTTTCTTCTTTTTCATTTTCATTTGTTTCTATGATCATGCCTTTATCAGTTTTTTTGATTTCATATGCTGTACTTAGTGCTTTGAATACCTTGTTTTTTTCTTGTTGTTGTGCTTCTCCTAACCCTGGTATGAAGTAGTATTTTTTACCTGTTTCTTCATCGAATCATTGAAATACTTTCATTGCATCATGGAGTAGTGTTTCATCAATTTTTTTGTTTTGCATATCAGTTTTTGAATGTTTTACATACACTACACTCATGTTGTCTCCAAAATTTTTGAGATTGATGAGTTTCCATTCTTTTTTGTGGAGAACTATGATTCCTTTGTCATAATCAGAAAAAAGATAGCCGCTAACGTTGTAAGTATATTCTTTTGTCTGCGGAATGTTTTCATTGAAAATGGTCAGAAGGTTGTTTTTATCAATCTCTATGTTCATGATTTCATTACATTGATAAAGGCTCATTATATTCGTGATAAATGCTTTGCGATAAATGCTCATTATATTCGCGATAAATTTTTTATCATTTTATCGTGAGCCAAAGATTTTATCACAAGGAGTGTTTTTATTTGTTCTTGAGTATTTTATACAGCAAGATGATTTCCATAAAATTCACCATCAGCGCTGTTCATCAGTAACTAATGAATGGCAGCGTCAATCCTGTATTTGGCAGAATTTTAACATTTACTCAGATATTTACAAACGCTTGAATTAGGATTAACGAAAGAATTCCAATCCCTATCATTTTTTTATGATCGTCTTTGATGTGACGGACGCGAGTCAAAAAATAGTATCCAATATAGAGGTATAATCACAGCAAAAACATATTTCCTACAAATCCGATTTCTTCTGAAAATGCTGAGAATACGAAATCACTTTGTGCTTCTGGAATCAATCCAAATTTTTGCAATCATTTTCCATATCACTTTCCAAGTAATCATCATCATCCGATTGCTAGTAATGCTTGCTGATTTTGCCATCAAATTTGTCTTGCTTGCGGATCGACGCTTGAATTCAAAAAATACGTGAATCTTTTTTGGATGTAAGAGAATCTATCGCTGACTAATCATGCTACACTTCCTACAATAAGTCATCCTGCTAATCATCACAGCAGAATCCGCAGTATATATTTTATTTTTGCTCCAGCATATCGACACATTACCAATCCAACAATACCTAGAATCATCACTGTTCAAAGATCAGGAATCAATAAGAACACAAAGAAAAGAAGTGCGTTGAGGATGATGAATGAAATGAAAAATTCTTTGGTGTTTACTTTGTCGCGTTTTCTTATCAACCATCATCAAAGAAAAAGAACGTATCATAACTTAAATAATTCTGCTGGCTGGATATTTGGGAGAAATGGTATACTGATCCATCCTCTCGCTCCATGATATGTCGCTCAAATTCCTGGTATAAATACTGCTATTTGCAGTGCCATAAGAATAATAGCTAGTATAGTTACATGTTTGTGTTTTTGGAAAAATTTTATCGGTATTGCATATATCGCTCCTGCTGCAATCAATGCAAATACAATATTTTTTATCTGTTTGAAAAAATAGAAATAATTTGATGGGTCACCACTTTTGAGTGTCGTAGTAAACGCTTCATGGATGCTTACGCTATAAATCGAAAGTAACCCAAAAACTGTTAATATAATTCCTGTTATGATGATTGGCATAAATAAGATAACGAAAAGCTAAAAATTTTTATGTTCACTTTTTGTGTATTTAGTTGCTTAATTTTGTCGTATCTCGTGGTCTTCGTGTAGTATTTTTCGTGAGTAAACTTAGCTCTTTATTATTTGAACTCATGTACTTTCCATCAAATATGCTTGCAATAAAATTATATTTTTTTTTGAGAATGTTATCTTTTTTTGCTATTTCTTTGAAAAAGATATTGTGATTGATATAGAGGTTGAAGCATTCTGCTAAATCTTCAAAAGGATCACTCATTCCGTATCCGCTGCAAAAGTTTTTTTTCTTGGCATCAGCTTTTCTGATAGTTTCACTGTCTCGTGAATAGCTATAAAACCTTAAAGATATATCGTCCTTGGCAAATACTATTTTGCCAAATTCTGTGAAAACTTTGTTTTTGGTGATCGCAGATCATTGTAAGTATCCAAGATCTGTAATATGTCACATTTCATGACTCAATAATTCTGCAAATTCTTTTTTGGATCAGACAGATCAAAGGTTGAGAATAATGCTATCTCGTGTTGCATATCATCTTCTTTTGCCTGTATCTTTATTGATGTCGATGTTTTTGATGCTTTCATCAATGGCTTTGTCTTGTGTATTATATTTGTCGATAAAATCTACTATCCCTGCTATTGCTCTTGTGTAACTATAATTTTCGTAAGGAGAATATGTTCCATTAAATTGTATTTTGTCGCAGATATTTATCCTTTTGCATAAACTTTCTCTGAGTTTATCATAATTGTTTCCTGCTATATAATGCCCAGTTCAATCTTCTTCATCTGTCTCTGTTTGATAAAAACTTTCTTCTATGTTTTGATTTTCTGTCGGAGTTGTGATCTCTACATAATCTTTTGTGATTGGTGCTAATTTTTCTCAAATGCGAAAAACATTGTAGACTAGCAACAAATAAAATATCGTGGTAAAAATGATGAATTTGATAATAGTGATTGCTTTTTTTTTCATGGGCACAATAATTGGTTATTTGCTTTTGATAAAAAGTTGTTTTCTAAGCTCTGATAGTTTTTGTTCGCTGGTAATGCTTGATGTCACACTTACACATGTTCCACTTTGTCTATGTCGATATCCTACAGCATTGTGTATATCATCTATACATCCTATCACGATGTCTTGATCTTTTAATGCATCTTGTTTTTCTTCTTCAGTTACTGTTTTTCATAGAATATGCAGTATCTGATTTCCGAAATACTTTTCCATGTTTTTGCGATTTATAGCTTCTTTTATACGAACTTCTGTTCCTGTTATTGTCTTATATGTGGTAAAATTTTTGAGCATGATTAGTTTGAAATATTATATCGCTTGATATCATCTAGGATATTCTGTTCGCTTGGTCCTCTTGCATTGAAAAGAATGATCTCTTTGAATGAAATCTTGTTTGCGTAGCAATGTAAAATAAAATTATATCATCAGATTATTATTTTATTTTTTGTTTGTTTTGCTTTGAAAATATTTTTTCCGATACCACCTGTAATATTTTCTACAAGCAATATGGTTTTTTTGTTTATATCGTTTTTGCATAAATCTTCAAATATTTTTTTGGATTCTTCTTTTTTTGGTGAAAAGATAAAATAGGAAATTTCTTCCGAATCTTTTTCTGCTTGTTCGGTGATGTAGTTTACTATTTTGTCTACAACTGGCGGAATAGTTTTGATAGTCTGTAAGCTTCTTTTTGTTTCTCTCTCTATCAGAGGAGATAATTGTGTATTGGTATTGCTAAAAAATATTACTTTGTTTTTGAAAATATCTATGAATTCTTTTCGGTCAGTGAACTTTTGTGTTTCGTTGTAAGTGAAATAGAAATCTCCGTTTCCATACATTCTCTTGGTGATAGTGACGACATTGTTGAAAATATGCTGTATTTGATCAAAATGCTTGGTGAGTAGCTGATAATTTTCTGGAGAAAGTATATCTTTGAGTGTTTCTTTCTTTTCCATCATCTGTTTTCGCAGGAGATTCGTCTTATAAAAATCTCCATGCTCTATGATCGGATCGTGAGATAGCATAGTGTTTTCTGTCTTCATGAAAAGCTTGGTGCTTTCATTGAATATGACTCAAATATATATCTGGAAACTATTTACGAATTGTTCCAATTCCTCTGAATTGTTTTGGTTTCCTTGGATTTGCTTGTCTACCTTTTGCTGATAGATAAATGATTCCAAAATACCTAAGGTATAATAGAGATCGATGGGGCTTGAAAGAAAAAAATTATACGTCTTATATCGCTGCTCAGTATCGAAAAAGCAGATATCGTAGTCTTTGTACGTTTCTTCGTTGTTTTCCATCGCAGCAAACAGTCCGTGATGTGTGGTTAGTATGATCGGATATTTTGTCTGATTTCTGGTATCTTTGATGTAATAATAAATCTTGAAGTCTGATGGATTGTTGAGGTTCAAAACGCCAAGTCATTTTTTGAGATGTGACAGATATTTGATGACAAACATACATTCTTCCTGACTGAATGTTCCTTTATTGAGAAATTTCTGGAATGTCTCTTGGTTGATGGTCTGTTCTTCTTTCGTGAATCCTATGTTTTTGATTCCTAAGTCATTTAGCACTGTTTTGGCGATATCGAGTTTCTGAATATTTTGGAATGTGAGGATGATGTTTTTGTTTGCCGCCAAAGCTGTCAGTAATTCCTTGATAGGAATATTGCCGATGTAATATTTTTTTTGATTTTCTAGGCTGTCGGTATCGATACTGTTTTCACTTTTGGATATTCCGATATTGCTGGGAGACATCTTTTCTAGTGCAGAAAACTTGATTGCTATCTTTGGCGTATTTTCGTATTTTTTGAGCTCAAATATTTCCCCTATGATGTCTGTTGTTTGCATGATGATATGCACAAGGCTAGGATATGTATGTATGAGTTCGTACACATACGAGATGAAATAGAGAAAAAGTTTGAGACTATTTTTTGTATCAAAAAATGCATCGTGCGATTTTTCTTCTCCATGATCCTGATCTTGAAATATCTGAGAAAATATTTTTTCCTCTTTGATATTTTCGATCAAAACTTCCAGTGCGTAACTCTGTGCATAATGTACTATCGTTTGTGCTGTTTGCATCGTATCTATTTTGATGTGATACTTGAGCGATGGAAAATATTTATTCAAAAAATTGAGATCAAATCCGATATTGTGTCAGATGATGATCGTATTTTCTCCAAAAAACTTTTCTATCTGTGGCAAGATTTCTTCTCTTGTCGGAGCAGTTTCCAGATCATTGATAGATAATCCTGTGATGAATCCTACGATATGTTTGAGTTCGTCAGTTTTTTTGTCTGGTTTGATGAGTGATTGATATTCTCAGATGATCTTTCCGTTTTCATCGATCTCCATGATCCCAATTTGTATTGGTTCGTCCTTGGTGACGTCAAGTCCTGTTGTCTCAAAATCGAGTCAGATATATCTATATTTGTTGCTGAGTAACATATGTTCAACTAACTAATAAAAAATCTATTTTTTTGTCATTGCGAGGGACGCCGCACTTTGTTCGTGATGACTGATGGTATGTTGCTTCTATTTTCTATCGAAGTCTGCCGGGATTTCTCATCGAATTTCTGTTTCTCGTTTGCGTATAGGAATATCGAAATCATGCGTCTTGATCCATGTAATCGCTTCTTGTACTTTTTCTAGTAAATCTTTTGTCTCTTCAGTATATTTGAGGGTCGTCTTAATTTTTTTGGATTTCATCCACGCAAGTGCAGTCTCTGAGTCACTGAAGATACATTCGTATCTACTTTGGGACTTGGGACTTGGAACTTGGGACGAGTTTTTTGTTTTTGTTTTGTTTTTTAGGTTTTCTATGTAACGGATACCATCGTAAATTGCCAAAAACTCTCCAAGATTGTTTGTTCCTGTCGGATAAATAGGCGAGTGAAATATTTCTTTTCGTGTATGCAACTCGACCGCTCTGTATTCCATAGGTCATGGATTGCCCGAACAAGAAGCATCGACACAGAGCGCATGGGTGATGTTTGGTATCTTTACTTTCATATTGAACGATTATATGATTAAATTATGGTGATGTTGTTTGTATTATATGAGTATGGATTCCTGCTGCAACACTTTCCGCCGGAATGAGGTCTTCATGAGTTGTATACGGTTTTATAAAAAAAAGGCAACCGAATAACGGTCGCCTTGAAATGATAATGTTTACTGATCTTTTTACTCTGATGCCTTTTTGATGTTTTCCAGGAATTGATCTTTAAGTGTTTTTGCCACCGGTTTCAATTTCGTTTCAAGGTTTTCTTGTGAAAGAATGGCAGTTACGGTATTGTCCTTTCTTTTTGTAAAAAACTCTTTTTTGAGGGACGCAATGAGTTTCTTGTACTGCTTGATAGCTTTTTTTGGTACAAAATATTCATTTCCTTCAGGTTTTTCGAATGTGAGCGGGATTTTTTTGTATTTGCCCGTTTTGGCATCCGATTCCATGACCGATCCCCATGCATAGATGTCGTCAGCTAAGCACTTGACCAGGATCGGAATGATTAATGAGTCATACTCGGCTCCTATGTCTAAGGTGCTATTGCCGTGAAATCCTTTGTTGATCAGGTAGTTACTGATCATATCCTGTGCATTGCACAGGGCAGATTGTGTTGTGCTTTTGCTTTCCTGTGCCGAAATACTACTTACCAGTAGTATCATTGCGGCGATGAAAAAAAACTTTTTCATGATTGTATGTTTTGTTTATTTTTTTCTTTTTTTATAATATACAAAAATATTATAAAAAGTCAAGTCTATTTTATAGATAAGTTTGTTTTGTCTTTTTGTAAAAATGCCAGAGTATTTTTGTTTATTTTGATCATAATAACTAATTGTTTCTGATCATTGTTTTGAGCCATATATCGTTTAGTCTTTTGATGTTTGGATCGTTTTGATTTTCTTCTCTAATCATTCTGATCTTTTTAGTTATTACGTCTCTCAATCCTGCAAGAACATCTTTGTCTTGGATAGCATTTATTGTTTCTTCTTCCTGTCCTGGATTATTCATAATTTTTTGATAGATGATTTTTACTTGAGTCTTTTTTTCTGCTGTGAGTTTTTTTCGATCTGTATAGTATTCTGTTGATTTTAGTTTACTTAAATCATCTATTTCCGTGAAAACGGGATCCTGCGAGATAGATTCTTCTTTATCTGCTGAATTTTTTGTTTCTTTGATAATTGTTATTATTCCATCCTTCTGTGAGTGTATTGTATATGTATTGTTTTCTTCTCATTTCTGTGTGCTGGTATATGATTTTTCTATAACGTCCCCATTTTCTTTGTATTGTATATCTACAATAATTTTGTCTATATTGCTTCGATTTTCTAATAGATCCCGTTGTCATGATATTATTGTTGTTTTGTAAGTGATTTCATCACTATTGTTTGTTTCAATTATTTTGTTTTTTCCGTTTTCTTTTTGGAAACTATATCATGGTATGCTTTTTCCTGTAGTGTCTATAATATTTAGTGTGTATGTCCCAATTTTTTCTTTTGTTTCTTCTTTCATTTTTGATTCGTAACTGTTTACTAATGCAGCATAATATTCATATCTTCGATCGTTTGTCTGATATTTATCTTCTTTTTGTTTTAATTCATTGATTTTTGATTTTTTTTCTGATCGTGATAACTCCTTGAATAAATGGTCGTAAAGTGTTGTTAATTTTATCATTGGATTAGTTTGATTTTCTCATGTTGGTTTTTCTGCTTTTTTGAGAAAATCTGTTTCTATTGTATTTATAGTTTCTATTGTGTTTATAATTTCTTGTTCATATTGATTCTGTTTGGTTTGACTTTGTGTTTCTTCTGGGATTATGGTTTCTGTATTTTTATTCGTTTGTGAAATTCCTTCATTGGACAAATTGTTTGTTTCTTGTTCTTGATTAGTTTCTGTTGTTGTAGGTTGCTTGAGTTCTGGAGTTGGAATCGTGCTTATTGGTTGCTCTTTTTGGTTGATTCCTATCTGTTCACTGGTGCGTGGCAATAGTTTCCCTTCAGAATTCATATAAGGATTTACTATTTTCTGACCCATGATATCTACTGGCTTGAGCGTTATTGTTTCTGCTATATCTTCTGTCTGTTCTGTGATTGGTGTTTGTTCTGTATTACTAGATAGATTAGAACTATTCAAAAGTGCAGTCAGTGTTTTTGGTCCTATCCTGAAATCTTTTTTGCTTGTGTTTGGTGATTTCATTTCTATGTATGCTTGAAAAAATCCTATTGCATACAGCATATCCTGATCGTTTTGGATATCGAAAGATTCCAATTTTCCTTGTTCATTGATTTTTTTGTTGAATCCCAACTGTGTGAGACGATTTTTGATACTTTCAAAAACTTTTTTTGGACTATCTTTTGTGAAATTATTTCCTTCTTGTAGTTGATTATACAAGATTCCTGCGCCTCCGATATTATATTTGATATAACGGAATGAGCTGTTCATATTAATATAAGTGTCGGTCTTGTCGTTGAAATCCGTGTTGGTGTAGTTTTCTTGATTGGTGAATTGATACGCAGAAATAGTCAGTTTTGGATTATATATATTTTCTTTAATAGTTTTACTGATTGCCGAAATTTTCAGATTTTCTAAATCTGTCACTGTTTTTAAATCCGTTTGTTCTTTTTCTGTTTCTGTCTGTGCTTTTTTGATTTCTTGTTGAAGATACCTATCATATTCAGCTGCTGTCTGTTTGTTGTATTCGGCATTTACAGGTCCGATATCTGGTGTTGCCATAGTGATGTATTGTAAGATAAAAATCCTTTATTCAATTGTATGCTGAAATAGAAAAAAAGCCAAATTTTTCTGGCTTCTTTGAAATATTTTCTTCTCTTTTTTTATATACTATATATAGTATGTTTATTTTTTGGATTTATAAAAGATTTATCAATTTTTTAAACGCTTCGCTAGATTTCTTTCAGTTACTTTTTCTCTTGGACCCCGCACTTGCGGGGCAGGTGCCAAAAGTAACCAAAAAGATCAAGGCAGATGCAAACTCAACAAACTGTCGTTTCACAATGAAGGACTTTCTATCTCACCTCCAACCCACGGTGAAGTACCGTGGGACCCATTCCGGTTCGTTCAAATTACCCGCTTCGAATTTGGGAAGTTTCTGGTCATGCATCTGCCAAGGATAGGTAGCTTATATAATTTTTTTTATTGTGTCTTTTTGATTTCTATATTTATCTTGATTGTTCTTGTGCTATTGTTTTCTATACTTCCAGCTTGGTAAAAGACTCCATTGGCGAATGGTGCGTAAAATGGCGCTTGGTAATAAATGTCTCCTGTTACGTTGGTTACGGTGATGTATTGTGGTAGATATATTTGTGCTTTGGTTTCTCGTCGTTTCCTTACTTTACCTTGTCCAGGTTCTTCGTACATACCTGACTTTAATCATAAGATTGCCATTTCTCTGTCAGTTATCTGAATTTCATATTTTTTTTCTAAGTCTTGGATGAAGCTTGGATAATAGTCGGGTATAGCAAATTTGTAATAGATCGTGATCGTATATTTTCCGTTTTTCAAATCGCTGATGTTTATAATGTCATTCTTGCTGTCTTTTTGTAGTATTCCTTGTTCATCATTGATTTGGATATGTTTGGTAATAAATCCGTCGATTTTGTTGTACGATACATTGGTATCTCGAAAATATATGTAGTTTGGATCAAATATATTTGTTACATTGTGTTTGTTGAGGATATCATTGAATCCGGTAGAAGTATTGGAAAAGTACATAGTGATATATTGTTTGTTTGCGATTTCGTCAAATCTATTGATAACGTTTTTCAAAATATTTGATTTCTGATTGTCAAAATACTGTTTGATTTCTTTGATGTATAATTCTTTTTTGTTTCCACGGATTTCCTTTCTGATCAGGTCGATGGAAGCATTGAGGAATTGTCGTTCTTGCGCTTTTTGTTTAAATGTCGGAAAGAAATTTTCTAAGAGATCTGATCTAATAAATATCACTCATTTAATATTTTGATGCAAAAGCTTTTCGTAAAGATCTGGCTGCATTGTCTGCTGAACTTTGGACATTTCATAGGTCTTATTGAACATCAATTCGTAGAGGTCTTTGAGATTTTTTCCGTCAATATCGCTAAATCAAAACTTGTTTCCTGCAATGAATCCTATCTTGCGATCTGGTAAGAAAGGCGAAGTTCGTGCAGGTGCGGTGATACGTGTTCTATATGCGATAAAGTCTGGATAATAAGAATCGACGATTTCTAGTTCTTTTATATGTCATTCAGCGATTTTTATGAAAGCGAATGATCAAAAAAATCCACCATTAGGTCTTTTTTCGTTGGTATTTTGTAAAATGATAAGATAGTTGAATGCTTCATTTTTTCCCAAGAGTTCAAAAAATTCTGATTGATAGATTTTGAGATCAGAAAAAAAGTTTATCAGTTTATCATAGTTCGAGAATCCCATCTTTTTGAGATATTCTTTATTTTTTTCTATATATTCTCGGCAGGTATTGATTTCTTTTTCTTTGGTGATAAACACATTGTCTCCTTTGCTATAGCTTTGGATAATGTCATCTAAGGTCACTAAAAAATTTGAGAGATCCTTATCAACACTCCAAAAATAAAATGCTATCTGACCTAGATCTTCTTTGAAGATATCGATTTTGTTTTTTGTAAACAAAATTCCGCTGATCTTTGCAAAAAACGTAAAAAATATAAAACATATCACGATAAGAATCACAAAAGTTCCATTTGTATATTTGAGATATCTTTTCCAACTTTTTTTTGACGGTTGCGTAATTCAAAAATATTTCATAGGCATAGAGAAAAAGTAATATATTTACCCTGTATTACCTATTTCTTTTTTTGAAACAAGTAATTTTTCTAGTTTTTTGCTTGAAATTGTATATGATATTGTTATACAGTCAACCAGATTATTTTTTTTGTATGTGCAAAATACCTAATATATGCATATGAGAAGCTGAATGTGTGCTTACTATGAAAATGTTTCACTATTTGTTTCTTTATTTATGCCAGGGTAGCTCAGTGGTAGAGCAGAGGCCTGAAAAGCCTTGTGTCGGCAGTTCAATTCTGCCTCCTGGCACCATTAGTATGGGCATGTAGCTCAGTTGGTTAGAGCGCGTCTCTGATAAGGACGAGGTCGGAGGTTCGAGTCCTCCCATGCCCACCAAAATAGAGGTGGATAAAACCACATAGAGGTGGATAAAACCACCAAGAAATTATTCTACAATTGGTCGTTGTCAATTCAAGTCTAGCCGGGGATTAGCTCAGATGGCTAGAGCGCTTGGTTTGGGACCAAGAGGTCGCGAGTTCGAGTCCCGCATCCCCGAAATTTGAAGATTTCGACAATTGTAAGCTTTGGCTAGGTGGATGGCTGAAGTTGTAGTAAACGTATTGACGATCATCCCCTGAAGGTCTGTGTGACCTTAGCATATGCTGTAAATACAATGATTCCTTTGGGAATTAATTATGTACAGCAGCATGGTTTCGAAAAGAGTGATAGCATAATTTCATTAGAAATTATTGACTACCATATCGATCGAAATCAGTATTTTGTTTAAAATTGCTAAAAATTCTATTGCAATTACGAACGAAATTTGTATGTTATCAGCCCACGTATTTTTTTTATCTAAAAATCGTATATTTATTTTAACTTTTAATATATTTATCTATGGCTAACAAAATTCATGTTAATGTCTGAACTATTGGTCACGTAGATCATGGAAAAACAACATTAACAGCTGCTATGACTGCAGTATTGTCTACTGAATGATTTGCTAAATCAATGGCTTTTGATGCAATTGATAATGCACCAGAAGAAAAAGCAAGAGGTATTACTATCAACACTAGACACGTAGAGTATGAAAGTGAAACAAGACACTATGCTCATATTGACTGTCCATGACATGCCGATTATGTTAAAAATATGATCGTTGGTGCTGCTCAGATGGATGGAGCTATTCTTGTAGTTGCTGCTACTGATGGACCGATGCCTCAAACAAGAGAACATGTTCTTCTTGCTCACCAGGTTAATGTTCCTAAAATCGTGGTTTTCTTAAACAAATGTGATATGGTTTCAGATCCTGATGAATTGGATCTTGTAGAAGAAGAAATCAGAGATGTTTTGAAAAAAAATCATTATGATGAAAATTCTCCTATCATTAGAGGTTCTGCACTTAAAGCATTAGAAAATCCAGCTGACAAAGAAGGAGCCGCTAAATGTGTTTGGGAACTTGTTAAAGCATTGGATGAATATATTCCTGTGCCAGAAAGAGATAATGATAAACCATTC